>JAIRRS010000040.1 GCA_031255855.1 Tannerellaceae bacterium | reverse complement strand
ACTCCCCGTCGTCTTTAGTTGACGGATAAGTCGGGTGATGATAGGTTATTTTTTCAAAGAACGCGAACCTAATAGCTTGCCAAAGCTATATTTATTATGTACCCTTACGGGCGCACTTGGAGCTGGTCAGCCGCGCCTGCCTGCCACGCATCCATAAAGGGCGAAAGATAGTTTTCGAGTTGAGGATAAGAGGTCAGAATGGGGAAAATATCCGTGTACTTCTTATTCAGGAACTCAATGGCATGCGGGAATGTACAGTATTTGCCGTTTTCGTAGATTTTGAGGTACCAGATAATAGCCGCCAGCAAGATTATCGGGGATTCTACAAAGAAGTCGCCTTGTTTGGTAATCCACGTTTTATTGAGATTGAGCATAATGGTGTAGGCGGATTCATAAGCATCCGAAATGTCGGTCATGAAGTCTGGATTAATTGGGTTGCAACGATGACTTCCGGCGGGATTGTCGAAATTGATAACGTAAAATTTTGGCTCTACTTTATAGGATTTTCGATTGTTTAATAATGTGTTATATGCGATTGTGGAAAGGTCGGGATACTTGTAATCGTAGATGTATTGCGAGAATCCTTTGGCGATTTGTTGTTTGATAAAGTTGTTTACGACTGCATAAGATTTGCCTGAGCCTGGTGTGCCTAATACGATGCAGGCACGGAACGGATTTACTACGTTTATCCAGCCTTTGTTCCATTTTTTCTTGTAGAAAAAACGAGTGGGCAAATTGACCGAATATTCATTCTCTAAAAGCCTCGTTTCCTGCATAAAAGACTCATTCTCGTTGTTAAAAACGTCATCCATCATGCGGTTTTTCAATAAGCGGCTCATCCATAAGCCAGCTATTAGCATACAGATATATCCCAACGACAAACTGAAAATGTACAAGGCTGTATTTGCCACAAGAGGAAGAAACAAGTCCAGTACCCACCAATTAAGGAAGAACAGGATAAAACCGAAAATCCCGAATACGGAAATCTTCGTCCATGTTATTTTTTCTTCCTTTACTCCCTTAGTGCCCAAGCAGGACAATCCCATAAATACCACAGCAAACAGCTTTGTCCATAATACATTGGAGAAAAGCCCTGCCGTCCGGTTAAAGTTCAACAGTATCTTATCCACTATCGACAGGTTAAAGTTCAGCTCACGGATATACTCGTAACAGAACCAATAAATGTGGATAATCACAAATAAAATACTAATGGCTCGCATAAACTCCATTACTTTGGCGAGTCCTCTCAAATCATCTTCGTTTTGCATAAAAATTATTTTTAAAATGAATAAACAGGTGTAGATTAATTACATACGTCTTTCCCGACGCTTGCGGCGTTTGGCTTCCGCTTCTTTCTTTCTGGCAAAGGCTTCTGCCTCGTAGTCTGTTCCGTGTTGTTCTAACAATGAAGGGGACATGCTCATAGAGGCATTATCTTCGCTTTGTTGTCTCCCCGTATTTTCGGAAGTGTACATTCCTTTTTCGTCTTGTTTTTCGGGTGCATCCTCCGGTTTCTCAATCGGCATTTCCAATAGGATTTCCTGCCTGTTCTCCGTTTCAATGTTTGTGCGCAAAGGCTCATCTTCAACACTTGTTTGGAATAGATTATGAAATACGTTGGCGGAATAGTCCTTGCCGATTTTTGATCCGTTAAGTACCGTGCGGGTTTCGTGGTCAATGAATGTTGCTCCGTAAATTCGTCCTTCTTCGTTCTGGCGGAACAAGACGCTGACTCCATTTTGTAAAAGTTCCTTTTCAAAAGATGGACGGTTGCTATAATTCTTGATAGCCATATCGAGGACTTCCTTTGTGTGTCCGGTTAGTTGCTTTTCCTTGATTAATTTTACTGAAGAGGCAACCCTTTTTGCTAATGCGGCATGCCCGACACTTCGTGCAATGGATGAAGATTTAATAGGGCTACCGACCTTGTTTCCTTCGCTGTCAAGGGCAGAATAAACCAATCCGCGATAAGGTTTATTGCGGGCTTCCCCGCTGACTTCTTCGACACCGATATTATACAGGGAAAGCAAAGCCTTGTATTCATTCAGGGATGAGAAGCGATAGGACTGTATCAGGGCTTTTACATTATTGGAAATCTGCTTTTTTACATTGCCGGTTTCATAATCGACCTTTTTCAATCGTGGCACTTCTTCCGAATAATTCAACTTGTCGGCGGGATGCAGCTTATACTTTTCTTCCAATTCCGTTGTAATCTTCTTGGAGCGGTGGAAGTTATTGTAGTCATCTATCTTATGTCCTGCTTCGTCCACATTGACCGTTACGATATGTATATGCTTCCGCTCCAAATCCTCATGCTTAAATACGAGATAGGGTTGTTCTCCAAATCCCATTTTCTGCATATACTCGTCGGCAATTTCCTGAAACTGTTCGTCTGCCAGCACATCATCGGGATGCGGGTTAATAGATATATGTACAATCGGGTTTTCCGTTTTTTGATTGGCTGCAAGAAAAGGCGCAAATGATTGGTTGCAGAGAAACATATTGTGTTCCCCGTTCTTATCCTGCATCACTTTATTGGAGTGTAGAATCTTGGCAACATCGTTCTCAACCTTTTGATTATTGTATAATAATGTGCCGAAAAGGTTACTTCCTGTGCTTATTTTTGCAACCATGATCCAGCATATTTACGTTCAAAACCTTCGATTTGGGTAGAGATTTTCCGTTGCAATTCGACCAGTTCAATCGTTGCTTTTTCCAATTTATAGAGTAAAGCCATCGCTTTTTTCTCCGAAAAATTGGACTTCAAGGCTTTTACAATTTGGTTGTAGTTCGTGCCAATCGCACGAAACTGTCCGTAAAAAGTGGTCAGGCGCATGTAGTAATCCTGCATCCCTTTATCAATCTGCACCACTTTTACAGGCTTGCCGAAAATGCAGGCAGTAATAAAATGAGCCTTTACCTTCTGCCTCGACTGCTCAAAGAGTGAGAGGAACTTGTCATGCTGTACAGCATTCAGGCTAATGGTGTACCTGAAAACGGCAGGGTCTTTTTTAGGAAGCCTGCCGACCTTCCTTTTTCTTGTTTCACTCATAGGGAAATCTTTTTGAAAATTGTTAATGAATTATGACTTCGGAATAATTCTCTCCCCTTTAGGGGCAAGGTGTTTTGAGATGCTGAAATTTATTTCAAGCTGCGCAAAACATACCTTGCCATGTTCCAATGAACATCAAAATCCTCCCTCGTTCCTCGTGCGGATTTGGGGCTAACTTACAGCTTATAAAAAGTAAGTTTCAGGAGAGCAAAATATTCCGCCGCAAAGTTAAATATATTGAAAATAAAGCGAATATCTCAAACATAAGCCAACCACTGCCAAATACTACCACTCAAAAAAAGTACATCTTTTTTTGCCATAACAGGGAGTGAAAACGGAAAGGTTATGTCCGAAACAGAGTGAAAACGGGAGTACGGAAACGGGAATTGGAACTCTCAAAACTTAGAGTAAGGAAATAGGCAAATTTCAGGATGAAATTTGCTGTCATAAATATGAAAAATGAAATCAAAAATTGATTTTGGATTTTCAAAATTTTCTGTTTGGTGAGGTCAAAAAATGAACTTTTCCAACGAAAAACCACTTTCAAAAAGAGCAATACACTACCAATGGAGTGCCAACCACTACCACAGGAGCCTGATTATTAATATTGTATAAAATCATGTATTTACTTTGTCGAAGAAATAGGGACGCAAAGAGTTGTTTTCTTACTGAATTGAAAATTTTTAATAATGCTGAAATAAAAAAGTTGTTTGCCGAAAAAATACGGTTCGACTGTTATGCTGTTTCATTGGTTTGCTGTTTCGCTGTTTGATTGTTCGACTGGTTTATCAAAGTCGTTTTTTGAATAAGTGGATAAGTCGGTCATTAGGTAAACGCTTTTTTTCCTATGTATTTCGGTATATCCATACTCATATAATGGAGTACCATTTTACAGATTTACAGAATTACAGAAATAAAAAAGGAATGATAAAAAAGACTACTTCTCAGATTTTGTAAATCCACAAAAAAGCAAAGATGTATAAGAGCAATAAAATAGAGAAAAAAATCAGCATTAAAACAAAAAAACAGCAAAGTAAAAAAATACACCTTCATTTTCCTATTTCAATAAAAAACAAATGTTTCATAAAAATAAAGATTTAACAACATGGAAAAGAAAACATTATTGGTTGCGTTTTCCACCCAAAAGGGAGGAATAGGAAAGAGTACCTTAACGGTACTTATGGCGAGTTATTTTCATTATGTAAAAGGGTATAATGTCGGGGTCATTGACTGTGACTATCCCCAGTACAGCGTTTATAAAATGCGGGAGAGGGATAAGGAAATTGCCAGTAAAATACCCTATTACAAAGAAAAGTCCTTTTTACAATTCAAGACTATCGGAAAAAGAAACTATCCGGTTGACCGTACCCCTGCACCCAATGCAATAGAAGGGGCAAAAAAGATGATTGACGAATATATCGGGGACAATGCACCGGATGTAATATTCTTCGACTTGCCGGGAACATTGAATAGTGAGGGAATACTCCAAACATTGGCTTCACTGGATTATATTTTTTCTCCCATATCAGCCGACAGGATGGTTTTACAATCCACCTTGGAGTTTGCAGGCATCATAAATGACAGCATAATAAGTACAGGCAAAAGTCAGTTGCAGGGACTTTACCTTTTATGGAACATGGTTGATGCCCGTGAGAAATCCGATTTATACAAAGTTTATGAAGATGGGATCGGGGAACTCGGCTTGTCCATATTGAAAAACTCCTTGCCGGATACCAAACGCTACCGACATGAGATGACAGAAATGATCGCTCCGATATTTCGCAGTACGCTTTTCCCTATTGATAAAAGATTGATAAGAGGTAGCAAGTTCGACTTGCTTGCCGATGAAATAGAAGAATTAATACACTTAAAACAGTAAGGATATGGCTAAACGGAGTGACGGAATAAAAAAAGTGGATGATATAGACGAAAAAGAATTGCTGGCTATTCTTGACGGACGGGCAACACCTTCGGCTTTACCATCCAAGGAAAATACGGTACCTCCTGTTCAGGAAACGCCCAAAAGAGAAGATGTCGTTCAGGAAGCGGAAGAACCGGAAGAAAAAGAGATAACCCCGAAACGTACCTATAAGAAAAAGAAAAACGGCGAATACCTTGATGCCTTCTTAAAACCCAGAGTGCTGAAACAACGCCAAAGTGTCTATATCAGTCAGGATGTACATGAATTTATAGCTAAGATTGTCAAAAAACTTGATGTTAGAAATCTGACAGTAGGCGTATTTATAGATACTGTCATGTTGGAACATATTAAAGATCATGCAGATGAGTTAAGATCCATCTATTATCAGGAAGAAAAAGATATTTTTAAAATAGTAAACAATAACGGCAATGAATAATCAAGAAGATTTTGTAAGAGTAGCAGAATATGAAGAAGAGTTTCTTCAATCCAGAGAGTTAAAAACAAGGCAGTGTGTATATATCAGTAGGGATACACAGGAAATTATTGCGAACATAGTTCATCGGCTCGGTCAAAGAGGGCTTAGTATCGGGGCATATATTGATACTATTCTACAGCAGCACCTTCAAGACCATAAGGAGGAAATAAACGAACTTTATTGTAAGTCAATGGATAAACTCATAAAATAACAATATGATTGATATATATAAATTCATGCTGATACTGGTTGTCTATACAGCAATACTGTTACTCGTTATCTTTTATGTTTATCCTTACTTGAATAAACTGCTAAAACGAGGAATCTACATCCGGATAGGAGGCGAAGAAAAAAAGGAAGAGAATAAGACTGTCGAAAAAGTAGAAAAACAAGAAAAATTACCCTCCATTTTAGGAAAACCCAAATTTGTTCTAAGCCAACCACTGCCTAATGCTGCCACGAATTTGGAAACCGGAAATCGGGTGGAAAAAGAGCCTACATTTGTTCCCGAAACGAAAAATCAAGAGGATGAAAATGTCAATTGTGAGACAGGCGAAGGCATTGAAGTTCCGGAGGAAGGCGAAAACGTTTCCAATGTTGATTTGAACAGGGAAGAAGAAGCAGAAGACCTTGGAATCGGAAACATGCCGGATGAAGATGCAAGTGGGATTACTTTTAATGAGTTGGGAACAACAGCCAAGGCGATAAAAAATCCTAATAGCATCAGTCAATCGGAAGAAGACGTTGCCGGACGGGTATTATCCGAAAACAAATACACCCAACTGGTTATATCCATACAGGAGAGTAGAAACGAATATGCCAAGCGGATTACGGAGTTGATAGACCGGTACGATGAAAAACTGGCAGAAGAACAGAACCGGCAGTCAAAAGTAAGTTGCAAAAAACAAAAAATATATGACTCCGATGAGTTTAAGAATTTTAGTGTTGAAAATATATCATAAAAGGAAAGGAGGTAAAAATGAAAAAGTAATTATTCGTAAATGAGGTTGTGCGTCCTTCATAAAAACGCAACAAAGGAAACGGCGTTTTTCATACCGGGACTATTCACCCCGGAAACAAACAGAAAGGCACCATTCCAAAATTATCCACAAATTATTTCAAGTTAAACCATGTCTCGGAGATAGGGGGTGTAAAAAAGGAAGTTCCCCCCTTCTCCCTGGCTTAAAAAACATTTTTATGTCTAAAAAAATAAAAGTTCAAAAGAAGTTCTTCGCTTTGGCTGCTATGGTTCTTCTGGCAGCAAACACATTCGCACAAGGTAATGGTATGGCGGGTATCAATGATGCCACCAGTATGGTTTCCAGTTATTTCGACCCGATAACGAAGTTGATTTACGCTATCGGTGCAGTACTGGGGCTTGTCGGGGGAGTAAAGGTGTAGTGTGCCACGAACGAACTATCCGCCTGAATAACGGTAGTTCGATGCTTCGTGAGAGATGAGGGTAGGCCCCTCGGAACCGCCTTACAGGAGGAGGTTTCAAACCGCGGCATGCGGCT
>JAIRRS010000139.1 GCA_031255855.1 Tannerellaceae bacterium | reverse complement strand
TTTGAAATGAAAAAAGTTTTTTTGCAGGGAAAAGCATATTAACGAACAGGTTCCCCCGCTATGCTCAAGCAGAAGGAAACCGCAGGATAGGAGTTAACCGGAACTATTATCAGTCGGCGTTGCTTCTTCGACACAGGTACGGTACACGTCAAAATAATCTTCGGAAAGATATTCGGGTTTAAAATTTTTTCCGAAAGGCAGTATGCTTAACCCTCCGTACCCGGCATCCTTAGACAGCCGGACCTGTTTTACCAGTTCGTCCTTTTCAACTTTCGTATCGTTCCAGAACCAGAGCGGATTCGGACAAAAATGCACAGGGGTGGTTTCTAAGTTCCGGCGAATCTCCTGCCATTGACCGCTAACGGCAGAAGCACCGCAAAACAGCAGCAGGAAAAGAAATAAAAATTTTTTCATGTGATCGTATATCTTTTATGACAAAAGTAATGATTATGACACGAAAAATTGAAATTCCGACGGAAAAACTTCGAATATGGCCTGTTATATTTAATTTATCACTAACTTTGCGCTTGCTTCATGTAAAATATGAGTATTTTAACGGCTTACAACAGACCACCACGATAAGAGCAGTAAATTGTACTATGGAATTTAAACATAAGTTATCTAAATTTGACGTAAAATCGTTTGGGGAATTATACATAAAATTGCATCCGATTCTATATGCATACAGCCGGAAGTTTATCAATGATCCTGAGGTTGCAAAAGATTTGGTTCAAGATGCTTTTATAAAGCTATGGGAAGATGTAGATGTGTCTGTTATTCATACATCGATTACATTATATTTAAAAAAGACGGTACATAATTTATGTTTGTTACACCTGCGCAGTGAGCAAATACATCATCGTTTCGAAAATCATGCCGCACTCAAACTGAGAGAAGCCGAATTGGATTTTTTTTCACACGAGAACAACTGTTATACATCCATTTTTCTTAAAGACATCGAAAGCATCATCCATAAATGTGTAGAACAGCTACCGCCTCAGAGCCGGCAAATATTTAAAATGAGCAGATATGAAAACAAATCGTATTCCGAAATAGCCGCTGAACTAAATATTTCAATTCGCACGGTTGAAAATCATATATTCCGGTCCCTGAAAATTTTGAAAAAAGAATTGGGTGACTATTTGTTTTTTCTTTTCATTTTTTTAAATGCGCTAATATAACACACTAATCGTTAGCCTACGGATCGTCGTATTCATCAATTGATAAAATTTTTTTAATCCTTTTGTGAGTAATACTGCCTCATGAATGTATCTTTTACATATATCAACAAATGTAAAATGGAAAACATATCTATAGATGAAGAATTGATAGTTCGGTATTTATCGGATACAGCCACGGAAAATGAATGTAAACAACTTTTGAAATGGATCGGTAAGAATCCTGAAAATAAAGAAAAACTGTTTATACTAAAAGATATTCATGATGCCGGAGCATTGGAGCAATTGCTCGAGGAGGCCGGAACAAAAGGCGAATGGGAGAAATTCTATAAGCGTATCCTCTCGAAATCTGCCGGCACAAAGAAATTCTCTTTTTTAAGAGGACTAAGAAATATGAGCAAATACGCCGCTATTTTTGTGTCCGGTATGTTGATGATGTTTTTTATAATTTATTTAATTCCGGGAAAATCGGTAACCTCTTTGACATCCCTTCCTGCCGTATGCGAAATAAAAACATCAAAAGGAGAGCGGGCTACGGTAACTTTACCCGACGGTTCGTCCGTCATTTTGAATGCCTGTAGTTATCTTGCCTATTCATCGGATTTTGGAGAAGACAACAGGGAAATACAATTTTTCGGAGAAGCCTACTTTGATGTACAAACAAATCCGGAAATACCTTTTACAGTGAAAACCTCCGGATTGAATATCAAAGCATATGGTACGGTGTTTAACATTAAAGCATATGAAGACGAAGATATTGTTGAAACGACCCTACTGAACGGAATAGTGTCCATCGAAACCGACAAAAATCAGAATATTGTGACCCTGAAGCCCAATCAGGTCATATCGATACCCAAAGCATTAGTTGCGAAAAATGCCGGGCAAGAATACATCGAACAATCCGGAAAAAGCGACCCGAAAGCGGCCAAAACTCCGTCGGCAGAGGATTTATCTACAGCACCGCGGGCTGTTCTTATCGATAGAATAACTCCTGAAGTATATACCTCCTGGAAAGATGACAAATGGGTCTTTAAGTCGGAAAGTTTGGTTTCATTGGCAAAGAAAATCGAGCGTAAGTTTAATGTCGTGATATCGATTGATGATAATGCCGGAAAATATGTTTTCGGCGGAACCATTAAAGACCTGCCGTTGGAACAGGTGTTGGCAATCATTAAATTAAATGCTCCGATTCGATATGAGATTAGAGAAAAGAATATTTTTATTAAAGAAGAGAAGCAGTTGAAGAGAGAGTTCGATAAATTGATTAAATCACCCCATTAAATAATATGCCTATGGATTAGAATAAACGAAAAATAAAAACCCGGAAATTACACGAAATTTCCGGGAAATGAGATAAAAATAAATCATCATACTTTACATGTGTCCTGAGAAAACCGGAAAGTATGTAACTTATTAATTTGACAAATATATGAGATGTTATTCAGTTATGCAAAAAAAACCGATTAGAAATATTAAAATATTTAAAATCATAAAATTAAGCGTTTTGATTAGTATATGTTTTGTGTGTAATATAACTATGACTGCAAATGTTTTCTCACAGATTATTCATTTTGAAAAAAACGAAAACATTTCCGTGAAAAATGTACTGAGAGTAATAGAAGATCAAACAGATTATACTTTTTTCTACAATGATGCTTTTTTTGATTTGGGCCGACCTGTAAAAATCCCCGAATCAAACATGGAAGTAGGTGATTTGTTGGCTACTATTTTCAGCAATACAAATCTAACCTATCAGGAGCACGACAACAAGTTTATTGTAATCACTCCGAAAAACCTGGTACAAGGTATTTTTGTTACCGGAACCGTCACCGATAAATACGGTGAACCATTGCCGGGAGTAAATGTGGTAGTAAAAGGTACTAGTACGGGTATAGTAACCAATATCGACGGAAACTATTCAATCACCGTACCGAATAGCGAAGCGATTTTGGTTTTCTCATTTATAGGGTTTGCATCTCAAGAATTTACGGTAGGCGATCAAACCTCTATTAATGTAATATTAGATGAGAACACTCAGCTTCTTGACGAAATCGTTGTAGTGGGTTATGGTACTCAGAAAAAGGTGAATTTGACGGGCGCCGTTTCTATGGTAAAGATAGACGAGAGCATGTCGAGCCGTACCATGACCAGCGTATCCTCCGGTTTATCAGGCCTGGTTCCGGGTCTTTCGGTGAGCCAAACAACAGGCCAAGCAGGTAAGGACGGATCCAGGCTACGCATCCGTGGTTTGGGAAGCACCAATAATTCCGATCCCCTGATTGTTGTAGACGGTATGCCGGATATCAACATCAATGATCTTAATATAGCAGATATTGAAAGTATTTCAGTCCTGAAAGATGCCGCATCATCAGCCATATATGGTAGCCGTGCCGCTAATGGGGTTATTCTTATTACAACAAAACGAGGACAGGCGGGAAAATTGTCCGTCAATTATACCGGATCACACGCATGGACTCGTTTATCCAACTATTATGATTATATGCCGGACTATCCCCAAATGATGAATTTTCATAATGTATCTTACCTGAATGCCGGACAATCTTCACGATTTACACCCGGAACGATAGAACAATGGATGGCGATGGCCCATCTTGATCCTGTTCAATTTCCAAATACAGATTGGTGGGATGTGTTATTTGATACCGGAACGACGCAAAATCACACTTTATCCGCCAGCGCAGGTACTGATAAAATGAATTTTTATATATCGGCAGGATATATGGATAATACGGGCGTGTCCATAAATACAGGATACGACAGATATAATTTCAGGGTGAACCTGGATTATAAGATACGTAATTATATTAAAGTAGGAACCAGTATAGACGGAATGTGGTCGGATATGAAATATCCCAAACCGGATGGGATCAATACACCGACCGGAGGGGGTAATATGGACGTCACCAAAATTGTGCCGGGAGTTACTCCTGTTGCACCTGATGGAAGATATGGTTCGGCACAGATGGCATATATGGAAAACACCACTATATCCGGTAATCAGTTTGCCGTCTTAGACAATAACTTTACCGACACCGACCAACAGCGGTTTTCCGGAAACATTTTTGGAGAATGGTTGCCGTTAAAAGATTTAATAGTACGATTGGATTTCGGGTTAAATTATATGAACCAGTTCCAGCAATCATATTCAAAACCTTATTTAACATGGAATTTTCAAAAAGACGAACCGGTTAATGTAATTACTACCAATGGGGGAATCAGTAATAGATTTGACAAAAAATATAAAACCTTGTTACAAGGTAGGATTACTTACAATAAGGAATTGTTTGCCGGGCATAATTTAACGGCATTAGCCGTATATACCGAAGAATATTGGTTTGAACGTTGGTTAACCGGTTCAAGGCAAGACAGGATACATCCCGATTTAGCAGAGCTTTCGGCTGCGCTTACCGATCGTCCAAGCGCTGACGGAAATTCTCAGGCAGAAGGGTTGCGCTCGACAATCGGTCGTATTAACTATGATATGTATGATAAATATCTGATAGAAATAAATATACGTGCTGATGCATCATCCAAATTTTTAAAGGGACACAGGTGGGGTATTTTCCCTTCATTTGCCCTTGGATGGCGTTTTTCTAATGAAAATTTCTTCGAACCCCTAAGAGATTTGTTTAGTAATGCAAAACTAAGAGCTTCTTGGGGAATGTTGGGTAATAACGCCGGAGTTTCAAGATATGAGCAACGCGATACATATGCACAGACTCATTATACTTTCGGAGGAACGTTATCCGGTGGATTAAGTTCAACCAAAATGATAAACGAAGACTTCAGTTGGGAAAAAACCAAAGTGACTAATCTGGGATTGGATGTAATGATGTTCAACGGAAAATTGTCAACAGAAATAGATGTGTATAACAGATTAACATCCGATATGATTCGCCCCATGCAATTATCAAGTTTACTGAATGGATTTGACGCACCTCGCATGAACATGGGGGAATTGCAGAACAGGGGAATTGAAATGAATGTCAGTTGGAGAGGTAATGCCGGCGAATTTCAATATATAGTAGGTTTAAATTACTCATACAATAAAAACAAATTGATAAATTGGAGCCAACGTCTCGGATATGGATGGGAATTTCTTGGATACCCCTGGCATTTCACTTATACATATAAAGCAACAGGTCTTGCGCAAAGTTGGGAGGATATTCTGAACGCACCTTATCAGGGAACAGATAAAATGGCTCCGGGAGACATTCTTCACGAAGACCTGAATGGAGATGGGCAAATCACTTCGGACGACAGGATTGCATTGCCTCTCTCTCCGCGCGAATACTTTAATTCCAATTATGGATTAAATCTTAATCTCAGTTGGAAAGGATTTGATGTATCGGCTTTATTTCAAGCCTCAACCGGCAGTAAAGATTTTTGGCAGGACAACTACAACCGAGTATATGTCAACACATCGCGTAATGCATATAATACCGTAATTATTGATCATTGGTCATTGGATAATCGTGATTCGGAATTACCTCGTTTAGTCAACGGCTCAAGTTCAAATGGCGGGCGCAATAATTTTGCGTCTACTTTTTGGTTGTATTCCCGTAATTACCTTAGATTAAAAAATCTTCAGATAGGATATAATTTCCCGCAAAATCTTATTCAAAGAATTAAGTTATCTAATTTCAGGATATTCGTTACGGGCGAAAACGTATTTACCGTTACCAAATGGCCCGGAATCGATCCGGAAAAACCCGGAGGCCTTTCTGCAAACGATCAGAATTTGTATCCTTTGACCAAATCTTTTGCAATGGGTTTGAATATAGGATTTTAGTTTAATGTTTAAATTAGAAGAAATGAAAAAAACAATAATTAATATCATTTTAATTTGCAGCATGTTCACTTCATGTCATCCTGATTTATTGGAACAATTGCCGCCCGACAGGGTTTCATCCGGAATGTTCTGGAAAACCGAAGACGATGCCTTATCTGCAACAAGTGGAGTATATCGTGCTATGAGGGATTATTTCTGGGATGATTTTAAACTCGACAGTAATACGGATATTTGCTATGGAATGTCACGTGGCAGTGAAACCGGTAGCCTGAGTGCCAGTAGTTTTGACAGTGATTGGAGAGGCTGTTATAAAATTATCAATAGGGCCAATAATACCTTAGATGGAATCGGACGAATGATTCCTGTTTATGAAGATAAGCCGGAAATACAACAAACTTTAATACGGTTGCAAGCCGAATGCCGTTTTTTAAGGGCTTTGGCTTATTTCAGGTTAATAGACTTCTACGGGCCTGTTCCATACATGGATAAAGTTCTTTCCAATGATGAAGCAATTGCCACGTTGCGTATTCCCGTTGAAGAAGTGAGGGATTATATAATGTCTGATCTGGATTTTGCAATTAATACCTTGCCTTCTTCTTATGCAGATAAGGATTATGGACGTGTAAGCAAATGGGCGGCTATAGCATTTCGCGGAAAAGTCAACTTATTTTGGGCAAGTTGGTTAAACTTTAGTCGTCCGGAATGGAGCCATCTCCAGGGAAAGGAACAAGCCTCGGCTTTTTATCAAAAAGCCCGTGACGACTTTAAAACCGTCATGAACGAATCCGGACACAAATTATTCAGGGATGCCGAACCCGGCGAATATCATGATCCCAATTATCGCCAGTTATTCAGTTTGGAAAATGAGACCTGCGAAGAAATAATTTTTTCATGCCAATTTACAGGTCCGCGTATGGGTCAGGGCAGTGAAATAAAAATGATCTTTTCGTCCCGACAGGGAGGAAACAACGGAGCGGAACAGCCTACCATTAAAATGATGGATTTATACAGAATGTTGGACGGATCCAAGGCTGAGCCATTGATTGCTTCAAGAGACAATACATTGCCGAACAGTGCCACCAACAGAGACTCCTATAAGGGAAGGGACTGGAGGATGAGGGCATCTGTTTTATGGGACGGAGAAAAAGTATTGAATCAAAATATGGAAGGTACTACTTTTGCCGCCGACAGTGCCATGTTTCTTTGGGGTACACCGGGAAGCGGAAGCTTAGATGATCCTTATTATGATTATTACAACCACAAAGCAGGCTTTGCTTTCCGAAAATGGATGCCTACTTATCTCGGTTATGGAAGAGATGATTGTCCTCAGGATTTCTACCTGATGCGTTATGCCGATGTGTTATTGATGTATTGCGAAGCGGTTAATGAATTAAATAACGGCCCGACAGATGAAGTTCAGGATATTGTTAACCTTATCCGCAAAAGAGGCAATATAACACCGTCGGCCGATATTATAAACATGTCCAAACAAGAATTTTTTAATCTTCTTATAGATGAACGCGCTGTAGAATTTATAGCCGAGGGGCAACGTTTCTTTGATATCCGCAGATGGCGGATTGCAGAAAAAATTTGGAATAATGGGGCTGGTTTTGTTTTAACCGATTCTTGGGGTGTACGTATCCAGGATGAATATGTTAATGCACAAGCAACAACATTCTTGCGATTTTACATCATGGCAATTCCCGCATCGGAAATTACGTTGAACAAAAATATTGTTCAAAATGCCCCGTGGTTATAAAACACTCAGTATATGAATTGGAAATTTTTTAAAGAAAATCAGATGAAAAGAATCATTATTTTAAGTATCAGTGCGCTATTTGTGATCCTGTCGGCATGCGACGAAAAAGAAGAAATGCTGGTGACCGACAGAACTGATTGTTATATGAGCCGGTTTCAAATCAGGGGTACGGATAATTATACGATATTAGCAGATGTAACCATTGGTAAAGGAATCGATACCGTCGCTTTAACAGTAAATGCGGTTGTTAAACATGGTATCGATCTGGCCAGGTTGAAACCCAATTGTAGTTTGGCTCCCGAATGTTCTTTAACACCGGCAATGGGAGTATGGACGGATTTTACCAACCCTATTCAATATACGGTTGTATCCGGGAATAAACAAATCAGGAAAACTTATACGGTTACAGTTACGGTAGAACCATAAATTATTATCAAATATAAAAATGTATGCAATGAAAAATAAAAGATTCTATATATCAATGGTTCGTTATAAAAGTAATTAAATGATTGAAAAAGAGCAAAATAAGTTGGTTAAAAATTTGGATAAGTTGCTGATTATCAGTATCTTTATAGTTTATTTCACGAACATGAAG
>JAIRRS010000088.1 GCA_031255855.1 Tannerellaceae bacterium | reverse complement strand
GTATCACCGAAAACAGTTGCTTTCAGCCATTGAAGAAACTCATTGATAGCATGTTGTATTCGGGATAGCAATGTCGTATTATCGCCTGCGATGGCCATTACTTGCGGGTTGGCTTCACCGTAATTGCCCAATAGCGTATTGAACAGTTCGTCTGCTTTCTGGTCATCTGTTTTCAGGTCGGCGTAGGCCGGATTATCCGATAAATCGTTCCACCCAGGAGTTTGTTTTAAAAGCTCGGTTATCTCATCTTTCATCTCCTGCGGCATTACATCCCAATACAAGTGCCCAAATTCATGGATAGGCGTGTTCAGGTTCATCCGGTTTGGATCAAGATACACATCACCTTCGGGGGTGGTAAAGCCGTACACTTCACCCTTGGAAGTACGCATATAACGCACATTCGTTGGCCTGATACCTTCATCGTAATATCTTATGATGTCATTAATAACCCTGTCTGCACTCGCACCGTTATATTCGGCATAATCCTCATTGCGCACATCGTCTCCGTTAATCGCCGTAAAATCAACATATACGTCACCGTTATTATACCGCACAAACCTCCTCAATATTCGTAACTGTTCATCAGTAGGCTTACCGCTCAATTCAAATCCATTCCCTTTCATTCGGATATTACCTATATCCATAAAGCCATACATGCCAGGTTCATATTCATTACCTTTGCTGTCCTCAAAAGAATTTATCTCGCGGTGGTCATACGAACGTGCATGAGGGCTTCCGCCGTCACGTTTCCCTGAGAAGTCGAGCATAGCGCCATCGGTCAGCAAATAACCGGCCTCCTCAAAATCATCTGTTATCCCGAATACTTCTTTTGCAGCTTTAATAAGATTATTGTCTATCGGCGTCCTCTCTTTCTTTTGTGGTTTATTTGCGTTCAACCCCTTTACTTCGTCTCCAACCTCAAGCGCCTCCCATCCAGAATAGATAGCGCGTGAATACCACTGTCCGTTCACTTGAATTTGATCTTCGGTTGCATCTTCCACTACCGGAACAGATTGTTTTCGCACTTTTTCGTAGTCTTTTTCGAGGTACTCACGCATTTTAGCCTCGTCAATAAATACATTCCGCGCCAATCCTTTTTTATTCAGCTGTTTCACTAAATGTTCTACTTCTTCACGGGTGGCGGGTTGCATTTTTTCGCCTGAAACGTGCGTTTTTTCTCCTGCCGGTTTTGGCGTTTGGAATAATTGTGGTACATTTGTACCTGAAAGGGATGCGCCAGAGTACGTTTCGGACGTAGGGAGTAGGGATTTTAATTCCATAACTCGTTGGTCGCTACCTTTTTTTGTATTATAGAAAGACTTCACCGTTAATTTCCCGCCGGAATTTCCATATACCTCCATCAAATTATATGTACCCAGAGGGTTTGATTTTATAAAGGCAAATACTTTATTACCTGTTTTTTTATCTTCTCCAAGGTAGACTACTTGTTCCGGATTATAAATAACCTCTACCATATTTCCTATGTCCGAATCGGTTAGTGGTATATTCTTCCCCGTATCCTTTTCGTTTTTCCCGTAATGGTTATTGTAGATATGCCGTAAGTCGGAGGGGTTGAGCTCAAAAGTAGTTGTATTTCTGAAATCAAGTCCTGATAGTTCGCTAAGATATTTCTTACCTTCCTCGGTTAGGTCTCCAATTGGAATAGATTTACCTGTAAACAACCCTTTTTCTGCGTTATGAAAAGCTTCTAAAACACTCTTTTTCAGATTGTCTCTATCGGCAGGCTGTTCCGCCTGGAAGCGGGGAGGGGTGTTTTCGGTTACGTTTTGTGTTTCATTATTGTTGTTTTTTGAATCATTTTCATTACCTTTGCGGTCGGATTGGGGAGAGTTCCCGCTGGTAACGGTTACGCCATTTTTAGTGCCGTCATTAACTCCGTCAGCGTAGGCGTTTGCGCTGCTACTTACTGCGGGTAAAGTCCAAACCGTTTTTTTCTTATCTGAATAGCGTTCATTAAATATTCCTGCACTGTTCACGCTCCAATAATTGCCATCTTTCGACAACTCTACAAATAGCGTATTGTTATGTTTATCGGCAACTTCAAGTAAATAGGTTTGTGATGTTCCTCTTTTATTCCCCTCCTTGATTGTTTGATAATTCTTTGCGACCTCCGCGACAAATTCTTCAATAGAACTAAAACCTGCGTTAAGTATCTGGTCTCCGTGTTCTTTTTCAATATGTTTTAATCCGTACCCCTTATTTGTTGTTTCGTCTTGATAACCCTCGCTTAATCTTATGGGTGCTTCCGCAAGTCCTGTACTTGCCTTTATCTCTCCTAAATCAATACTTCCATTTATAGTGATAAAAGGATAGCCGTTTTCGTCTACTTCATTGTTGTTTTCATTATTTTGTTCTGCTTTAGGGCCGGATGCTGTATTGTTATGCACTTCGGGAGTGGATACCATATCAACAACGGATTGCCAATAGGCTATCCGGCCGTCTCTCTCGCCCACTTTTCTAATAGTTGCTCCTGTCTCTTTCTTGCATCATTTTTATCCTGCGTGCTCTGGCTTCCGCCGCGCTCTTGTGTATCCGCGCCAAATGTATTCTCCCATCCTCCCAGGACAAGGGATGCTTCGACATTTCTTCTACCGCCCTTTGTGCGTCCGCGCTCCTCTGCCAATGATAATCTGTTAAGGTGGGCAGCGCCTTCTTCGATGGCGTCTGTTGTTTGTCTAAGTTGTTCATAATTTATTTCTCCTTTTTCGTTTAGTATTCCACGCAAAGATACGGAATTATTCCTTCCATTTGGTAGGGAAATCTCTTTTCCGTTCAGTAATTCGCGCAACGTCTTTTTGGCGAACACATCCAGTCGGCCCTCTGTATCACCGAAAACAGTTGCTTTCAGCCATTGAAGAAACTCATTGATAGCATGTTGTATTCGGGATAGCAATGTCGTATTATCGCCTGCGATGGCCATTACTTGCGGGTTGGCTTCACC
>JAIRRS010000036.1 GCA_031255855.1 Tannerellaceae bacterium | reverse complement strand
TATTTCTTCATGCCCGCCCAGCCGTTGATGCGTCTCTCTTGGCGCTATTGAACACCATGCAATAGCCTCATTCTCAGAATATCCCAATATGCCAATGGGTGTATTTGACCAAACGCGTTGTTTTATAAATTCTTTTCTGCAAGCTGAATTGTTCTGCTTTAATTCATCTTTTGTCATACGCCATACCATGCACCAACAAGATCTTAGTATGCCTTTTGACTGGAATAATGATTCAAAATCTGACCAATTATTTTTATCCACGGGTTTGATTGTTATATTTCCTTGATTTTCCATGTTTTTATTATACCCCAATTATCTCCTAGCCAATGAAATACAATAATAAGCATTTTAAACGACAAACACAAGTGCGAGCACTCACTTCGTGAGAGATGGGCTTGATTTCTCATCCGTTTTTTGTCCATGACATAGCCCCGAATGGCGTAATCGCGCAAAACAGTTGTCGCCCACTGCCTGAATTGTGTCGCTCTTTGCGAGTTAACGCGGTAACCAATTGAGATTATGGCATCAAGGTTATAGAACTTCGTTTTGTAATTTTTACCATCAGAAGCAGTTGTCAAGAAATCCTTGACAACTGAATTTTCGTCCAATTCGCCGTCTTGAAAGATGTTCTTCAAATGAAGGCTGACATTTTGTTTCGTTGTCTGGAACAGTTCCGCAATTAGGTTTTGCGTCAACCAAACAGTATCATCCTGTACACAGCTTCATCTTGTTCTTTCCATTCTTCTTGCTTTGCTTTATTATTTCATCCAATCTACTTTTCAATTCCTCCAAATCGACACTTCCAAGCCAATTTTCGATAGCATTAACAATTTTGCTAACATCTCCTATCTTTTGCTTGTGGATTATTGTTTCAGCTATCCTACGAGCAAAATTATATCGTTGAAATTTATCGTCTGCTTCAAAATTGGCAGGCTTATCAGATAGATAATCGTTGTTTTCCATCATTATTAAACTTAAAATTAAATTTTTGTAGAAACCAACAACGCCCTCACATCCACATTCAACGCTTTAGCAATAGCAAACAGCGTTTCAAGCGACTTTCAATCTGTTTAGTTCCATTTGTTAAATCATTGATGTATTCTGCAAAGATGTTGATTTAAATCGAACGATCTAAATATTTGTTATCTTTTTAGTTGTTTTGATATCATTTTTTTTAATTTCATGGATTTTTGCTAACTCGACAGTTGAGAAAAATCGGAAAAAACAAGAACAAATGAACGATTTATTACGTATTTACCCTCCGAATTTAACGAATATTTGCAAAAAACGGGTCGTTTTGAAAAATTTATCTACTTGTTTTCTTCTTTTTATTTGGATGATCTTGGAAAATCATCTGGATATTCTTCAACATTCATTTAGATGAATGTTGGACGATTCCAGCCAAGCTAAAACGTTGTGGCATGAAAATGAAAATATAAACATATTTTAACCACTAATGAGTGGTTAAAGACAGTAAAAAACAAACTGACAAAAAGTTACAGGAATACAGACGCAAATGAACTTTTTGACACCTTTTTCATTTTTCTAACCATCCGGAAAGGATCGTATAAAGTATAATGCTTTCAAATTGTCTATCCTCAACTTCGCGAGATCAGTTTTTTTTCAACCAGCTCCAGATTGGCGACCAAATACGGCAGCTACGGGAGGGTTAAATTGACAAATTGCAATTTGTTAAATCCTGTCTTGCCGCCCCTTTGTTTGCAGATAGCAAAACATGTTATCAAGCATCTTATTTTTAGGTACATTTTTATGTTTTGATTTTTATGAAAAGAGTATTTTTGTGCTGACTAAACAAATACGATTATATGATAATCAAAAGCTACAGACGGCTTTTTCATTGCTTAATGTTCTATCACTCTGCCAATTGAAAATGGATAGTTGAAAATTGAAAATTTTCCGCTATCTTCTTTCATTGAGTTTATCCGGTTATTCAGTCTATTTAATTTTTCACTTATTATTTACATGTATACACCAGCACAGCGCGCACCCAAAAGCGCGTCTAATTTCGCTCCTGCCATTGAGGCTAATGCCTGCGGCATGAATGAGCGTATCAAGCGGCTGCGGAAAGAAACATTCGAAGCCGAACCGTCTTTATCCATCGAAAGGGCGCTTATTGAAACCAACTTTTATAAAAAAAATGAAGGTAAATATCCCATACCCATACTACGGGCGCTTAACTTTCTTGAAATCTGTAAACAGAAGACCATTTATATCGGAAAAGATGAATTGATTGTGGGCGAAAGAGGCCCCAGACCAAAGGCCGTACCCACCTTTCCCGAACTTACATGTCACAGTATAGAAGATCTGCACGTACTTAACACACGCGACTTGCAACGCTACACAATCAGTCAAGAAGATATTGATACATACGGGCGGGAAGTAATCCCTTACTGGCAGGGACGTACGCAACGCGAGCGTATTTTCAACCATGTTCCCGACACCTGGCGTTCGCTTTACGAAGCCGGGATATTTACTGAGTTTATGGAACAACGGGCGCCGGGACACACGGCTTTAGACGGTAAAATATATCATACCGGGCTATTAGACCTGAAAGAACGAATTGCCGGAGAGTTGAAAAAACTCGATTTTATGAACGACCCCGAGGCTACGGATAAACAAGAGGAACTGATGGCTATGTCTGTTTCGTGTGACGCGGCAATTGTATTTGCCGAACGCCATGCCGATTTGGCCGACGAAATGTCTATGACGGAAAAAGAGCCGAAGCGGGTGGCGGAGCTTCGTAAAATAGCGGAAATCTGCCGCCGGGTACCGGCCCATGCTCCGCGCACATTCTGGGAAGCTATCCAAATGTATTGGTTTATCCATTTGGGCACAATAACCGAATTAAACGGATGGGACGCCATGAACCCCGGGCATTTCGACCAGCATCTGATTCCTTTTTATGAGAAAGAGGCGGCCGAGGGAGTTTTAACACGGGACGAAGCCAAAGAGTTGCTTTCCTGTTTCTGGATAAAGGTAAATAATCACCCAGCTCCCCCCAAAGTGGGTATTACAGCCAAAGAAAGCGGTACATATAACGATTTTACCAATATTAATATAGGAGGCGTAAAATCCGACGGGAGCAATGGCGTAAATGAGCTTTCCTATATGATGCTTGAGATTATGGAAGAGTTGCACATCCTACAGCCGGGAAGTTCAATCCACATCAGCGCATGTACACCTGAACGGTTCCTGCGTGCCGGATGTAAGGTTATCCGGCAGGGGCACGGATATCCGTCGGTATTCAATCCCGACGTCTATATACAAGAATTAATGCGGCAGGGGAAAACCCTGCAAGATGCCCGTGAAGGAGGTTGCAGCGGCTGCATAGAAGTAGGCGCTTTCGGCAAGGAAGCTTATCTGCTGACGGGCTACCTGAATGTTCCCAAGATACTGGAGGCGACGCTCAACAACGGGTACGATCCGGTTTCCGGTAAACGTATAAGCATACAAACCGGCAATCCGCAAAACTTCGAAACCTACGAAGAACTTTATGCCGCTTTCCTCAAACAGTTGCATTATATCATCGACCAGAAGATACGCGTAAGCAATTATATCGACCGGATGTTTGCCAAATATGCCCCGGCTACATTTTTATCCCTTTTCATAGACGACTGTATCGCTAAAGGGAGAGATTATTACAACTGCGGCCCCCGGTACAACACGACATATATCCAATGTACAGGTTTGGGAACAGTAACCGACAGCCTATCCGTTTTGAAAAAGCACGTTTTCGAGGATAAGACCTTCCCGATAGACACTCTCCTGAAAGCCATATCTGCCAACTTTGAGAATGCCGAAGCTTTGCGCCAGACCATTCTCAACCGCACGCCATTCTTCGGAAACGACGACGCGTATGCCGACGATATCGCTTTAAAAGTATACAACGACTTGTTTGACGCCATCGACGGCAAACCGAATACAAAAGGTGAAACCTTTCATTTGAATATGCTTTCCACCACCTGCCATGTCTATTTCGGCAAAGTATTAGGCGCCACGCCAAACGGCCGGTTGGCAGGCATGGCTATTTCAGACGGTACATCTCCTTCGCACGGATCCGACACACATGGCCCCTCCGCCGTTATCAAGTCATTGGGTAAATTAGACCAGGTAAAAAGCGGCGGAACGCTGCTCAATCTCCGTTTCCTGCCCAGCCTGCTAAAACGCGAAGAAGACGTAGCCAAGCTGGCATCGTTAATCCGCAGTTACTTTGCCCTGGGAGGCCACCATATCCAGTTCAATATCGTGGATACGGCTACCTTATACGCCGCGCAGGAATCTCCGGAAGACTATCGCGACTTATTGGTCCGCATGGCCGGATACAGCGACTATTTTAATGATATGAACGCAGACTTGCAAGCCGACATTATCGCCCGTACGGAACAGGAGAGCTTTTAAACGCTTGCCAACTGTCAATTCTAAAAAATGAGTCTTTTTTTCGACATAAAACGTTACTCCATAAACGACGGCCCGGGCATCCGCATAACTATTTTTATGAAGGGTTGTCCTTTATCATGCGTATGGTGCCATAATCCGGAAGGAATAGCTGCCGGAAAACAGAAGATGTATACAAAAAAGAAGTGTATCGGTTGCCTGACATGTATCGAACATTGCCCTGCCGGAGCTTTGTCCCCGACTTCCGGCGGGATTGTTACCGATTACGATTGTTGCACGTTATGCGGTAAATGTATGGATGCTTGTCCTACCAAAGCCATGGAAATGTCGGGAATCGAATATTCCACTGATTATCTGGTAAATGAAATTGAAAAAGAGACCATTTTCATGGATCGTTCCGAAGGAGGCGTTACATTCTGCGGCGGCGAACCGTTGATGCATCCCGATATTTTGTTCGAACTTCTTTGCCGGTGTAAAGGAACAGGGGTTCACCGGGCGGTAGACACCACCCTGTTTTCCAGGCGGGAAACCGTTTCTAAAATCATGGATGAAACAGATTTATTCCTGGTAGACCTCAAGCATATGGACAGTGAAAAACACCGTTTTTATTGCGGTGTACCTAATGAATTGATATTGTCTAATATCCGCATGGTTGCTGATGCCGGAAAAGAAATGATTATCCGTATCCCTTTAATTGAAGGGATTAATGCCGATGAAGAGCAGATTACCCAATCAGCAACGTTTCTGTCGTCTATTTCATGGAGCAATAAAATAGTTCATTTATTGCCTTACCACGATATCGCTACCGGCAAACACGAAAAACTGGGAACCAGATACAATCCTGGCTTAATCCCCATGGACACTCCTTCCCCCGAGAAACAACAACACTGTGCCTCTATATTTAAAAGATTTGGCATACAAGCAATTATTGGCGGGTAATTTTTCCCATAAGAAAATCGAACATGAATTATTTTAAACTATATTTGCGAAATACCTATCTCCAATTAAGAATTAGATAAACAATTAACAACATAATACCTATGAAATATCTTATATTTATTGTTCTGTGGGTTTTTTCCTTGCTTCCCGTATGGGGGCAGACAGGGGAAGTTTGCCGGTTTCCGCAAGACCCCACGCTTGAAAAGCCGGAAGCGTATAAAGGGTTTGATTCCGTCACATTGCTTGATAGTACGAGGGTGACCGTAGAACCTACCGGGTCAGGCGCTTTCAACATCTATAAAGCATTCAAAGTGTTGACTCCGAAAGGCGCCGTAAACCACCGGGTAATCGTATATGACTACGATCCGTTAACGGCATTTGCCGAATTCCGTTCGGCTACTATTTACCGGGCGGGCGGCGACGTAGTAAACCTGGACGTTACACAAGCGTGTGATTATGCGGCTCCTGCCAGAGCGATATTTTGGGGAGCCCGGCAGATCATGCTGGAAATCGGTTGGTTGCAACCGGGCGATGTGGTTGAGTATGAAATTGCCAAAAAAGGTTTTACCTACGCCCTCCTGACGGGCGACGATGATGAGTCTCGCTTCATACCTCCGATGCGCGGGCAATTCTACGATATCGTTCCCTTCTGGGTAGCCGATCCAACCGTAGAAAAGATATACCAGGTATCCCTGCCGGTGGACAAAGACCTCCAATTCCAATTCTACCATGGAGAATGTACTTCTTCCCTGATATTCGAAGAAGGCCGCAGGACATACACCTTTGCCGTAAAAGACGCTATGCCGTTTAAACGCGAACCTAACATGGTGGATTTATTCGACGCCGCGCCTAAATTGTTCATGTCGTCGACTCCCAAATGGCAGGAAAAATCCCTGTGGTTTCACAAGGTAAACGAAGACTACGGAAGCTTTGCCCCTCTCCCGGAAGCACAAAAAAAAGTGGATGAGTTGATCAAGGGAAAAAAGACGGAAATGGAGAAAATAGAAGTATTGACCCATTGGGTAGCCGACAATATCCGTTACTCAGGAATATCAATGGGCAAAGGAGAAGGATACACTCTCCACAACACAAAAATGAACTATACCGACCGTTGCGGTGTATGCAAAGACATAGCCGGCACATTGATTTCATTTCTCCGTATGGCGGGATTTGAGGCTTACCCGGCAATGACAATGGCAGGAAGCCGCGTGGAAACCATTCCGGCCGACCATTTCAACCATTGCGTAGCGGTGGTGAAACTATCGAATGGAACGTATATGCCGCTCGATCCTACGTGGGTTCCCTTCTCTCGTGAATTGTGGAGCAGCGCCGAGCAACAACAGCATTATCTACCAGGAGTGCCCGAAGGATCGGACATCGTTCTTACGCCCCTGTCTCCTCCTGAAAATCATTACATCCGTATTACGGCCAACAACCGCATCAATGAGAAAGGAGCGCTTAGCGGACAATTCACAATAACCGCCGAAGGACAGTCTGACAGAGGTATCCGCAACATATTCACACAAGGGTGGCAAAACGAATGGCAAAACGCAATGGAACAACAACTGCTGGCCGTTTCGCCTAAAGCCAGACTGATAAGCGTGGATTACGGCAAGAACCCCAAAGATTATATGGCTGGACCGATTCGAATAACATTCCGCTACGAAATACCGGATTACGCCATTATCGGAAAAAACGAAATGCTATTCAAGCCGATGGTTATGAATAACCTGTATGCAAGTATCCAATCACATCTCCGTATTAATACGGATTTGGAGAAACGCGCATACGACTTCAAAGATGCCTGTTCGAGGTTGGTGGAATTGAATGAAACAATTCAATTACCCAAAGGCTACAAACTGTCTACCGACACAAGGAGTGAAAGAAAAAACAGCCCTGCCGCCGACTTTGAAGGTTCTCTTAAACAAGAAGGCAACAATATCAAATTATACCAGAAACTGGTCTTAAAAAAACGCGTTTACGATGCTTCCGACTGGCAAGGCTTCCGCGAAGCCGTCAATACGCATAAGCGTTTTGGAGAATACCTTTTGTTGACGGTTAATTGATTCACCTTTTGTTAATAAAAATCAAACCGCAAATTAATGAATTGTACAGATTTATTTATCCTAATAAAAAAATGAAAAAAATATATATCATCTCATTATTGTTATCGGTTGTTTGCCTTAGCGTGTATGCGGCATCGGAGGCCGAATATGGGAAACTGGCTAAAACATATACGTTGAATGCCGACGGCAGCCAGGAGTTCCGCTACAACATGGAACTCACCCTTTTTACCCATACCGCTATGAACCGTACGTATGGGGAAAGCTTTATCATTTACAATCCGAAATTTCAGGAACTGAAAATACATACGTCGTACACCAGACAAAAAGACGGAACAATAATCCAAACTCCTGAGAATGCTTTTGTAGAAGTACTTCCCCGGCAGGCGGCCAATGCTCCGGCATTTAATCATCTGAAAGAGATGGTCGTCGTACACACAGGGTTTGAATTGGGAGCGACTATTTACCTGGATTACTCTATTATCTCAAAACCGGGTTATTTACCGGAACTGGATATTCGTGACGCCATTGCCCAGACTTCGCCGGTGAAGGATTATACCATTACGGTTCAAGTACCCGAAAATAAACCGCTATTTTATGCGCTATCCAATCTAAACGTGAAACCATCCGTAAACAATACGAACGGCATTAAACAAATACGTTGGAAAATTCGTAATCTGCCGGCAGCATCAAGGGCGCCGCAAGTGACAGCCTTGGCGGGTGATGCCGCCCTGTTGACCGTTTCAAGTTACGCCTCAAACACAGAGGCTTTGAAAGTATTAAACAAGCAACTTACACCCTCAGGGAACATGCCGGCCCTCTCGTTGGCGGAAACCGTTACGGAAGGAAAGATAAGTGATACGGAGAAGCTCTACGCAATATTGAACCATGTGATTGACAATCTGGGAAACAGTCCGTTGTCTTTAGCGGAAACAGGATACAAAATACGTTCCATCGACAATGTAAATCCGTCGGCTTATGGAACTGAAGCCGAAAAGGTCAATCTATTGGCGAGCCTGCTGAATGCCATGAATATAAAAGCGGAAGTTATCGCGGCCTACCTGAACAAGGCAGACATTAACACGTGCGGGTTAAATGCCATCGACGAACTATTCGTTGCAGCCAAGGCGGATGGCAAGCAATATCTGCTTACCCCAAAGAAAAAAAGTATGTCGGATGCCGGATGGTATACTCATACCGGCCAATTGGCAAGTATAAGCAATCCGGGACAGGCAGTTGCCATTGAAATCCCTTCCGCTAACCTGGATTATATTTACTCCATCACACTGTCTCCCGAAAAGGCAGAAATACAAAGCAATGCCACCATTGGGAACGCCTTCGTGCCCTATAATGAAAAAGGGAAAAAAGATATCACCGGGAAAACGGAACAGCCTTTGGAGCTATTTAACAATAAAATAGCGCTGCTTTCGCTCCCCGAACCCCCAAACAGCTTGTCGAATGCCTCTTATAAAAATTATAACACCAAGAGAGAAGAAAATTTATTATTACCCTACAAAGCGAAAGAAAACTTCACCTATACCATTCAGTTGCCTGCCGATATGGAATTAAATTCACCCGAAACAGTGAAAACGGTAGATAATACAGTAGGTAAAACGGTCTATTCTGTCAGACAAGACGGCAACCTGGTAGAAGTGAAACGTACATTGGAAATGAAAAAACAATTGATATCTCCGGCTGATTATCCTGCCTTCCGGCAATTGATTACGGAATGGACGGACATCAATAAATGTCAGTTGCTATTCAAACTGAACTAACCGGAATATTTTCATTCGAGGGAGATTCCGGACGCGTGGTTATATATTTCAATTATTCTCATTACCTTTGCATGGTTTAACCGGTAACGGATAAATATGGCAAAAAAAAGCAATAATACAAGAAAAAAAAGTCAGGAAGATAGCATCTGGATCTTGCTGGAGAATTTCTTCACCAATGAAAGGACACGATTTATCACCGGACTCATTATTTTTATTATTACCATATACGCAGGATTAGCTCTTGTCTCTTTCTTTTTCGCAGGTGCAGCCGATCAAAGTAAAATAGAGAACCTCCCTCTTGGCGATTTGGTGGCAAATAAAGGAACTGTGAATAACTGGACGGGAGTAAGAGGAGCTTATCTGGCCAACCTTTTAATGAACCAATGGTTTGGAATCTCTTCATTCATGATACTGTTTTTCTTCGGATCGGTGGGCGCCAAACTAATGAACTTCAGAAGGATTTCCCTTATCAAACGGTTTCTGTTCAGCGCTTCCCTGCTCATCTGGGGTTCCTTATTCTTCGCGTTTGTCTTTATAAAAGGGTATGAAGATAGTTTCATTTATCTGGGAGGGCAACATGGCTATCTTCTTTCCGAATGGTTGATTAATAATATCGGCGTCCCCGGTAACATACTTTTACTTACCGGTACGTTGCTGATAATCGCTATTCTCTCAAGCAAACATACCATTCCGTTCCTGCAACGCACATTCAGGTTTAAATGGTTGAAGAAGTTTATCCGGAAGAAAGAAACAGATGAATACTACGATTTGCCTGATTATAAGACATCTACCAACACGTCCGACAATATCTACGCCACGGTAGATGACGAAGATGAAAATAAAGATGAAGACGACGACGAGAAAGAAGATGCCTTTGAAGTAACTATTGCCAAAGGCGAAGAAGAATACATCCCTCCTACTCCGGACATAAAGCCTCAGCATGAAGCAGGCAAAGAACAAACAACCTTCGATATTGAAATCCCCGTAGGCGATGATGAAATATTCGACGGTTCGAACATGGAGGAATACGACCCCAAACTTGATTTATCAAACTTCCGATATCCGACAATCGATTTACTAAAGAAGTACGATAACGCCGACCATCAGATTGATATGGAAGAGCAAACAGCCAATCAAAAGCGTATCAAGCAAACACTTGAGAACTTCGGTATAAGCATTGCCTCTATTAAAGCAACCGTTGGCCCCACGATCACATTGTATGAAGTTGTACCCGACGCCGGGGTAAGGATATCAAAGATTCGCAACCTGGAAGATGATATCGCCCTCAGCTTGTCGGCATTAGGCATACGTATCATCGCGCCCATGCCGGGAAAAGGAACAATTGGTATTGAAGTACCCAACAAAGACCCGCAAATTGTTTCCATGCAATCCATCATTGCCTCACGTAAGTTCCAGGAATGTAAGTACGATCTACCTGTTGCCCTGGGGAAAACCATTACGAATGAGATTTTCATGTTCGATTTGTGTAAGATGCCCCATCTCTTAGTTGCCGGGGCAACAGGACAAGGGAAATCGGTAGGTTTAAACGCAATTATCACTTCACTTTTGTATAAAAAGCATCCGTCGGAACTAAAATTCGTGCTGGTCGATCCCAAGATGGTTGAATTCAGCATTTATGCAGAAATAGAACGTCACTACCTTGCCAAACTTCCGGATGCCGACAAACCGATTATTACCGACTTTACAAAAGTTATCCAGACATTAAATTCCCTTTGTAAAGAGATGGACGACCGCTACGATTTGCTAATGAAAGCGCATACCCGCAACATTAAAGAGTATAACGTCAAATTCATCAGCCGCCATCTCAACCCGAACAAAGGGCATAAATATATGCCGTATATTGTAGTAATCATCGACGAGTTTGGTGACTTGATCATGACGGCGGGAAAAGAAATAGAGCTGCCTATTGCCCGTATCGCCCAGAAAGCCCGTGCCGTAGGTATCCATATGATTATTGCTACACAACGCCCGTCTACCAATATTATTACCGGTACGATAAAGGCAAACTTCCCGGCTCGTGTGGCTTTCCGGGTATCATCTATGATAGACTCCCGCACCATCCTCGATTCTCCCGGAGCCAACCAGTTAATAGGACGCGGCGACTTGCTGTTCTCACAAGGAAACGAAACAATCCGTGTGCAATGTGCTTTCGTGGATACGCCGGAAGTAGAGAAGATTTCGGAATATATCGGCGAACAGGCAGGATATCCTACAGCTTTCGTATTGCCGGAATACTTGGGTGAAAGCGACGGCAATTCACCGGGAGCTGTAGACTTGTCGGATCGCGATCCGCTATTCGACGAAGCCGCCCGTCTAATTGTTATACAACAGCAAGGTTCCACGTCGCTTATACAACGAAAATTCTCAATCGGTTACAACCGTGCAGGCCGTCTGATGGACCAGTTGGAAGCTGCCGGAATAGTAGGTCCATTCGAAGGAAGCAAAGCACGGCAAGTGCTTTTACAAGACGAATACAGTTTGGAGCAATTACTTAACCAACTAAAAGAAAGATGAAGAAAACAGTATGTTTAATGATAGGTGTCCTGCTGTTTACTGCCGGCATCAAAGCGCAGAATGCGACTGATATATTAGATAAAGCAGCCGCTGTTTACAACCATTCCAATGGTATTTCGGCTACGTTTGCTATTCGCACACATTTCGAACAACAGAATACGACAGAAAGCTTTGAAGGCCAAATAATCATGAAAGGAGACAAGTTCACATTAACAACGCCCGACCTTGTCACCTGGTATGACGGAACTACTCAATGGACATACATGACCCGTACTGAAGAAGTCAACATAAGTACGCCAAGTGGCGACGACTTACAGTTTACCAATCCCTCTATTTTGCTAAATTCATATAAAAAAGGATTTACAGCCGTATATAAAGGTGAAAGCACAGCCGCAAACGGCAAAACTGCTTACGACATAGAACTTACGCCGAAAAAGAAAGGCGACATTACCCAGGTTGAACTACGGATTGAAAAATATTCAGGCCTGCCTGCCGGTATCGCCGTAAAAATGAAAAACGGTATAAGCAACTCAATTGTAATCAGCGATATAAAAACAGGAACTAATCAGCCGGACGGTTTCTTCACATTTAATGAAGCAGACTATCCGGACGCAGAAATAATAGACTTACGTTAAAACAAACATTTTTAAATTATGAGTAATTCAGTTAATGAAAAGGTTCGTTGCCTCATTATAGGTTCAGGACCTGCAGGATATACAGCCGCTATTTATGCTTCGCGCGCCAATTTATGCCCGGTACTTTATGAAGGTATCCAGCCGGGAGGACAGTTAACTACTACTACCGACGTAGAGAACTTTCCCGGATATCCGGATGGTGTTACCGGATTTGATCTGATGAGCGACTTGAAGAAGCAGGCTACCCGCTTTGACGCTGATATCCGTATAGGAATAATTACATCCGTAGATTTTGACAAGAAACCTTACGAAATAACGGTAGACGGCGAAAAAGTTATCGAAGCAGATACAGTCATTATCGCTACCGGCGCGACAGCCAAATATTTAGGTATCCCCGACGAACAGAAATATGCCGGTATGGGTGTATCAGCCTGTGCAACATGTGACGGGTTCTTTTACCGTAAGAAAACCGTTGCAGTTGTTGGCGGCGGAGATACGGCCTGCGAAGAAGCGCTCTATTTATCTTCTTTGGCGTCTTTGGTCTATATGATTGTTCGTAAACCCTATTTACGGGCATCCAGAGTTATGCAGAAACGGGTAAAAGAGACACCCAATATCAACCTATTGTTTGAGCATAACACGGTTGGTTTATTTGGCGAACACGGGGTAGAAGGAGTCTATCTGGTTAAACGGAAAGGCGAACCGGATGAAGAAAAAGTGACAATCGCTATCGACGGTTTTTTCCTTGCCATTGGCCATACGCCTAATTCCAGATTATTCAGTAAATGGATTCACACAGATGACGTTGGCTATATTAAAACGCATCCGGGAAGTCCTCGCACCAATATGCCGGGTATTTTCGCGGCAGGCGACGTAGCCGACCCACATTACCGTCAGGCTGTCACGGCAGCAGGTACCGGATGTATGGCGGCCATTGAAGCAGAACGTTATTTGTTAGAAAACAAATGATGATTAATAATTAATGATAAACGATTGACGGTTAATTACCAATTGAATGAATAATTAACCGCCAATCATTCACTATTACTGTTAAATTTATCATGAAAAATAAAGCTTTTTATCTATTATTATTGTCTTTGTTGATATCCTTACCGATTTCAGCAAAAGAGAAAGCACAGGTTATCGCGCATCGTGGTTATTGGAAAACAGAAGGTTCGGCACAAAACTCAATCAAAGCGCTTCAATTAGCTGATGATATAAATGTTTACGGGTCGGAATTCGATGTGCATATCACAGCCGATAACGTAGCTGTAGTTTTTCATGATAACGAAGTATTGGGGATTCCCATTCAATCCGTTAATTACATAGATATTATGGAATTGAACTTGCCCAACAAGGAAAAGATTCCCACATTGAACGCATACCTGACAAAAGGCAGGCTATTGAAAACAAAACTGATTTTTGAACTGAAGGCACATGCTACGCCCGAACGTAACCGTGAAGCCGCGCGTATCAGTGTTGACATGGTTAACAAAATAGGCGTACAAGACCAAACCGAATACATCACATTCGACCTGGATGCAGGGAAAGAACTCATCCGCTTAGCTCCCAATGCCCAAGTTGCCTATCTGAACGGAGACCTTTCGCCCGCTCAATTAAAAGAACTGGGATTTACTGGTCTGGACTATCATCATAATGTAATGAAAGAACATCCTGAATGGTTTAAAGAAGCAAAAGATTTGGGACTAACCATTAATATATGGACTGTCAACGACCCTCTTCTGATAAAAGAATTAGCCAAAAAAGGAGCGGATTTTATTACGACTGACATACCTGTCGAAGCACAGGAGATAGTCTCCCAATTGACTGATTAACAAAATGAAGAAATACTTATTAATACTTTTCACTATTCTTCTAATTCAACCGCTTTATGCAGTAAGTTATCCTAAACGGGAAATACGTGCCGTTTGGATTACGACTATCTATGGTATTGATTGGCCTAAAAAGCCTGCTACCAACGAGGTTACACGCAAACAGCAACAACAGGACTTATGTAATAAATTAGACCGTTTGCAGGAGGCCCATTTCAACACGGTCTTCTTACAGGTAAGATTACGGGGTGATGTAATTTATCCTTCAGCCATTGAACCTATGAACCGGGTATTTTCGGGTAAGTTTGATACAAGCCCGGGATACGACCCGTTGGCCTTTGCTATTGAAGAGTGCCACAAGCGCGGACTGGAATGTCATGCCTGGTTTGTAACCTATCCGGTAGGTTTAGTTAAAAGTGTAACTAGCAAGGGTCGTAAAACCGTAGTAAAACAAAAGCCTAAACTTTGCAAATTACATAATGGCGAATGGTATTTAGACCCCGGTATGCCGGGAACAACCGATTATATCCTTTCGTTGGTCAGAGAAATTGTTCTTAACTATGATATCGACGGCATCCATTTCGATTATATCCGTTATCCTGAAAATGCGGAAACGTTTCCGGACAAGGAAACTTATAACAGATATGGGAGTACGGAAGGTCTTACCGCCTGGCGTCGTAATAATATCAACCAGATGGTTACCCGTATTTATGATTGGGTGAAGCAAGTCAAACCATGGGTACAAGTCAGCAGTTCACCGTTGGGTAAATACAACAGAATCCCCAGGGTTCCCAACGCAGGATGGACAGCTTTCGAAACGGTTCATCAAGATCCTCAGTTTTGGCTAAGACAAGGAAAGCACGACATGATAGCTCCCATGATGTATTATAAATATGATGATTTCTATCCTTTTGTTAATAATTGGGCGGATAACAGCAACGGGCGGCTTTTCGTCCCGGGATTAGGGGTTTATCGTTTAAGGGAATCAGACGGTAACTGGTCGGTTAAAGACATCATCGAACAATTGGATTATACCCGTTCGTCAAAAGTGGCCGGATGTGCTTTTTTTAGGGGAACACAAGTATTAGACAACACCAAAGGGCTTTATGAAGTATTAAAAAATAAATATTTTAAACACCCGGCCTTATTGCCTCCCCTCACCTGGTTAAGCAAAGAAAGGCCTGGTATTCCATCGGACATAAAAGTAGAGAAGATAGGCAAAGAACTGAAAATATCGTGGAAAAAGCCTGAAAATATAAACCAACCGCTTACCTATACATTATATTATTCTAAAACCGGAACAGTAAGCATAAACAGGGCACAAAATATCTTAGCGACAAATTTACGCGCGACGGAGGTGTTCATAACCATCGACCCGGATAAGGAAGAGGAATTTTCTTTTCGTGTAACAGCATCAAACAGATATCACATAGAGAGTAAGCCGTCGTCCGAAGTCTATTATTACCTTTCCAAATATTCTAAATAGTCACTTTGCCGATTAAATGATATTAAGTGATAACATCATATCATTTAATCAACTATATTTGCAGGGAGTGAAAAAGGTAGCTGAACATATGTTCATTTTTTTCCTCGCCATCCTTATATTTTATGGAGGCGGCGGGGTAAATATGGTTTCCTATTGCTGCGATACCTGTCACACAAAAGGTACTGAAGTGGCAATAGCCGGTAATTGTTGTCATGCCCAGACAGAAGATAATTGTTGCCAAACGACAGATTTCAAGTCCAATCATTTACAAGACGAAACCTGTTGCCAGATAGAGCGAATTAACTTCGAATGGAATAATGAACTCAATTCTGTTATTGAAATACAACAATCTATAGAGTCGGATATATTGTTAACAGGCTTGCCTACGCAGCTACCTTTTCCAACAGAAGATTATATAAAAGCATTATTTGCAGAACACGATAAGCCACCTGCCATTGTCAATTCCCGACATTACCTCTCTTTATTCTCAACTCTTTTGATTTGATATCCGGTTATTCCTTTGTTTTTTAGTGAATAACGTATTATCTTATATATCAATCAAAAGAACCATGTTCAAAAAACTATATATTATTCCTTTACTATTTATTTATTCCCTTTCCTTACAAGCAAACGACGAGCATGTTGTAAAGGGTCGTGTAGTAGATGAGAAAAACCAACCTATTATCGGCGCTAATGTGTATTGGGAAAATACTCAGAACGGAACAACATCTGATACAAACGGTTTGTTTACAATAGAAAGAAAAGTAGGAAATTCGAACTTAGTCGTCAGTTATACAGGGTATGTATCAACTGTTGTTCCGATTACCGCAACCAGCAATGAACTTACAATAACACTGAAAGGAGAAATCGAACTGGACGAAGTAGTGGTTAGCGAGCGAAAAATGGGAACCATCAGTTCACGTGTCAGCGTTTTGCAAACACAGAAAATAACATATGATGAACTTAGTAGAGCTGCCTGTTGTAATCTGGCGGAAAGTTTTGAAACCAACCCTTCCGTAGATGTATCTTATGCCGACGCCTCTACCGGAGCCCGACAAATAAAATTGCTGGGACTTTCGGGAACGTATGTGCAGATGCTTACAGAAAACTACCCCAACTTCCGGGGAGCAGCTTCATCTTACGGATTAGATTATATCCCGGGACCTTGGATGGAAAGTATTCAGGTTTCCAAAGGAACTTCTTCCGTAAAAAATGGCTACGAGGCACTAGCGGGGCAAATAAATGTCGAATATAAAAAACCGATGACAGCAGACATCTTCTCGGCCAATGTATTCGCCAGTGATGCCGGGCGATATGAAGGAAATGCCGACGCGTCATGGCATATCAACGAAAATCTTTCAACAGGGTTGTTTTTTCATTATTCCAACGACAGCAAACAACATGATGATAACAATGACGGATTCATGGACATGCCACTGAAAGAACAGGTAAACCTGATGAACCGATGGCAACATAAATCAAATAATTACGTTGCCCAATACGGCGTTCGTTACTTACATGAAAACAGAACCGGAGGACAATCCACCAAACATCACGACTTTGCCGACCCTTACAGAATAAAACTAAACACAAACCGGGCTGAGTTATTTACCAAACAGGCTTGTATATTAGATGTGGAGAAGGAAGAAAGTGTGGCTTTGATTCTATCCGGTTCGTATCACGAACAGAAATCCATGTATGACCGTACACCGTATAATGTATATCAAAACAATGTATACGCCAGCCTCTTGTACGAAAAAGAGTTCACCCCGATGCATCGTTTAAGTACAGGTATAAGTATGAATTATGACGGATTCAATGAAAACCTCGCCCAATCGGGAAACCGGAATTTCTATAATAGGGATGAAGTAATCACGGGTGCGTATGTTCAATATACATTTAACTTGTACAACAAGCTCATACTTTTAGGCGGTATCCGAGGGGATTACAGTACCCTGCATGATTTCTTTATTACGCCTCGCGTACATATTAAATATAACCCTTTCGATTGGTTCCATATCCGCGCTTCCGCAGGGAAAGGATTCCATACCACTAATGTACTTGCCGAAAACAACTACCTTTTATCCAGCAGCAGAAAACTTCACATTGCGGATAATCTTGATCAGGAAGAAGCCTGGAATACCGGATTAAATCTTTCTTTTTATATCCCGCTATTCGGAAAAGAATTAACAATAAACGGTGAATGGTATTATACAAACTTCCTGAAACAAGTTGTAGTAGACATGGATAACGATCCGCACGCGGTAAGTTTTTATAATTTGGACGGTAAATCGTATTCAAACAGTTACCAGATTGAAGCCAGCTATCCTTTCTTCAGAGGATTTACCCTGACAGCAGCTTATCGTTATACCGAAAGCAAAAGCGATTATAAAAATGAGAAAGGGGATGTTTACCGCCTGAAAAAACCATTGATGAATGATTTTAAGGGGTTAGTAACAGCTTCATATCAAACACCATTAAAAAAATGGCAATTCGACTTGACCGGACAATTCAGCGGCGGCGGCAGAATGCCTACCCCAGACAAGGTTAATCCACTATGGGAAGAGAACTTTAAGGCACACACAATCGTTAATGCACAAATGACTAAATATTTCCGTACATGGTCTATCTATGTAGGTTCGGAAAATTTATTTAATTTTACGCAGGAACACTCTATCGTTGATGCCTCCAATCCAAGAGGTGACAATTTTGACGGTACGATGGTTTGGGGTCCTGTACACGGAAGGAAAATATATGCTGGTATCCGATTTAATATCAGCCGTGATTAAGAATCTTATATTATCATAATTTAAAGAATTTAAGGTTATGAAACGTTTTTGGTTTATTATGATTTGTACTGTTTTCATGTACAGTACAGCTTTTGCACAAGATGCAAAAAAGAAAAAGGAAGTAGTGAATTTCAAAATCGAGGAAATGCATTGCGACAACTGTATCAAGAAGATAGAAAAAAACATCGCGTTTGAAAAAGGTGTTACTGATTTGAAATGTGACTTGAAAACACATACCGCAGAAGTAACCTACAAGACAGACAAAACAGATTTGGATAAAATTGTTTCAGCCTTCAAGAAAATTGGTATGACAGCAATTCCTACAAAAGAAACAGTTAATGATTAACGTCATTATTCACCGTTTGACGTTAATTTTAATCGTACATGCAGCGTTTTATGAAATAATATCATCATAAAACTAGTAAGGCTTCAAAAAAGGAAGTTATGAAGGCACAGCTGAATGAATGAGCAACAACTGATAGAGGGTTGTAGGAAGGGAAATAGACTGGCTCAAAAGGAGCTTTACGATACATATTCCCGCAGAATGATGGGAGTTTGTCTGCGTTATATAAATGACAGGGAAACAGCACGTGATTTATTGCAGGATGGTTTCGTAAAAGTGTTCACAAGCATTGACTCCTACACCGGTATCGGCTCATTCGAAGGTTGGATGCGAAAGATCTTTGTCAATTGCGCATTGGAGTATTTACGTAAATCGGATGTATTGCGTGAAGCCATAGATTTGGATAATACATCCGATTTGACGAATCCTGACAGTTCTGTTGTTTCAAACATGTCGGCTAATGAGTTAATGGGGTTAATAAAAGAACTACCCGCTGGTTTCCGAACCGTTTTCAACCTTTTTGCCATAGAAGGTTTTTCACATAAAGAAATTGGAAAACTGCTGAATATAACAGAAAGTACATCGCGTTCGCAATACACACGTGCCAAACAGTTGTTGCAACGCAAAATTAATGCATTGTACAATTAAAAAATGAAAGAAAGAGATATAATTGATGATATTTTCCGTTCAAAACTTCATGATTTTGAATCGGAAACGATGCCTGGAGATTGGGAAGCGATTGCGAAGCGCCTATCCAAAGCCAAAACGATCCCTTTACATAAACGATGGCCTTATTGGGTTGCCGCAGCTGTTTCCTTCCTACTCCTTGTCAGCGAAGGCATCTATATGTCCCAATCCAATAAAACAGATGAAACCGTTGTACAAAAAGTAGAACAAGAGACTCAGAAAATAAAATCCCAAATCGAAAAAGGATTAAATATTCAGCCTCCAGTACCCGTAGCAATTGCCAATGAAGAACCTGTTACAACATTAGCTATAGCCAGACAAAGTATTTGGCAAACATCTGCTGAAACAACTCCAATCAGGGAAACGGATATATATACTAACGCACTACTTCCGGATAAAGACCCTTCCATAACAATCAAGAAAAGAAAAAGCATCACAGATAAACAGGTAATAAATCTACCTTATCATGTTGCTTCCGAAACAGATGTTACTCTCTTTAGTGAAAAAGAGAACAAAAAAACCGTTTCAACATCTGGGAAATGGGGATTCGGAATGGGAACCGGAGGATTCATGGAAGGAACAGGTAATGTAGTTAATACCTATGTATTAAGGAGTAATTCACTGGCTGAAGACGAAAAACTTCTTTCGATGAACGCGCTCTCAGATGAAGCTCAGGGAAAAGAGCCGAAAACAAATATAAAACACAAAACACCCGTCTCGTTCGGGTTTGCGGTTAGCAGGCAATTGAATAACCGCTTTGCCCTTCAGACAGGTTTGACTTACTCTTTCCTTACTTCTGATTGGGAAACGCAAGCCAGTACATATAATAAAGAAATGCGTCAAAGGCTTCATATGCTTGGTATTCCTTTGTCGCTTACCTATAGAATTGCGGATGTTAATCGTTTTAGGTTTTACGCATCAGCCGGAGTGTTGGCTGAAATGAATGTGGCTGGAAAAGAACGCACAAAAAGTTTCTTTATCAACCAGCAAACCAGCGTAACAACCAGAAACGTACGAATGAATGAATGGCAATGGTCTGTAAATGCCCGGGCTGGGGTAAGTTATCCTATTGTCCGTTACATAAGCGCGTTTGCCGAAGTGGGTGCTGCCTATTATTTCGACAATGGAAGCAAAATAAAAACTATTTATTCTGACAAACCTTTCAATGTGAGCCCGCAAATCGGGCTAAGATTAAGCTTTTAAAATAAACAATAATAAATAACAAATTAAAAAAACACATAGTAAAATGAAAAAAGTATTGCTAATCAGTTTGTTAATCTCTAGTGTCTTGATGCTGAGTTCTTGTTTGGATGGTACTGATAGTCATGAAAATCACATGGTATATTTTGGTTTTGTCGAGATTGACATGAAAGCCGGAGGAAATGTAATTTATTTTAATGATAAAGATTATCCTTTATATTCACCTACTTTGTCTCAAAAAATTTCAGATGGAGAATGCTGTTTGGTTCAATTTTCAATCAAAAGCGAGGATAATCCCAGTGTTGCTACAACTGGTTATTATAAGATACAAGAAACAGGTTATTATTTAGTGAACAAAGGTATTGTCATGCCCATTAAAACAGATACAGCCATTCTTAAAGAAAATGAACTAGCAATGGCAGATTTGGCTTTTAACAACTATGTGAAAGGATACTTATTTATTAATTCTTATCATGAGGCTATGCTTACCGATCAAAAAAATCAGTATGAATTATCCTATAACATGGAACAAGAACCTGTTCTGGAAAATACTAAAAATGTATATCAATTATATTTACGTGCCAATAAAAGTGAAGATGGCAAATCACCCAACAGCAACCAAATCATACCAAATGCTTATGAGGTAAAACGTTTTTTTGATAATATTTCCTACAAAGAAAAAAATAAAGGAAATAGTGAATTTTATTTTAAAGTACACTATATCAAATCATTTAAAGATGACACGATTCCTCAATGGAAAACTACTGAAATACAAATAGTAAATATCCCCAAAGATGAATGACGAATGTTATATAGTTATAAAAGGAGGGTGGACGATTCCATCCTCTTTTTTGTATCATAAGCTTTTTACTATCTTTGCCGCAAACGCAGAAAGTGATTTGTCCCAAAATAAAAAATATTGGAAATGAAAAAGTATAGTTTGTTCTTTATATATAGTATGCTGGCTGTTATATTCATAACTTCATGCCTTGGGAATAGTAACCAAAAGATAACTATAGCCAATCAACCAGGTGTAGTAATAAAATCGGGCAATGATGTCAAAGTGCAACTAAGTGACAATATTTCCATCTATTCCGACAGGTTAACTTCCGGTATAGACGACGGAGATTGCCTTCTCCTTAAATACACTCTTGATTATGGATTAGATGCGAACAGCGATTCAGGCAGGACGGCCGGCTTCTTCACGGTCGATCTTGTTGAGGCCAATGGGCTCCCGCAATATGATATAAAAAATGAAATTGATACCGTCAATATGTTTGGAAACGAACGGTTAATCACCACTATTCAACAAAGACACGCCTTTATTCTCGACCGTCTCTTTCTTTATACACAGCACCAGGTAGATTCGTTCCGGCTCCAGAACTTTTTCGAAATAGCTTATAATGCAAAAAGCGAACCACAGGTAACAAACAACCGCCGGATATATAATCTTTATCTTCGCGTATTCAGGAATACAGAGGTTGAAGAACAAAAAACGAATAATCCGGAAAGTATTTTTATCAATGTGTTCAATCTTTCAAGTATTGCCCAAAAAGAAAAAGCCTTGGGTAATGATAGTTTGTTACTGAAAATCAGATATGTCCGTAGCTTCAATAAAGATACGACAGCCGTTACCAACTGGGCCGAAACAGATTTGAACCTTTCCCTTTATCCCCAAAGAAAGTAATAAAAATTTTTCACTCAACTATTGACAAGCGGGCAAACTTCAACAATAATTGCTTTTGCCCGAAATTCAAGAACCGGACGGTCGCTTTCACATTGCCGCCTTCTCCTTCTATGGCAATGATTTCACCCATACCAAAACGGTCGTGCCGTACTCTTACACCTTCTTTCAATTGTGACAAATCGGCCAATGGCTCCGACGCAATCGGCGGTGTTGCAGATGATGCTGGTTTCATTTTTGCTTCTACGGCTTTCGGCTGTTGGAAAGGCGATGCGAATGTGGGTTTGTTAAACGTATCCCTGTCGGTGGTAAAAGAGGCCTCCGATGGTGCATGCAGGTATTGAGGATCGATATCTCTCAAAAAACGGCTGGGCGAACACAGGTTGCTTTTCCCATTACGAAAACGACTTTTGGCGTATGTTAGGATACAATTTTCTTCGGCGCGAGTTATTGCAACATAGAATAAACGCCGCTCCTCTTCTATCGCCCGTGGATTGTCTTTTGACATGATAGACGGAAAAAGGTCTTCCTCCAGACCTACGACAAATACATTTTTAAATTCCAAGCCTTTGGCGGCATGAATTGTCATCAAGGTCACCTTGTTCGCGTTTTCTTCCTTGTCGTTATCCTGGTCTGTCAATAGAGATACTTCCGAGAGGAAATCGGCAAGTGTTACTTGTTCCATCCCTTCTTCCTGCCTTATTTCAATATATTCGGCAATCCCTTTCAACAATTCTTCCAGATTTTCCTGTTTGCTGATTCCTTCTACGGAACGGTCTTGGTACAATTCGCTGGCAATCCCGCTCTTTTTAACCACATGAACTGTCATTTCATCCGCTTGCAACTCACTATTCAATTTGATAAAATCTTCAATCATTTCCTTGAAAGCGGCCAATTTTTTCATTGTCCCGTTATTCAAAGTCAGAGTGTAGTCAGAGGGATTATCCAATATTGTCCACAGGCTGACATTGTATTCAACAGCCGCCGCCAACAATCTACCTACAGTCGTATTACCTATGCCACGGGCAGGAAAATTAACAATGCGTTTAAACGCCTCTTCGTCGTGAGGGTTAATAATCAAACGCAGATAAGCAATAACATCTTTTATCTCCTTCCGTTGATAGAACGAAAGCCCCCCATATATTTTATATGGTATATTACGCTTACGAAGCGCTTCTTCAATCGTACGCGATTGGGCATTTGTACGATACAATACGGAAAAGTCGGCATACGAATAATGTTCTTCTCCCATCCGCAATTCTGTTATTTTGGAAGCTACAATATAGGCTTCTTCATAATCCGAATAGGAAGAGGTTAAATACACTTTGTTGCCTTTTTCCTTCTTGGAAAATACATTCTTATGGATCTGTTCTTTATTTTTATGAATCAAGCTATTGGCGGCATCAACAATATTTTGGGTAGAACGATAATTCTGCTCCAGTTTAAATATCCGCAAGTCCGGATATATTTTCTTCAATCGCAAAATATTATCAATGTTAGCTCCCCTGAACGAATAGATACTCTGTGCATCGTCACCCACAACGCAAAGCCTGCGATGCAGTTCGGCCAAACGTTGCACGATTAAATGCTGTGCAAAATTAGTATCCTGATATTCATCTACCAATATATATTGAAAATGGTCACGATACTTCTCCAGTACATCGGGATGGTCACGGAATAAGATATTTGTCTGCAATAAAAGGTCGTCGAAATCCATTGCTCCCGCTTGGATGCAACGTCCTTGGTATATCCTGTAAATGTCACGTATAAAGGGTATATTCGCGTTCGTATCTCCTTGTACCAACTCCTTGTTTTGTTCATACATCTTCCAGGTAACCAAAGCGTTCTTGGCATTCGATATACGTGCCTGTATCATTCCCGGACGATATATCTTGTCGTCCAGTTTCATTTCTTTTATAATCGACTTAATCAAACTTTTTGAATCTGCCGAATCGTATATCGTATAATCGGATGAATATCCAATATGCTCTGCTTCGGTACGTAGTATACGGGAAAAGATAGAATGAAAAGTTCCCATCCACAATCGGCGAGCTGTATCAGGCTCTGTTAAAACGGCAATCCGTTCTTTCATCTCCTTGGCCGCTTTATTGGTGAATGTTAATGCCAGTATATTATAAGGCCGCAACCCTTGTTGCAAGAGATAAGCAATTTTATAAGTCAACACGCGGGTTTTACCCGAACCGGCGCCGGCAATTACCAGTTCCGGCCCTTCAGTGTATAATACAGCTTCGCGCTGACTTTCATTCAATTGATTCAAGAACTCTTCCATTTTCGAAACACAAAGGTAACCTATAAATTCATAAATAGCAATATACAAGCCAAACGGAACACGGAACACAAAAAGGAACTATCCCAAGAAAAGACGGCATATTCATTGAGGCGAGAAACGTTGCAAAACCAACACATCCGTAAAACCGCTCTCTGTTGATATCCAATCAGACAACGTGCCCGACACGGTAAAGCCGCAACGTAGGAAAAGGGCTTTACTTGGTTCGTTTGTAACTGCCACGTAAGCATATAGCTGATGTATTTTAAGGAAAGAAAAGGCATAGTCCATCAGCAGTTTAATAGCTTCGGTAGCCATTCCGCTCCTTTGGTATTCCGGATCGAGCAAAATACCTACTCCCGCTTTCCGGTGGTGCGCGTCGAAATCGTAAATATCCGTTATCCCGACAGTTTGCCCTGTTTCCCGAAGTTCAACCATCAGGCGTAACTGTTTTAAATCGTAGATGTTAAGGTGAGATTCTGAGATATATTTTTTTAATACATAACGGGAATAGGGAGACATGGTATTCCCCGAATTCCAGATAGATGAATCGTTTTCCCATTTGTAAAGTAATTCCAAATCTTCAGGCTCCAGAGCGCGAAGTAATATTTTGTCATTTTTCAGGGGTGTCATAATTATTTACCGGGCGATACCAATCGCCCGTTTTCTTTATTATAAATATGATATATCGTTTTCTTATTAACCATCGTATCCATGAAAAGCAGCATTTGTTCGAAGCGTACATCCGGATAGCAGAAAGCGATATCTGTAAACGCTTTCATTTGGTTGCGGCGGCAAATGGCATCCATTACGCGTTCCACGTCCAAATCCCATAGATTGATAAATTCGAGTTCCGGCATAAGTTTTATACATGCTGCTTTTATTTGTACAAAATTGTTTTCACGGCATATGACAAGCATCCTGCGATTTTTTATTTTATTTTCTTTCTTCTTGACTCCAAATAATCGTTTTACAGATGCAACAGAGGCTCTTAGCCCTATGGCTGATCGAATAAAAAAAGACATAAACCAGCCCGAACGCGGATAGTATTTCTTATAAAAAATATGCATCGCCCCGTAAAAGTTCTTTACAAAGGAAATATCATCGCGCCTGGTACTTTCTCCCTTATAGTGCAAGACGCGTTCCGGTATATAATAATTTACATATCCATTCAATACCAAACGGTAAGACAAATCGATGTCTTCGCCATACATGAAGAACGATTCGTCGAACAGCCCGCTTTTATCCAATGCTTCATGGCGTATCATCATAAATGCGCCTGCCAACACATCTACTTTATGTTGTTTGTTTGAATTCAAATAAGGGAGGCTGTAACTGGCAAACAGTTTGGATTTGGGGAAAAGTTTCGACAATCCGAATATTTTGCAGAAAGAGACCCAGGGCGTAGGAAAACTACGTTTGCTTTCAGGAAGAAAAACACCATGCCCTTCCATCATTTTCACTCCTATCCCACCCGCTCCCGGGCGCTCATCTAAAAAGTAACACAGCGTCCGGAGGCTTTCTTCTCCTATAATAGTATCAGGATTCAGCAATAATACATATTCGCCCTTACATTGCCCGATAGCCTGGTTATTGGCAACGGCAAAACCGGGATTGTCCTTGTTCTCTATAAAAACAACATCGGAAAATTTGGGACGAAGGTATTCTATCGAACCATCCGAAGAGTTATTGTCTACAACAAGGACTTCGGCATCCATGCCGACCGTAGCAGCCCGGACAGAAAGAAGGCATTGCTCAAGAAAGTATTTCACATTATAATTAACAATGACAACTGAAATCTTTATCTCTTCATACATCTCTTTTTATTGTTAATTGTTTTAACCATTGAAATTCGTTCTATTCATTATGGAGCGGCCTAATGTTATTTCGTCGGCATACTCTATTTCGTCGCCAATGGATACTCCACGGGCAATCAGCGATACTTTCACATCATAAGGAGATAGCTTTCGGTAGATAAAAAAATTGGTCGTATCACCTTCCATTGTGGTACTAAGTGCAAGAATTACTTCACTTATCCCGCCATCGGCTACGCGTTTCGCTAAACTTTCAATTTCCAAGTCATTCGGGCCGATACCATCCATCGGTGAAATAATTCCTCCCAATACGTGGTATATGCCGCGGAATTGTCCGGTATTCTCTATCGCCATCACTTCTTTAATATTCTCTACTACACATATAAGAGAATGGTCGCGCCGCGGGTCGGCGCAAATACCACACATTTCGTCGTCGCAAATGTTATGGCAAACCTTACAATATTTTACATTCTTTCGCAAAGCTACCAATGCGGCAGCAAAGTTATCGGTAAATCCTGTATCCCTACGGAGCATATACAAAGCCAGCCGGAGCGCGGTTTTCCGCCCTACTCCCGGTAAAGAAGCCAACTCGTTTACTGCATTTTCTAAAAGAACCGACGGATATCTTTGATTCATTGACTATCTATTCTAATGACACAAAGTTAATGATATGCCCTATGGACACACAGGCAAAGATAATGGAAATATTTGAGACAGCGGCAAAAAAAGCCATTGCCTAGGGATGCGAAATGGACGCCCAGACGAACGGTTACGATTTTGAGAAAACAGGTAAAGAATACACACTTAGAGTAGGCAGTAGACAATTTAATAATAAAAAAGAGACAGGTATGAAATTTGAGAAAAAAAACATCTGGATGAATGGGGGAAAACATCCAGATGAAGAAAGGAGTGGTTCGATTGGACAGCTCTATATTGTCATTATGATTATTATCCTAATAAAAACTCTTCCATATTATCTGGAGTGATAACAGAGAAAGTACTACCTGAATAATTCTCCAAGAATTTTTTCGGCATTTTATACTTAGCAGAAGGATTCCATTTGAACTCAAAAGCATGAATTTGTCCGTCTCCTTCTTCTATATAGTCGATTTCTTTCTGGTCTGTAGTCCGCCAAAACCAACTGTTTCTCCATATCATATCATATTCCAGTCTTTTCTGTCTCTCGGAAATAATATAGTTCTCCCACAGTGCACCAATATCGGAACGGCTTTCTGTTAAAGAAAAATCGGCTATGATGGCATTGCGGATACCATTATCATAAAAGAAAATCTTCTTACTGTTTTTCAGCTCATTTCGTAAATTTCGGCTAAATGAGCCTAACCGGAAAATGACATAGCATTGTTCTAATAGCACTACATATTTCTCCACTGTTTTGCTATCCAATCCACAAAGCTGACCCAATTCGGAATAAGATACCTGATTGCCTATTTGGAAAGCAATTGCTTGCAATAGCTTCAGTATCTTCTCCGGCTTCTTGATTTGCTCCCACATAAGAATGTCTTTATACAGGTAACTATCCGAAAGCTGTTTTAGAATTTCTTTTTCGTTCCCCGGATTGTTTACAACATCTGGATAATAGCCATATACCAATCGATGGGGAAGCAAGCGTTTTTCGTCTAATAGTCCATGATGTTGCACCATCTCTGCAAAAGAAATAGGATACATTTTGTATTCCCATTTCCTGCCGGTAAGAGGCTCGTTCACCTGATTTGCCAAATCGAAAGAAGAACTACCAGTCGCTATAAGCTGTATTTCAGGCAACTCATCTGTTATCAGTTTCAACTTTAAACCTATGTCTTTTATTCGTTGCGCTTCATCAATTACCACATATTTCTTATTGCCAAAAAGATATTTCAAGCGAGTGGACGATATGTTTTCAAAAAGATTCTGCACATCTAATTCATCTCCATTAAGCCATACCATTTCATCAGAACCTTTAAAAAGTTCTTTGACCAAAGTGGTTTTACCCACCTGTCTGGCTCCCATCAGTACGATGGCTTTACCTTTATTCAGTTTGTCTTGAATCCTATTTCCTAAAATTCTATGTATCATATCGAAGATATTTGCCTCAAACATACGATAAATTTGGAATTGAATCCGCAAAATATAAGATAATTTTGGAATTATCATTTATTCGTGATGAAAAATAGCATTTATCTCGAAAAATTTTCCACCTTTCTCCTATCACTTAAAGAGGAAATGTTCTCTTAAAATAGGCTCTAAAAACGGAGTGAGTAACGAGTGAGCAGAATATAATTTCAAAAGTTAAATTGCTGACTACATAAGGGTTAGATAGGACAAGTAAAATCCCGTCAACGCCCACAAAACGAAAAAATCCTGATAATCAACTTCATAAAGTTCGGTTATTGGGGTTTTTTTATGCTTATTTTCAGGCAAAAAACACAGGGAGGGTTCCGGTTTTATGCCAAATTTTGCCAAAAAATGCCCAATTCCGACCAATTCTATTGCAAATAACGTGCAAATAAAAAGTATGAATTATGGCATCTGTAAAATTTTACTTGGACAAAAGGATTAAAAAGCCTGTAAAAGTAGCATTTTACAGGCTTTTTCCGTTTTACTTGTACCCTATCTAAGACAGGAGAAAGCCAAATCCGGACAGCGTTCCGTTACCAAATCATTACCTGTTTTCAAAAAATCAAAACAGGCAACAAATGTCGCGATAAGGCACTGATATGCCGCATATTGGCGCAGCAAAAATGTCTCATTTGAGAGAACAGATAAATAATTTTGTAACTTAAAAAATGAGCATTATGTGAAATACATTCAAGATTTTTTTTTTACATTAAAAAGAACGCAATCAAAAGTAACGGGAAAGCTCCCGTAATGGCAAGTGTTTGAACTGTACCGCAAACTTCTTAAAGAAATTCTCCAACGCATTGCCGGTGTCAATCTTCATAAACCGATCGGCATTCTCTTTCTTGGGATCGACGGTTTTCAGCTTACCGTCCTGTTTCCCTGCGATGGCTTTCAATTTGCCATCTTCGCTTTGTGTCAATAAGACCTTAGGCTCTTCATTTTTACTTTACTTTCGTCCATAATAAATATGTTTTTTCTGCATTAAACATTAATGCAGAACGAAAGTAAGCCTATCTAATGGATTGATAGCAAGGTTTTAAGAGGGTGGTAGCTTGTGTCTGGGGTTGTCTATGGCGTTTTTTGAAATCAGGGTCTTGAAGTGTGGAAATAACGAAAATGTCTTATCGAGAAATTTTGTACTTATGAAGTCTTATACATTCCATATCCGACTTTCTATTACATAAATTTTATACAT
>JAIRRS010000033.1 GCA_031255855.1 Tannerellaceae bacterium | reverse complement strand
ATTTTACAAGTGATGAAGTTAGTAAATAATTATATTTCAGAGAATTGTATCGTCTGTTTTCTAATGGCGGTCATTAGAAATTGTAAAGAGAAAAGCCCTAATGACCGATTTGGGTTTATTTGTCTTTCAGTTGTCTATGATATACAAAAAAAATGCCTTCCAAACCACTGTTTGAAAGGCATTGTCCCTTATTTCCTCTAAGTTGTCTTTTTAGAGTTGAGCGAAAGACGGGACTCGAACCCGCGACCCTAACCTTGGCAAGGTTATGCTCTACCAACTGAGCTACTTTCGCGTTAGTGCGGTGCAAATATAGAAAATAATTGACAGTTGGCAAGCGGCAGTTGACATTTTTTTATATTAAAATATATTGTCAACTGCCAATTGCCAATTAACAATTCGTTTTTAGCCGTTCATTGAGGCTAAAAATTCCATATTATCGTGTGTTTGTTCCATGCGTTTCTTTACAAATTCCATAGCTTCCATAGAATTCATATCAGACAGGTATTTGCGGAGTATCCACATGCGGTTGACAGTGGCGTCGTCTTGCAGGAGGTCGTCACGGCGTGTACTGGAAGCTATGATGTCTACAGCAGGATAGATTCGTTTGTTCGATAGCTTACGGTCTAATTGCAATTCCATATTACCTGTACCCTTGAATTCTTCAAAGATTACATCATCCATCTTCGACCCGGTTTCTGTGAGGGCTGTTGCCAATATGGTAAGGCTTCCGCCGTTTTCGATATTACGGGCGGCTCCGAAGAAACGTTTGGGCTTTTGCAGCGCATTGGCATCCACACCACCGGAAAGAACCTTACCCGATGCCGGTTGAACTGTATTATATGCACGTGCCAAACGGGTTATGGAATCCAACAAGATGACTACGTCGTGTCCACATTCTACCATACGTTTTGCCTTGTTTAATACAATTTCGGCAATCTTTACGTGGCGTTCTGCTGGTTCGTCGAAGGTAGAAGCGATAACTTCTGCATCTACACTACGTGCCATATCGGTGACCTCCTCAGGGCGTTCATCAATCAGAAGGATGATCATATATACTTCCGGATGGTTTGCTGCGATAGCGTTAGCGATGTCTTTCAGCAACATGGTTTTACCTGTTTTGGGTTGAGCGACAATAAGTCCGCGTTGTCCTTTACCAATTGGCGAGAAAAGGTCTACTACACGTACGGCAATCTGGTCGTGTACCTTCGGTGCTTTGCGGGCGGTAAGCATAAATTTTTCGTCGGGGAAAAGTGGTGTCAGATGGTCGAAAGGAACCCGGTCGCGAACATCTTCTGGCGAACGTCCGTTAATTCCGTCTACTTTCACTAGCGGGAAGTATTTTTCTCCTTCTTTAGGAGGACGGATAGGTCCTTCCACAACGTCGCCTGTACGTAAACCAAATAACTTGATTTGCGACTGGGATACGTAGATATCATCAGGAGATGTCAGGTAGTTATAATCCGATGAACGGAGGAAACCATATCCATCTTGCATGATTTCAAGTACGCCTGTTCCGGTTAATATCCCGTCGAACTCGTACTGTTTTTCCTGCTGTGCGGCAGGTACATTATTATTGTTATTATGGGGATGTGCCTGTTGCTGTTGGTTAACCTGTTTGATGTTTTTAGCCTGTTCTTTATGTTCCTTTTGTTCCTTCTGTTCTTTTTTAGATTCTGATTTATTAGGAGATAAAGGAAATAGCTGGTCTAATAACGAATTGGCGCTTGGATGTTTGAATACGATACGTTTTTTTTCTCCGTTTGTTGTAGCGGGATCGGATGTTTCTTCATCCGTTTTATTGATAGTTACTTCCGTGACGGGTTCTGCTGGTATGTCTCCTTCATCGTCATATTCGGCCACTACCGGCGGAAGTAATGGTTTTTCTACGGTTTTTACCTTTGGTTCTTCAACTATTACTGCCGAAACTTTGGGCAATTCCTGTTGGGCAACTTTCGAAACAACTACATCCTCATTCTGGGAGGTTGGCAAAGATGCTGTTGCCACCTTTTCATTTTTATCTATACGTGTCCTTTTCTTGCGCTCTGGTTGTTGTTGTTCTTTCTTTTCTTCTGCGACACTTATTTCTACTTTAGTATCAACAGATTGTTCTTCCATCTGAGCATTTTCTTTTGTTTCCGGAGTGTTTTTGGAAGTTGTTTTCTTAGAAACTGTTTTTTTTGACAGTTCAACTTTTGCAGGTTGTTCTTTTTCGGTCATCTCTTCTTTGGCTGTTTTAGGAGTAGTTACTTTCGTGGTTTTTTTAGCTTTGGTTTGGCTTTCGGCCTTTTTCTTTGCCTCTTTTTCCTTTGCTTTCTCAACTTGGATGCCTGCTATGGAAATAGCCTGTTCATCAAGTATCCTGTAAACAAGTTCTTCTTTTTTAAAAGAACTGATTTTTTTTATTCCTAACTCTCCCGCTATTTTTTGTAACTCGGGTAAAAGTTTCTCGTTTAGTTCTAGAATGTTGTATTTTTGCATATTAAGAAATGTGTAAATCTAAATTGTACATAATTATAGGTATAGGTACACAATACGGTCAATGCCCTTTAAATTGAATAATATTAAAATGATTCATGTAAAATAACCGGATTGTTTAGCTAACCTGAATTATTAGTAACATATCTGCGGAGTAAATTCGATGCAAAGGTAAGATATTTTTAATAATATCACTGTTTTTTACCCGAAAAATTTAGCCTGTTTAAAATTTATTCGAGAACTCAATTATACCCTCCTCCTAATGCTTTGTAAAGGTATACGATGGATAATAATTCGTCTAATACGGCATTATTCAGTCCAAGTTGAGCATCGAGTAATCCGCGTTGTGCGTCTAATACATCGATGTAATTGGTGATTCCGTTGATGTATTGCAGGTAAGCCAGTTGGGAATGGCTTTGTGCAGACACTTCCAGCCGGGCGCGCGACGCTCTTACCTCTTTTACTTTACGTAGGCTTACGATAGCATTGTTTACTTCTTTGAATGCTTGTAACACGCTTTTCTGATAGGAGTATATTTCTTGTTCATACCGCGCACGTTCTGCTCTCAGTTTTGCCTTATTTTTCCCCATCATGAAAAGAGGAGTGATTAAATCGCCGGCAATAAACCATGCCGGGCTTTTTAATAAATTTCCAAGTTCGTTGCTTTCTGCACCGAAATTGCCGGTAAGCCGTATTTTAGGAAACAAATCCGTTTGTGCTACACCAACACGAGCGTTTGCGGCTCGAAGCTTTTGTTCGGCCTGACGCATATCAGGACGGCGCTCGATAAGTGATGATGGTAAACCTACCGGTAAAATTTCCGGTAAACGTTGTGACCTTATGGAAAGTCCCCGCGGAATATCTCCCGAGTATTGTCCTGAAAGGAATGACAGGTCATTTTCCTTAAGCTTTATTTCCTGTTCAAGTTCCGGAACAAGCGTTTCTGTGCGCGCCAATTCTATTTCTGCTTGCCGGTAAGAGGTTTCTGAGGTAAGTCCCCCGTCGAAGCGTAGTTTGGCCAATCGTACCCCTTCACGGCGAGCATCCAACGTCTGTTGCACGATTGATAGTTCATTGTCCAATGCGCATAATTCATAATAAGCGGCAGCAACTTCGGTAATTAACGTCAATTTCAGCGATTGCCGGGCCTCAACAGTCTGCATATAAGAAGCAATAGCCGCTTCATTGGCCCAACGGAGGTTTCCCCAGAAGTCTAATTCCCAGGTTAGGAATGCTTTTGCCGACATTTTAGGATTGGGTTTCGGGTTATCTCCTCCATAATTCAATTGTTCCTTTTGAGCATTCAGCCGCCCTTCAACGGCAGGGAACATATTGGCAAATGAAATACGTTTGGTGGCTGCCATCTCCTTAATATGAGCAGCGGCAATCAACATATCTTTATTGTTTTCGAGAGCTGTTTCGATTAACCGTTGCAATACCGTATCCGTATAAAGACTTTCCCAAAGGAGCGTATCAATGGATTCTGTGGATTGGATAGGCTGGCCGGACTGGATTAATTCACTCCATTGGGTGGATTCGTCTATTCCGATGTCCGGGCGGGTATATTTCTTTCCGATTTTACAGGAAGACAAGCCTGCAAATATTGTTAATACAAATATTATATACTGTCTTTTCATTTCGTTTTCCTTTTGACAATGTTGTTTAAGCGGACTTTTCCTCTTATTTTATAAATCAAAACGAAGAAGAAAGGCACCATGACGATTCCCACGGTAATGGCTACTAACATACCAAAAAATACGCCGGTTCCAATACTATGGCGCGAAGCCGAACCGGGGCCGCTTGCTATCACCATCGGAAGCATGCCGAGTATAAATGCCAACGATGTCATCAAGATAGGACGAAAACGCATTTTGGCTGCATGAATGGCTGCTTCCACTACATCCATACCCGTGTCGGCTTGTACTTTGGCAAATTCTACAATCAAAATAGCATTCTTGGCTGCCAATCCGATAAGCGTCACTAGACCAATCTGAAAATAAATGTCGTTGTTCAACGCCGTTGCCCAAATACCCAAATAAGCGCCAAGAGCCGCAATCGGCAACGATAAAAGAACCGCTATCGGTACGACCCAGCTTTCATACTGGGCTGCAAGGAATAAAAATACGAACAAGAATACCAATGCCAGTACAAAACCCGTTTGGCCTCCGGCTTTCTTCTCCTGGTATGATAATCCACTCCATTCCAATCCGATATTTTCAGGCAGGTGTTCGCGGGCTATCCGTTGCATGGCCTCCATGGCTTCACCCGAACTGTATCCGGGAGCGGCAACTGCATTGATCGCAGCGGTAGAAAACATATTGAAACGTTTTATCGTACCGGGCCCGGTTGTATAAAGGGTTGTCCCTAAGGCTGTAAGTGGAATCATTGAACCGTTTTGTGCCCGCACGAAGAATAGTCCGATATTATCTTTTGTGGCGCGGTACGGAGCTTCGGCTTGTATATATACCTTATATATACGGTTGAACATGTTAAAGTCATTTACATATACCGAACCGAGATATGCCTTCATCGTAGAGAAGATATCGGAAACGGGAATTCCCAAAAACTTTGCCTGATCGCGGTTGACGTCAAAATATAATTGGGGAATTTCCGGTTGCAAAGCGGATGATACGCTTCGGAGTTCTGGAGCCTGAGAGGCATAATAGAGGAATGTGTCGGATGCTTCGACAAGGTTTTCCCAACTGGCATCGCCACGGGCTTCCAATTGCATTTCGATACCTCCGCTTTCTCCCAAACCCGGAATTACCGGGGGGAGGTTCAGGTAGGCTTTGATTTCCGGATAATAGTAAAATTCTTTCCGTGCTTCTTCTATTACATCTGCCACACCCATGCCGGACGATTTCCTTTCCTCCCAAGGTCTTAATATAACGGTAAGGGTGGCACGGTTTTGTGATGTTCCTACACGCGAACTGCTGCCGGTAACGTTCTGCACGTATGCTACGGCCGGTAATCCGTTCAGGAACGCAATAGCCCGGTCGGTCACCGTGCGGGTACGTTCAAGGGTGGCGCCTTCCGGCATTTCCAATTCGACGGTGAAGAATCCTTGGTCTTCTTCCGGTATAAAACTCGTGGGAATAATCCTGTTCAGGACAAATATTAATACCAAGGCTATCCCAAATCCGGCTAATATCCGTTTGGGATTCGAAATAGATTTGGACAAAAGAAAGATATATTTATTATTGCCGATATTCAACCATTCATTGATTTTCCGGAATACGATATGTTTTTTCTCTTTGGCCGGGCGCAGGATAATGGCGCACATGGCAGGACTTAACGTTAAGGCAACAACAGCCGACAACAGTACCGAAACAACGATTGTGACGGAGAATTGGCGGTATAACTGCCCCGTAATGCCGCTCAAAAAGCTTACCGGTACAAATACGGCAGCCAACACCAAAGACGTGGCAATCAAAGCTCCGGTAAGCTCGCGCATGGCTTTGTGGGTGGCTTCTCGCGCAGAGAGTTTTTCCTCTTCCATGATGCGTTCAACATTCTCGACTACTACAATGGCATCATCAACCACAATACCGATAGCCAGAATCAATCCTAAGAGAGTGAGTGTGTTGAGTGAGAATCCCATGATAAGCATAAAACCGAATGTCCCAATCAACGAGATGGGTACGGCGATAGTAGGAATCAAAGCCGCGCGCCAGTTCTGTAATGACAGGAATACAACAAGGATAACCAGTATCAACGCTTCAAATAAAGTTTTATACACTTCGTTAATTGATTCGGAAATATATTCGGTCATGTCGAATGGGAACTTGTATTCCATACCTTCTGGGAAGTTCCGGCTTATTTCTTTCATGGCATCCTTTACTTTCTTTGCCACGTCGAGCGCATTGGCTCCCGGAAGCATATATATTCCAAGGATAGCGGCATTTTTGCCGTTTAACCCGCTTTCGGTAGAATAAGAAGACGCTTCCAGTGATATACGGGCGACATCGCGTAAGCGGACAATGGAGCCGTCTGCGTTGGCACGTACGACAATTTCTTCAAATTCTTTTACTGTCGAAAGTCGTCCGTGAGCTGTGACAGGCAGGGTTATGTCCACATCCAATACCGGCTGTTTGCCTAATTCCCCGGCGGCTGATTCGCGGTTTTGGTCTTTTAGGGCGTTTTGTAAATCCTGCACGGTTAACCCCATGTTGGCCAACCGGTCGGGATATACCCAAATCTGCATTCCATAATAACGGCTACCGATATTGGATACGCGCCCGATTCCCGGAATACGGCGTAATACGTCGAGTACATTGATTGTCGCAAAGTTGCTGAGGTATATTTCATCGAAACGGGGATCGTCTGATAGTAAGCTCAATGTCATCAATTGGCTAGGGGCTTGCTTTTCAACAGTAATGCCGTTTTGTACTACATCGGCAGGCAAACGCGACTCGGCCAATTTTACACGGTTTTGAATCTCTACGGCGGATAAGTCCGGATTGGAACCCACATCAAATGTAATGGTTACGGTTAATCCTCCTGAGTTGGAACTGTTACTTTGCATATAAATCATGCCGGGAGTACCGTTCAATTCCTGTTCGATAGGGGTAGCTACCGCTTGCGACACGGTAAGAGCGCTGGCTCCCGGATACGAGGCGCTGACCCTAACCACTGGAGGCGTAATCTGCGGATATTGATCTATCGGCAATAGAATAAGCCCTATAATCCCGACAATGACAATTAAGACAGACAATACCGTGGAAAAAACCGGGCGTTCGATAAAAAATCCCGGCTTCATTCTTTGTCCTCCTCTTTTAATATTCTAACGGCTTGTTCGTCGTGAGAATTGATGGCGCGGACTTCGATGCCCGGAGTCAGTTTATGGTATCCTTCGGTAACGACCTGCTCGTTTTCTCCAAGCCCCCGTTCAATAACAATATTATTTATGATTTCCGGGCCAATTTGCACAAAACGTTTTTCAGCCCGGTTATCCCTGCGGATGATATAGATAAAGGCTCCTCCTTTTTCAATGGAAACAGCCTTACGCGGAACAACGATGGCATTTTCGCGGACATCCAAAAGCAATTTAACCCGTGTGAACTGTCCAGGTAGTAATCGCTGGTTAGGATTTGCCAATTCGGCACGGACACCGAATGTTCCTGTTTGAGGGTCTACAATCGGGTCGGCAAAGTCTACATATCCGGTTATCGGATATTCGGTATTGTCGGCCAATGTCACAGTAACAGACGGTTGCCATGAACGGGTGGTGTCCTTTTCCCCGAAGCGTACATTCCGCCGTTCGGCACGCAGATAGTCAAGGGCTGTCATCTTGAAGTCGACCAGAACGGTATCACTTTTTACAACGGCTGCCAACTTTGAGTTTACACCCGGGCCTACCAATGCCCCTACATCTACAAATCTTTCACTGATATACCCCGATATGGGAGATGCTACAGTGGTATAGTTCAACTCTAATTGCGCCTGGTCTAAATCGGCTTTACTAATACCTATATTAGCTTCCGCATCTTCAAGGGCAGCCATGGCATTATCCAGGTCGAGTTGGCTTGCGGCATGCTGTTCGTATAAGGGGGTCAGGCGTTCCACATCCCGTTTGGATTTGGCAGCTTGGGCTTCCGCTTTTTTCAATTGGGCTTTGGCTTTTTCCAAACGAGCCTTATACTGTGCCGAATTTATAATGAACAATGGTTCGTTTTGTTTTACATATTTTCCTTCCTTAAAAAGCATCCGTTCCATGTAACCTTCTACACGGGCATGTACCTCCACATAGCTGGCTGCGCGGATACGACCGACGTATTCGCCGAAAATCTGTACATTGTCTTTAGAGGGTTTTTCTACAATAACAATGGGAAGCTGTTGTTGTTCTTTTTTACGGCAACTTAAAGAAAAAATAGAAAATAGTACTGTTATCAACAACGCGATCCCGAATTCAAGTTTTTTCATTCGATGAGTTTTACCTGTTAAATTAATATACCTGTCCTATACTAACAAACATTTAACCGGATATTGTTTACGAAAATCCGTTAAATTAAGTTACTACCAGGTATCATTTTTTCCCCAGGTTCATGATAACAATGATTAGTTCTTCGTCTGATAGCTCCTCTCCATATTTCGCGTAATCAAGGCGAAACGTGCATCCTTTTTTGAATTCCGAACAGCCATATGCTGTTTTCCCTCGTAAAATACCCCCTTTTTTACAAATCGGACAAACAGGTTTAAGCGGCTTTGATGCTTCTTTTTTCTCCTTTGTTTTCCGGGGTTTCCGTTCTTTTTTCTCGTTCTTTTTTATTTCTTCTTTTTGACTGTTATTTTCAATTGTAATAGAGCGTGTGTTGGAGTCTGATAAAACATTTATTACGATCTGATTCACCATTTCTTTTAATTCAGACAAAAACGTCTGAGGTTCATAGGCTCCACGTTCTATCTGGCGAAGCTTTTTCTCCCACAAACCGGTAAGTTCCGCGCTTTTTAAAAGCTCCTCGTGTATAACGGCAATCAATTCTTTTCCTGTTTGTGTGGGAGAGAGGCTTTTCCGTTCTTTACGTATGTAATTCCGTTTGAATAATGTTTCGATGATAGCCGCCCGGGTAGAAGGACGCCCGATACCGTTTTCTTTCAACGCGTCGCGAAGTTCGTCGTTATCAACCAGTTTTCCGGCTGTTTCCATGGCGCGAAGCAGAGTGGCCTCGGTATAGGGCTTGGGTGGTTGTGTCCATTTTTCACCTAAGACAGGCTGGTGGGGGCCACTTTCGCCTTTCCTGAATTCGGGTAATACTCCTTCTTCTTCCGGCGATTCCGTATCCGTATCTTTTTGTTCGGCGCCGAACACAACGCGCCAGCCGGGCTTTAATATTTGTTTCCCGGTTACTTTGAATTCTATCTTGTCTACTATCCCCAATATGGTAGTCGTAGATATTTCACAATCCGGATAAAAAGAGGCAATAAACCGGCGGGCAACCAAATCGAATACTTTTTGTTCGTTTTCTGTCAGGTTATTAGCCGGAATTCCTGTCGGGATAATCGCATGGTGGTCGGTCACTTTCGAATTATCAAAAACTTTTTTACTTTTGGGTATTTTGGCGCCCGAAAGGGGAGCAACCTGTTCCGGATAATTAGTGGAAATACCTTTTAATATTCCGGGTATTTTGGGATATATATCATCACTAAGGTATGTAGTATCTACACGCGGATAGGTCGTTATTTTTTTCTCGTATAAGGATTGTATGAATTTTAATGTATCTTCTGCCGAAAAAGAAAATTTTTTATTGCACTCTACTTGCAAGGATGTCAAATCGAAAAGACGCGGAGCATATTCTTTTCCTTTTTTTTCGGATACATCGGTCACTGTGAAGTCTTTCTGTTGCACAACGGACAGGAAATTTTCCCCTTCTTCTTTCGTTGTGAATTTCCCTTTCACAGCCGAAAAAGTGGTATTCCTGTAAATGGTTTTCAATTCCCAATAAGGTTCGGATTGGAAGTTCTCTATTTCTGCCTGTCGGTTTACAATAAGAGCGAGAGTGGGGGTTTGTACCCTTCCGATAGACAATACCTGTTTGTTTTGCCCATACCGCAAAGTGTATAGGCGGGTGGCATTCATTCCCAGCAACCAATCTCCTATGGCACGCGAAAGCCCTGCCTGATACAGTGTTGTAAACTCCTTTTCGTCTTTCAGTTTTTGAAATCCTTCCCGGATAGCATCTTCCGTAAGCGATGAAATCCAAAGGCGATAAACAGGGCATTTACAGCCTGCTTTCTGCATCACCCACCGTTGGATCAACTCTCCTTCCTGTCCGGCATCGCCACAGTTGATTACCATTTCGGCATGTTGCATGAGCCTTTCAATGATTTTAAATTGTTGTTCGTAGGTAGGATTGTCGATAAGTTTAATACCGAAACGCGGAGGAATCATCGGCAGGGAAGACAGGTTCCAGCGCTTCCATTCTATCGCATAGTCATGAGGCTCTTTTAATGTGCAGAGGTGTCCGAATGTCCAAGTAACCTGATAGCCGTTTCCTTCGATATAACCAGTCATTCTTTTGGTAGCCCCAAGTATTTCGGCAATCTCGCGAGCCACACTGGGCTTTTCGGCGATGCATACTTTCATCAAAAAACTATTAAATGCAGGGGACAAAAATACAAGTTTATTCTTTAAAATGCGTACTAATCCCTGATTAAATTTTATATTATTTAGCCAATCTTCCTCTTTTAATCTAAGTGGGGAAATGCAACTTTATATGTTTTGAAATGAATATCTTTGCGTAGTATGAAACAGAAAAGACAGTCGATAATCCCTGTTCACCGAATGGACGTTCAATCTCCACTTGGTATAGAATTTAGCTATATGGAGTTAATGGATGACTATGTCGAAATCAGGATGGAGTCGAGAAAAAGTGAAATTCATCGGGATGACTATTATATTTTTTTATTTTTGGAAACGGGCAATGCTGTATTTACGGTAGATTTCAGAGAGACAGGATGTGAAGATGGAACCGTTTTTTATATCCGTCCTGGCCAGGTACATTTTATTTCTTCCATCCGGGATGTAAAAGGTTGGTTTTTGGCTATTGATGCAATGCTGGTTGAAAATGATTATAAAAACCTGTTTGAATGGATATTTCCCACTCAAAAACCAATTCGTTTGAATAGAGATGTAATGACAAGAATGAACAAAACGGCTTATTTACTCGACTCCGCGATGCAGACTCCTTCAACGGTATTTAGCAATGCTATTATTTCAAGTCTTGCAAATGTTTTTATAGGAATTATTGCCGAACAGTATAGCAAAGACGAGAACTTGGAACGCAACAAATCAAGATCGGCGCTGATTACGTATCAGTTTAAGAAAATGTTGTCGGAAAACTTTAAAACGATAAAAAGTCCTTCTGAATACGCGAAAAGGCTGAATTACTCACTTTCCCATCTTAATAAGTCTGTTAAGAGTGTCACGGGTTTCCCTGTAAGCTATTGGATACATCAGCAAGTGATTTTGGAAGCTAAGCGTTTATTATACTACACCAACCTTGATGTAAAAGAAATAGCCTTTGTCTTAGGCTATGAAGACCACACCTATTTTTCTCGTTTGTTTTCTAAAACTATTGGAATGTCAGCTATCGCGTTACGTCTCAAATTCCACGAATAGTCCAATATCTTCCCTGCATTTTCTATCTTTCGTTCAATCTCATCTCAATACTTTTGCAGATACAATAAAAATAGTTGAAAACAAGATGACAACATACATAATTACCTCAGGTGTTGTTTTGCTCATTATCACCCTTAGCTACTTTAGGAATAAACGTGCGAAAAGTAAAATTATCCATGTTATTGAGAATAACTGTATAGGATGTCGACGTTGTGTGAAAAAATGCCGCCACAAGGCATTGGAAATGGCAACCGGTGAAGTGAACAAGCTTGTCACGTTGAAATATCCCGATAGATGTACAGCTTGTAAAGATTGCATTATTGTGTGCAAGTGCGGCGCGTTAGAACTAGTCGATCGGAAATATTCGTCATAAATTCATAGGATATTTATAAAATAAAAGGGGTGGCCGTAAGAACCACCCCTTTCATACGTTATGCGGCCGGATTTTAATATCCCGGATTTTGCTCTATGTTTCTTTGTCCTTCAATGATGATGGATTCGGGAAGCGGGAATTTGTGATAATTTTCATTGATGACGGGAGTTTGCCCGTAATCTATACATTTTTGTCTCATTGCTTCAACATACGAGCCGTCCCGTATCAAATCCTGGCGGCGGCAACCTTCATAATATAGCTCATGGGCGCGTTCCATCAACAGTTTATCCAGAAAGTCGCGGTCATTCTTGAAAGAGCTTGCCGTATAAGCGTCTAATCCGGCTCGCGTGCGTACCATGTTCAGCAGTTCAATTGCTTCTTGCGAAACATTACCACTTTGTCTGACAATTGCTTCCGCCAATAGTGTAATCGCGTCTGCGTAGCGGTATACAATCCAGTCAGTCTGGCACTGGTCGCCGACATTATTGGACGGTTCGATTTTATATTTAATCGGAAATACGCCTTCTTCAAGTGAGTTGGCTCCCGATCCTTTGTTTTCTTCATTGTATACGATACTGTCTTTTGTCATATATTCATGGATAATCGTCTCTTTACGTTGATCTCCCTTTTCGAATGTTTTGAAAAATTTCCAGGTCATTTTGTAGCCGCCCCATCCACCGTTGAATGTATTAATATTGCTGGGTAAAACATGGGGATACCACAAGTGTGTCTGATAACCGGTCAGACTGTTAACAGCCCAGATTGTCTCTTCGTTTTTCTCATTGGCCTGCGTAAAGATATTGGCATAGGCAGACGCTTCCGTCCCTTTATCTGTAACAAGCGCATATCCGTATTCCGGTTTTTGCAGTTCGCGTCCTTCCGCTATCGCTTTGTCCCATTGATGGGTCATCATGTAGAATTTTAGCAATATCATATGGCATAATCCTTTGGTAAAGCGGCCATTATCAGTATCCCCTTTGGGGTAGCTGTAAGGAAGGTGTTGGGCGGCTTCTGTCAGTTCGGTGACAATGAAATTTCTTGTTTCTTCTTCCGAAATGCGTGACAATATTTTTTCTTCCTGAGGATTCTTCAGCGTTTCCAGGTCTGCAAGAATGATAGGGCCATGCATATCATAGATGATGAATGCCATAAAACCCCGTGCGCAACGTAATTCCGCCATATAGCGGTTTTTCAGCGTTTCATTTATTTGTACACCGGAAATACGGTTCAAGGTCAATGTCATTTTGCTTATTTCATTGGTATATTCCCAGATTTTTGTAGTGTTACGGCTTTCCTGGGGCACCCACCGGCCAAATTCAAGCGGTTCCCAAACGTTTCCTCCCCACGAGCAGTATCCGTAATCGGTGGCGATATCGGATGTAATGAAAACGCCGGTTGCCACATTGAATATGCCATCATAACCATTGTTGCGGAATCCTCCGTAGGCATTTGATGTGACCAGGTCGCGGACGTCACGTTCCGTTTTCGGATACATATCCGGATAAATGGCATTAAACACTTCCGTTTCAAGTTCGCATCCCTGCAAACCGATTAATAGCAGGACAAATCCGATTATATATGTATTTATCTTTTTCATGTTTGTGTATTTTTATGATTAGAATGTAATGTCAACACCAAAACTAAAAGTGGTCACATTAGGATATGCATACGCCTTGGTATCTCCTTCCTTTGAGGAACTTGCATCCAGCTCTGTTTCAGGATCTACACCGCTCCAGTTTGTGAATGTGAATGGATTGTTTACCGTGGCGGATAAGCGTATGTTCTTGATAAACTTCTGTGTATTCGGAATATTATATCCTAATGTGATATTACGGCAACGCAGGTAGTTGATCTTTTTATAGTAAAAATCGCCTGCTTCGTACGAACTTTGGATAACGCTCGGTACCTTCGCGTTTGTATTATCATGCGCCCACGCGTTTAGTGTTTGCCTTGACGGGTTGATCGGATTTCCTGTGTAGCCGGCCGTCCACCTGTCATAGTAACTGGGGCCTCTCCAGCGACCAACCTCGCCATACAGATAAATATTCATGTCGAAATGTTTATATCTGAACGAATTGTTGAACCCGAAATTAAATTCCGGATCTCTGGAACCTAATAATATCCGGTCGTATTGATCCAGCACATTCATTTTACTTTCTTCATCTTTCAGGTTTTTCAGTTTAATCTGACCCGGAACCAGAGCGGGTTGCCATGCCGGAGCGCTTTCGCCTGCCTGCAATATACCGTCGGATGCATATACATAAATAGCGCGGATCGGATCGTCTATGGAGTGATAGGCCGCGGGCGTCCACTTCGGATCGCGTTCTTTCCAGCGGTCTCTGTAGGTATATACAGTTACGTCTGTGGTCCATTCGAAATTCTTATTGGTCACATTCACCGTATTAAGCGTAAATTCAAATCCTTTGCCTTGTGTTTTTCCGATGTTTGCCGCGATTTGTTTTATTTCGTTGTAGGAAGGCAGCTTTTTGTCTGTCACTAGCAAATTTGAAATCACCCGGTTGTAATATTCCATAGAGAAGGTGATACGATTATTAATGAATCCAAGGTCCAGCCCCAGGTTGAATTCAGTGGTGGTTTCCCATGTAAGCTTTCTGTTCCCGATGGCTTGAGTAGCTGTTCCGACATATCCTGCATTTCCGAAAACATAGCTGTTGCCAACACCATAATAATCCAGAATCCGGTATCCTACGCTGGAGTTTCCCGTTTGTCCGTAGCTTGCCCTTAATTTACCATTGGAAAGAATATGGGAAATGGATTCCATGAACTTTTCGTCGCTGAAACGCCATCCTGCCGAAAAAGAGGGGAAATAGCCCCATCGATGATCTGGATCAAAGTTAGACTCGCCATCGGCGCGGAATGTCGCTGTCAGAAGATATTTGCCTAAATAAGAATAATTTATCCTTCCGAAATAAGAGCCCAAAGCATTTTTGTTCGCACTCGACCCAACGGTGGGTTTGGCTCCTGCTCCTGCTTCGAGGTTATTATAAATAAATCCGTCGGTAGGAAAATCTGTGTTTCCCGCGTTCATCCTTTCCGTGTTAAACTGCTGGTACGAATATCCCACTAAAGCGGTGAGGCTGTGGTTCCCAAAATCTTTCATATAGGTGGCCGTCGCGTCAAATAGATAGTCGTTATTATCCCGTTGATAAATGTTGGCATTGCCGCCTACGGATGCTCCGTACATGGTTGAGTTCGGAATATAATTTTTACGTTTGTCGTATCTGCGGTCGAAGCCCAGGGTAGATTTTAAAATCAGCCCTTTGACCGGTTCCACCTGTATGTAGGAGGATGCCAGAATCCTGTCTTTGATCGTTTTATCTTTAATATCAAGAAGTGAAACAGGATTGGGATACTGCCCCATGTCCGGGAATTTTGAGTATTCCCCGTTGCTGTTGTACACAGGAACGCTGGGGTCGAAACGCAAGGCAGAGGAAAGAACGCCGGAGTTTTCCCACTCGTCTGACCCTAATGCCACGTTGTCCAGATTATTCCTGCTTAAGTGAAAGGAAAATCCGGCTTTGACATAGTTGGAAATTTCCTGGTCCAGGTTCACTTTCATGGTGAATCGATCCATGTTATTATTCTTAACAATTCCTTTTTGAGAGAAATAATTGACGGAAGCCAGGTATTGCGTAGTTTCCGATCCTCCCATTAAAGAGACATTATGCGAATGCATGATTCCTCCGCGTGTGACTTCGTCAAACCAATCCGTCGTTTTCGCGGCTGCAATTTCTTCATCCGTATATCTTGGTTTGAACGCAGCGGGCGACGGATTAGGGGTAATATAATCGGCATACACGCCTTGTCCGTTGGTTTTCATCCACTTTTCATAATCGTCGTGATTCCGTTGTCGCATATATTCAGGAGCATTCAACATTTTATATCCGTTTTTCATGTTTTGTACGGAAAAATTTCCTGAATAAGAAACCTGGGGTTTCATTTTCTTTCCTCTTTTGGTCGTTATAATGATTACCCCGTTTCCGGCCCGTGAACCGTAGATGGCTGTCGCGCTGGCGTCTTTCAATACTTCAATGGATTCGATGTCGTTTGGGTTTATGGAACCTAATATATTGTCTGTGCTTCCGGAGTCGTAACGGTTGCCGGACGACAAATCTCCCGATGATGAAACGGGAAACCCGTCGATAATGAAAAGCGGATCATTGCTGGCATTGATTGAAGTGGCTCCCCGGATACGGAACGTTGTACCGCCACCTACCTGTGCACTGTTTTGCACAACATGCAAACCGGCTGCTTTGCCTGACAATGCGTGGCTTATGGAAGAAAAAGTCCCTACGGGAGTATCGTCCATTTTCACGGAAGATATGGCGCCGGTCAGGTCTCTTTTCTTTTGAACGCCGTATCCGACCACAACAACTTCCTCCAGTTGTTGTGAATCTTCAAATAAAGTGATTTTAATAGACGTTTTTCCGTCTACCGGTACGTTTTGCGGCATATATCCGATGTAGGATATATCCAGTGTCGCATTCTCAGCGATCGACAGAAAAAAGTTACCGTCGAGATCTGTTGTCGTACCATTGACTGTCCCTTTTTCCACAACATTTGCGCCAATGACGGGATCTCCGAAATTATCGACAACGGTCCCGGAAACGGTTATTTTTTGCTGTGTTGATTGTTCAATACCTTTACTGTCTTTTTCAAAAAGATAAATTTTGCCGTTTTTAACTTCATAACCAAGCTTTGTTCCGGCGATCACTTTTTCCAGTACTACATTGAGTTCCGCGTCTGTAAGATTGATGTCGAGGCGCCTGTCCAAATTAACAATTTGCCTGCTATAAGCGATATTAAGTCCGGTCTGCCGGGTAATCGACTCCAATATGTTTTCAACTTTTGTATTTTGGGCTGAAATGGATACTTTCTGGGCTGTCATTTTTGTTGTGAAGCCGATGAAAGAGATTATTAAAAATAAGATTGTAAACCTAGTCGCGCTACTTGGTGTGTTTTTTTCGAATAATTTCATATTTGTCCTCTTTGAATTGCGAAAAATAAAATTGTTTTCAAAATGGGAATAATTCTCGTAAAAGATGTATTTGAGACGATCAGTTGTTAAGATGTGTTATTTCTCATGTTATATTTTTTAATAGTAAATAAAATTGCATAATGCTTTTAGCTACATTATATATATGACACATAAGAAAAAAGAAGGTATGAGCCGGGTTTGTATTTTAACATTCAAATAATCAAAAATTAACCGGTCTTAGTTTTTGGGTTTGACATAAATGATACCTTCATTTTGTTCAAAGGAGATGGGTGCGATCTTTTCTAATTCCGTCAAGACAAAGTATATGTTGTTGTTTTCGGTAAATAAAGTAAAACTGTAATTTAAAACAGCAAGGTCTGCTATTTCAAATCGGATGTCGAAAACCCTGCTTAAGGTCGTTATCACTTCGGATAACGGGGTGTCTTTGAATACAAGCTTTTTTTGCCTCCATGCCGAATAGGAACCGATATCTTTGGGACGGACGATTTCATATGTCCCGGTTTTCCGGTTGTAGATAATTTTTTCACCCGGTTCTACATTTACCGGTTTCAGCATGTCTCCTTCCACCTCTATTACTCCGTTTTCAAGAGATACGGATATATAATTTTCGTCAGGATATGCTTTGGTGTTGAATGATGTGCCCAACACTTTTACACGGATAGATTTCGTATCGACAATAAAAGGGCGTTTTTTGTTTGGGGCAATCTCAAAAAAACCTTCTCCTTCAAGTTCTACTTTTCTTTCCTTTAATCCGAATTTTTTGGGGAAACGCAGTCGGCTTTCCGAATTGAGATAAATCCTGCTGCCATCCTGGAATATGAATTGCATTTGTTCTTTTTTAGGTACGAATATTTCTTCATATTCGGTTTTGGAGAATAAGTCCAGCCGGCTGTTTAATTCGATGCAGAGTCCTGTCAATAGTAGAAACGGAACTACTGTGGCTGCAATCGTTATTATCAGGCGTTTTTTGCCTTGCTTGCGAATACGCCTTATAATATAATGATACATTTCATCCGAAGGAATTTCATGATCAATGGATTCGGATTCCGTATTTTCCTGTAGGTTCTCCGCGTCTTTTTCCATCATTTCCGCAAGGTACTCCCCGCCTTCTTCCGTCGCAAACCAGCGGACGACTCTCTTTGCATCTTCCGAATCAGCACTGTTTATCAATGTGTTATCTATTGTTTTTCGATTGGGTGTTTTCATCATTTATCGCATGTATAATATTGACACATAAAGAAGCTTACAACATGAGTTAAAAAGATTAGAATAAATAAAAAAAAGATAAAACCAACAGCATGGTTTTCCGAAAATAGGCTTTTAAAAATTGGATTGCCTGTGAATAATGCGTTTTTACGGTTGGTATGGAAATGTGCATTTTATCGGCAATATCTTTATTTGATAGATTGTCTTTCAGTTTATAGATGCAGACCTTTTTTTTCTGTTCCGGAAGATATTCAATCGCTTTATGTAATTGTTGTATCAAATCCTGTTTCTCTATTGCCAAAACAAATTCATTATCCGCCTCTTCGGACATTTGGCTGATCTCATAATTTTTTTCCATAGCAGTCAAGTTGTTGCGTATTTCATTTAGTACATGGTTCTTTAGCATGGTAAACAGATAATTTTTCAGGCTGATATTAATATTTTGTAAAGAACGGTATTCCCACAACTTCAGGAATATATGCTGTACTGCGTCTTTTGTAAGTTCCTGATCTTTAAGGTATTTATAGGCAATCACATAAAGTCCTTTATGATAACGTTCGTATATCATCGCAAAGGCGCCTTCATCATTCCCTTGAAGCCGGATTAATAGTTCTTCATCAGTTGCACCGTTTGATCTATAAAAGTATCTGTTCATCTAAATAGCTTTATTCCATGCAAATATAGTGTATTTGTCAAGATAAGATTGTTTTGGAAAAATCATCTGGATGATTTCCGGCGTTCATCTGGATGATTATCCAAGATCATTTGGATGGTTTTTGGAAACCATCCAAATGAAAAATACCATATATGTGGTATTTCACAAAACCCTATCATTCATTATCTTTGCATCATATCAATTAAACAGGCAATGACACCATTATTAAACATAGCAAATCAAGAAATCCTGCACGCTTCGAGAACGGGATATTATTATATGTTGTCTGTTCCTTTCCGAATGTGCTGCTGACAGCACGCTTCATCATAGATTATCCACGATTTTAATCGGTTAATTTACTGTATCCATACAGCGAATAGCCATTCTTGTATCCCGACAGATTCATTAATAAAAATAATATACTAAATTATGAGCAAATTAAGATTTGAAACGTTACAGGTGCATGCAGGTCAGGAAGTAGATAAAACCACTCATGCCAGAGCATTACCCATCTATCAGACATCTTCATATGTTTTTGAAGACGCAAAAGACGGAGCCGACCTTTTCGGCCTTCGCAAGTTTGGAAATATCTATACCCGCCTGCAAAATCCAACAACGGATGTGTTTGAGAAACGAGTAGCCGCCTTGGAAGGCGGTGTTACCGGATTGGCTACTTCTTCCGGACAATCGGCCCAATTTATAGCATTAAATAACATTCTGCAAGTGGGAGATAATTTTGTTACTACCTCCCATTTATATGGCGGAACGTACAACCAGTTCAAGTCGCAATTCAAACGCCTGGGCATTGAAGTTCGTTTTACGCCTAATGACGATCCGGGAGAATTTGAAAAATTGATCGACGGGAATACAAAAGCCCTTTATTTGGAAACCATTGGAAATCCCGAACTGAATATTCCTGATTTTGACGCTATCGCGAAGGTGGCCCAACGGCACGATATCCCCCTTATCGTAGATAATACATTTGGCGCGGGAGGAGCGCTGTTCCGCCCGATAGAACATGGCGCTTCCGTGGTGGTTGAGTCTGCCACCAAATGGATTGGAGGACATGGCACATCCATTGGCGGAGTCATTATTGATAGCGGGACTTTTAATTGGGGAAATGGGAAATTTCCCGCATTTACAGATCCTTCCGACAGCTACCACGGACTGGTGTTTTGGGATGTGTTTGGGGCAAACGGGCCATTTGGAAATATTGCCTTTAATATCCGCGCCCGGGTGGAAGGGCTTCGTGACTGGGGAAATACCATCAGTCCTTTCAATTCTTTCCTGTTGGTACAGGGACTTGAAACCCTGTCGCTCAGGATAGAACGCCATGTACAAAACACACAAGCGCTTGCCGAATGGCTGGAAAAACATCCGAAAGTAGACTATGTAAACTATCCCGGTTTGAAAAGCAGCAAGTATCACGAACTTGCCGGGAAATACTTCCCGAAGGGGCCGGGCGCTGTACTGACTTTCAAAGTAAAAGGAGATGCTTCGAATGCCGACAGCGTGATTGACCATGTGAAACTGTTGAGCCATCTGGCCAATGTTGGAGATGCCAAGTCGTTGATTATCCATCCGGCAGCGACAACACATGAGCAGTTATCACCTGAAGAACAAAAAGCGTCGGGAGTAGAACCGGGCTTATTGCGGATATCGGTAGGCATTGAGAATATAGAAGATATTAAAGAGGATTTGGAACAGGCGTTGACCGCCATAAAGTAGCTGGGAAAACGTGGTGAAAGCGCCATTAGCAAGACCACGTTTCCAGAGACGGCGAACGGGATGAGTGCCACATTCAAAGGTCTTTCAATAGAATTTTATTGTTTGTGGCAATCATATCCTGCCGTGTTTTCAGGATGGCTTTCCATTCTCTATTGAAAAGGCCTGTGGAGTCTACCTTGAAGTTTTCAGAACCGTGTTCATCCAATTTAGACAGAAGATAGCCTACGCTTATTTTATTAATGTCAATAGCCGGCTGGTAATGGATAACCCGTTCGTCGTCTCCGATAATAACTTCGTTGATAATGTTTAATTCCGTGAGTAAATAAAGGATTTGGGTTGTGACGCGTAATGGTATTTTGTATGAATCAGACAATTCGTCGGCCGTATAAGGTTTTTCCCCGTTGATGAAGCGTTTGATAATTAGAGACGTTATCAACAATGTGAAGAAGTCTTTGTATCTTCTGCTGATGTTTCTGCTGTCTCTTTCAAAACTGAATTTCTTAACATTTTGAGAGGCATATGAAAGCTCTGCTCCAAACAAACAGATCAACCAAGACAACTGCAACCATAGTAATAATAACGGCAGAGCTGCAAAACTGCCGTATATTGCGTTGTATTTGCTAACCCATATCATACCGCTGATATAAAACATCTGGAAAACCTGGAATGTGAAACCTGTAACGATTCCGGAAAACAGGCCATTCAAAAAATGTACTTTTGTATTAGGAAGTAGTATATAAATGGCTGTAAACGCAACGGAAGCTATAACAAAAGGAGCGATTGCCAATATCGTTTCCATCACAGGAGTGAAAAAGAAGTAATCGCTCAAGAATGTGTTTTGCAAGGTAGTAATAAACAGGGAAAACCCTCCCGAAGCAGTCATTAATATAGGCAGTATGAGGAAAAGCGCCATGTAATCCACCAACTTCCGCCTCCAGGGACGCGATTTCGGTATTTGCCAGATAGCGTTGAATGTATCTTCAATCGAAGATATAAGACTGATGACAGTATAAAATAGCAGGATAAGGCCAACCCCTATAATAACTCCTCCTTGTGCCTGCGAAAGATAGCTTTCCACGAATTCCAACGCCTTGTTTATTTCTAATCCATGGCCGGGAAAAGAGCCAATTAATTGTTTCCTGATAATTTCCTGGAAACCGAAACCTTTCGCTATGCCTACAATTACGGCCAATAGTGGTATAATAGACAATAATGTACTGTAAGTAAGGGCGGAGGCTTTGGTTTGGAGATTTTCAGTCTGGAAGCCGCGGATCGCTAGTAGTACACTTTTGATCGTGTTGATGTAGATGCTTTTTAATCCGCTTACTTCATTAGCCGAAATCCGCCAGATATCATACGTGGCGAAGTAAATGGTTTTTCGGATAAAAGAACGGATTTGTTCTGTAATTGATTTTTTATTTTTCTTTTTTTTCATGCTAAAAATAAAAGTTGCAGTCTGCCTGTAAGCCGGGTTCTGTTCTTCCTCCCTGCGGAAAAAGTGTCTGCCATTTATCTCGACTTACCGTTGCCGGTAAGCTCTAGCGGTCTACCCTCCGGCATCGGGCGAGCAACCCTACATGCGCCGGTATACATGACCTTGCAACCCATAAGACGTACGGCATACTATATTACTATAACTATCCGGTGAGCTCTTACCTCGCCTTTTCACCCTTATCCCGCAAGCGGGACGGTTATTTTCTGTTACGTTACTCTGCCTTTGCAGACAGCTTCCCGTTAGGAAGTATGGCGCTCTGTGTTGCCCGGACTTTCCTCCCAACATAAATTTGAGCGACAGACCGGCAGACTGCAACAGTGCAAAGATATAGATTAAACAAAGAAATAAGGAAAAAAGGATTAATAAAACTGCCAAAATGGGATAACTTTTCAGCCGTTATTTCTGTTATATTCTATAGATGGCATGACCAATTGACAGATTGGAAATGTTAAAATAAATGCTTTGCATCACACGGTACTGTTAAGTGGAGTTAAGCATAATATGCAGTCGTTAAAAGAGTTGAAAAATGAACTGTAAAGAGAATATCTGCACATTTTTTGAGTTTAATTTGCCATAAGGAAAATGTTAAATTTAGAGTGTTTAATTAAAATATTGAAGCTATGAAGAGAGTGTGGAAAAGTGTACTTGGCGTTGTATTAATTGCTGCTGTCAGTGCTGGCGCGGCTATCGGTACAAGTACATATTTAATGAACAAAAATCACAAGGAATCTTCTTATACTATTGATTCGGAATACGGTTTTAAACAACCCGTACATTTAACCCATTACAATACTGTAGCGGCGGAAAATATTGATTTTACAATTGCTGCCGAGAAAGCTGTCCATGCGGTGGTACACATCAAGTCTACTACTCAAAGCAGGGTACAAGGAGGAAGGCAATATATCGATCCGTTTGAATATTTCTTCGGATTCGGCAACAGGGGATATCAAAATCAGCCTCGTCAGCGTGTGGGATTCGGTTCGGGTGTGATTATTTCTGTCGATGGATATATTATAACTAATAACCATGTGATAGAAGGGGCAGACGAAATAGAAGTAACCTTGAATGACGGGCGCAAATTTATAGCCAAATTAATAGGCAATGATCCGTCAACAGATATTGCATTATTGAAGATTGAAGGAAAAGATTTCTTGACGATGCCTTTTGGAGATTCGGACAAATTGAAAGTTGGCGAATGGGTATTGGCCGTAGGAAATCCGTTTAACCTGACATCTACCGTAACCGCAGGAATCGTGAGCGCCAAAGGCCGCGGTGTATTTACCGGAAGTGAAGATAGGAATAAAATAGCTTCTTATATCCAGACGGATGCCGCTGTAAATCCCGGTAACAGCGGGGGAGCTTTGGTGAACACAAAAGGAGAGTTGATTGGTATCAATACTTTAATCTATTCGGAAACAGGGAATTTTGCAGGTTATTCATTCGCGGTACCTATCAGTATTGCCGGGAAAGTGGCCAGTGATTTGAAACAATACGGAACAGTTCAACGCGCTGTATTGGGAGTTTCAATTATGGACGTAAAGAACTTGACAGATGAACAAAAAGAGAAAGTAAAAGTGTTGGAAGGCGCTTATGTAGCTGATTTTGCAGCGCGTAGCTCGGCTAAAGAAGCAGGTATGGAAGCAGGTGACGTAATAACGGCTGTCAACGATGTAAAAGTAAGGTCGGTAAGCGCTTTACAAGAGCAAGTAAGCAGGTATCGTCCGGGTGATAAAGTAAAGGTGGTTGTTGACAGAAGCGGTTCTTCCAAATTATTTACAGTAGAACTGCGCAACATGCAAGGAAATACCGAAGTTGTAAAAAGTTCAGGAGACGCTGCCGAATTGTTGGGAGCAGCTTTCAAAGAACTTACCCCAAAGCAAAAGCAGCAATTGGGTATCAGTTACGGAATTGAAGTAGTAGGAGTTACAAACGGCAAAATGAAAGATGCCGGAATACAAAAAGGTTACATTATTATGATAGTGAATGACCAGAAAGTGTCTTCGGTAGATGAGTTTGAAAAGATAGTTGATAGGGTATTGAAGGCCGGTGGCGAAGACCAGGTACTGTTTATAAAGGGTATTTCCCCGAATGGACGTACCAGGTACTATGCGATTGATCTTGCACAATAAATAAGACAGTAAGAGTCGTAAGGTAAAAGAGATTGTTAAAGGTTTTTAATTGGCTGCGTGTGGGGTGCACGCAGTCAATACTTATGAAAAAAAGTATTATCTTTGCACCCCATATTCTCAATTTATACATTGGATGAGACAGTTAAAGATTACAAAGTCCATTACCAATCGCGAAAGCGCTTCTTTGGATAAGTATCTTCAGGAAATAGGACGTGAAGATCTTATTACAGTAGAAGAGGAAGTTGAATTGGCACAGGCTATTAAAAGAGGAGACCGTAAAGCATTAGAGAAATTAACCAGAGCCAATTTACGTTTCGTTGTTTCCGTGGCTAAGCAGTATCAAAACCAAGGTTTGAGTTTGCCCGATTTAATTAATGAAGGCAACCTGGGCTTGATTAAAGCTGCCGAGAAGTTTGACGAAACAAGAGGGTTTAAATTTATTTCTTATGCTGTATGGTGGATTCGCCAGTCTATTCTGCAAGCTTTGGCGGAACAGTCGAGAATCGTACGTCTTCCTTTGAACCAGGTTGGCTCGTTGAATAAAATCAGCAAGGCTTTCTCAAAGTTCGAACAGGAAAACGAACGCAGACCGTCTCCGGAAGAGTTAGCGGAAGAATTGGACATTCCGGTAGATAAGATTTCCGATACATTAAAAGTGTCGGGAAGACATATCTCTGTTGATGCACCATTCGTGGAAGGTGAAGACAACAATCTTTTGGACGTGCTTGTGAACGATGACGCTCCAATTGCAGACCGGTCGTTAATGAATGAGTCGTTGGCGAAAGAAATTGACAGAGCGCTTGCTACACTAACCGAAAGAGAATGTGAGATTATCAAAATGTTTTTCGGTATTGGTTGTCAGGAAATGACATTGGAAGAGATTGGCGACAAATTTGGCCTCACAAGAGAGCGCGTCCGCCAGATCAAGGAAAAAGCAATTAGAAGACTAAGACAAGGAACTCGTAGCAAGCTCCTCAAATCGTATTTAGGTTGACCTCAAAAGGTTGAGGTAAACTAGGCTCCCAATCGAAAGATTCGGAGCCTTTTTTATTGCCGGATTATCGATTTTGATTAAGTTTGCCTGAAAATTATTTAAATAAAACGGAATATTTACATGACAACGAGACGTAATTTCCTGAAAACAGGAACTCTTTCCCTGGCAGGCCTTATGGTAGGCGAAAATGTTTACTCATCTGTAACATCTTTGGATTCAAAAGAATCATCCGCTTCTGTTGCAGCAAATAATTTTGTAAGTAAACGTCCGGCTCCAGGCGAGCGGAAATTTGCATCCAAAGTAGTTGACGAAACAATTGCTACGTATAAAAAACGTATAAAAGATTCTAAACTAGCCTGGATGTTCGAAAATTGTTATCCCAACACATTAGATACCACATGTGAATATTCAGTAAAAAACGGCCGTCCCGACTCATTTATTATAACAGGTGATATCCATGCCATGTGGTTGCGCGATTCTTCTGCCCAGGTGTATCCTTATGTTGTATTGGCAAAAAAAGAAAAAGTGTTGCAAGATATGTTGGCAGGCGTAATCAACCGGCAGACTGAATGTATCTTGATAGACCCGTATGCCAATGCCTTCAACGACGGCCCTCTGGGAAGTGAATGGGAAAGCGACCATACCGACATGAAAAAAGAGCTGCACGAACGTAAATGGGAAATCGATTCCCTTTGCTATCCGATACGTTTGGCTTACCATTACTGGAAAGAGACGGGAGATACATCTGTGTTCGACAACAAATGGGTGTTGGCAGTAGAAGCCATTCTGAAGACATTCAAGGAACAACAACGGAAAGACAATTTAGGCCCTTATATATTCAGGCGTACAACCGATCGCCAAGGAGATACCTTATTAAATGACGGCTATGGAAGCCCGGTAAACCCGGTAGGTTTAATTGCCTCTTCTTTCCGTCCATCGGATGATGCCACTCTGTTCAACTTTCTTATCCCTTCCAATTTGTTTGCTGTTACATCTCTTCGTCAGGTGGCGGAAATGCTTCGTAAGATTAAAAACAATCATGATTTGGCAGGACGTTGCGAAGCGTTAGCAAATGAAATAGAAGGCGCGGTAAAGAAATATGGCATCATAGAGCGGGACGGTTTCGGTAAAGTATATGCATATGAAGTAGACGGTTTTGGTAATTACATATGTATGGATGATGCCAATGTTCCCAGTTTGCTGGCTCTTCCTTTCCTTGATTGCGTGGATGTAAACGACCCGATTTATCAAAACACCCGCCGCTTAGTACTGAGTAAATCCAATCCATATTTCTTCAAAGGAAAAGCAGGTGAAGGAATAGGAGGCCCGCATATCGGTTTTGATTTTATCTGGCCGATGAGTATCATCATGCGCGCCGCAACATCAACAAGCGAAGAAGAGATGCGTTATTGCCTGCAAATGCTTCGTGATACAGACGGAAATACCGGCTTTATGCACGAATCATTCCATAAAGACGACCCGGCAAGATTTACCCGTAAATGGTTTGCCTGGGCAAACACATTATTCGGCCAATTGATTATCAAACTGGTAGATGAAGGCAAATTATAGATAAACGCTATTCCCATCCAGGGATTTATATCTATCTTTGCTATTCAATTTTAAACGATTAACAGGTTGGCAAGGAAAAAGAAACAATTACCGATATTGGAAGAGGTATTGATTAGCGGGGTTGCTGCCGAAGGAAAGGCAATTGCGCGTGTGGGTGACAAAGTAGTGTTTGTGCCTTATGTGGCTCCCGGTGATGTTGTAGATATTCAACTGACAAGGAAGAAAAACAGTTATGCTGAAGGGAAAGCCGTTCGTTTCCATACTTATTCCAAACACCGGACAGCGCCTTTTTGTGAGCATTTTGGTGTTTGCGGCGGGTGTAAATGGCAACACCTTCCCTATGAAGAACAATTAAAATACAAACACCAGCAGGTAATTGATAACCTTACGCGTATTGGTAAAATAGAATTGGGGGAAGTATATCCTATTTTAGGCTCGGAGCATATCCGGTTTTACCGGAACAAACTGGAATATACTTTTTCCAACAAGAAATGGTTGACTGAAGATGAGATAACGTCCGGCCATTCATTCGACAACATGGACGGGGTGGGTTTCCATATCCCCGGTATGTTTGACAAAGTGCTGGATATCAATAGATGCTGGCTTCAGGATGACATTACCAACCAAGTGCGTTCGTGCATAAAAGAATATTGTCTTTCACATGAAGGATATCCGTTTTTCGATTTACGCAACCAAGAAGGCTTCATGCGCACTTTGCTTATACGTACAACTTCTACCGGCGAATTAATGGTGATTGTCGTATTCTTCCATGAAGACAGCGAAAAACGAGAAGCATTGATGCAACACATAGATAACCGATTTCCTGAAATTACTTCACTTCTGTATATCATCAATGAGAAACATAACGACACAATAACCGACCAAGAGGTACATGTGTTCAAAGGAACCGACCATATCATTGAAGAAATGGAAGGATTGAAATTCAAAATCGGTCCTAAATCTTTTTACCAGACCAACAGCAAACAAGCATATAATTTATATAAGATAGCCCGTGAATTTGCCGGCCTTACCGGAGACGAACTGGTATACGATTTATATACCGGTACGGGAACAATCGCTAATTTCGTATCGAAACAAGCCCGCAAGGTCATTGGGGTCGAATACGTTCCCGAAGCGATTGAGGATGCAAAGGAAAATGCATCACTAAACAATATCGGAAATGCATTATTCCTTGCGGGAGACATGAAAGATATCCTGAATGAGGCATTTATCAACGAATACGGAAAACCCGGCGTAATCATCACCGACCCTCCCCGTGCCGGTATGCACGACGACGTAATCAAGACTATCTTATCTGCATCTCCGCAACGCATCGTTTATATAAGTTGTAATCCGGCTACCCAAGCCCGCGACTTAAACCTTCTGGATACAGATTATGTTGTAAAAAAAATCCAACCGGTGGATATGTTTCCACATACACATCATGTAGAAAATGTGGTATTACTTCAACGTAGATGATAATAACAGCATGCTGCGCGCAGCGCGTTCCGCATTTCACGTTGCGTGCTGTGTATGTCTCTGTCTTCTATTATTCTCCAACTGTTACAGCAAGCAGAAGAGAAACACAAGGAAAGAGGCGGGGTCTATGGATTTGACCCAGTTGAAGGAAAGAGGAAAGATTACGGCTGTTACGCTATATAGTTCTACTTCATACTTCCAGTATAGGATGGAGCCTATGGGGTATGAATACGACTTAATCAATGAATTTGCCCATTCGCAAGGGCTTAAGCTTAATATCGTTGTGGCAGAGAATGTCACGAAACTGATTAATATGCTTCAGGTAGGCGAGGCCGACGTGGTGGCCTATCCTATTCCTATCAGCAACCAGCTAAAAAGTGAGGTCTTATTTTGCGGACGCGAAGAAGTTTCAAGTCAAGTGCTGGTACAACGGGAACTTATCAGAGACGTAACCGAATTAATAGGTAAAGATATATATGTAACTCCGGGTTCAAAGTACCACGATCGCCTCAAGAATCTGGATATAGAATTAGGCGGAGGTATCAATATCCACGATATCGGACGGGATACCATTACCACGGAAGACCTGATAGAGATGGTGTCTGAAGGGATTATCCCCTATACCATCAGCGACGATAAAATTGCACGCCTGAACAAAACATATTACGGGAATATAGACGTAAGTCTGGAAGTTAGTTTCCGACAACGTTCGTCGTGGGTAGTCAGGCGGAGCAGCCCGGAACTGGCGAAAGCAATCAACGACTGGGCTTCCGACCAAACCGGGGAACGTACTTACAAAGCCGCTGTTAAACGCTATTTCGAGTTAAGCAAAAAAATACTTGAAATAAGCATGCCTGATATTAAAAAAGGAAATATATCCCCCTATGACGATTTGTTTAAAAAATATGCCCCTTCCTTAGGCTGGGATTGGAAGCTATTAGCATCACTTGCTTACCAAGAATCGCACTTCAAGTTGACGGTCATTTCATGGGCAGGCGCACAAGGACTAATGGGTATCATGCCCGGAACAGCTCAATCCTTGGGAGTGGCAACTGATGACCTGACAAATCCGGAAACAAGTATCAGGACAGGAATAGAAGTTTTACGCCGTTTTCGTAAAGGGTTTGAAAGTATACCAGACAGCCTGGACGTGATAAAGTTCACACTGGCATCTTATAATGCCGGTATCGGACATGTGCATGACGCCCAACGGCTTGCGGAAAAATTCGGTAAAAATGCCTTGGTTTGGGACGACAATGTCGCTGAATTTATCCTCAAGAAGAGAGAACCTGAATATTATAACGATCCGGTCGTGAAATTTGGATACCTCAGAGGTACGGAAACATTTAATTATGTAAGAGAAATACTTGGCAGATACGATTATTACACACAGCAAATGAATATAATAACCCAATAATTGAATAACCGGCTACAGGACTACGGAGTTATTCAGTTATTGGATTATTTAATCACTAATTAAAAAAGTTCTTATGAAAAACATTATTGCAAGTTTGATTTGCTCACTGGTTATTTTATCAGGTTGCAGCACACCGGGTCAGAAAACAGAAACGGCTTCATGCGAAGCAGACAAGGCATCTATGAAACTGGTTATGAACCTTACCCGCAAGGTGAAACCCGAACATGTTTCGGCATTCAAAGCATCTTTTGAAAAGTGTAAAGTCGAAACGTTGAATGAACCCGGATGCCTTGATTACGGCATGTATCAGTCGTATACCGACAGTACCGAGTTTATTATCGTTGAAACTTGGGAAAACAAAGGGGAACATCTGAAACACATGGAAACAGAACACCTGAAAGTTCATATCCAGGAGATAAAAGACATGGGCGACCCCAACTTTAAAGCAGCGAACACCAATATATACGTTTGCCCAAATGTGAACTAAACCGATTTTCCGGTCATAATATCCAATACCAACTTGTCGGTCGATTCCATTCCTTTGGATCCAATGGCCGTCAGGTTGGCTATTGATTTATCCACATCTTCGTCTATAATACCTTCCACGGAGGTTACAACTTTATTTTCCATCGCCATCATAGCCGAAAGCATAGCCGTTGAAACCCCACTTGCCACTTTCATAGAACAACTGGGTTTTGCCCCGTCGCATATCATACCGGTTATGTTTCCTATCATGTTCTTTATCGCGTAAGATATCTGCTTTTTGTCGCCTCCCATCAAATACGTAATGCCGCAACTGGCGCCAGTAGCCGCTACTACACACCCGCATAAAGCCGAGAGCCTTCCAAGGCTTTGCTTTATATATATCACCATCAGGTTGCTAAGCATCAATGCACGTATCAATTGTTCTTCCGGACATTTAATATCTTCTGCAAACGACAGTACAGGAAGTGTTGCCGCTATCCCTTGGTTGCCACTACCTGAATTTGTCATTACAGGAATTAATGCACCATCCATCCGGGCATCACAGGCAGCCGATGTCATCACCAGCATATGAGTATAAGGAGAATCCCCCATGCATTTTTTGCCGAATTCACTACAGATTGTCTTACCTACCGTATGCCCATATTTTCCCTTTATGGAAGTTTCTGAAGCTTTTTTATTCAGTTCGGCTGCCCGAAGGATAAAACGTATTTCATCAACCGGTGTATTTGTCGCGAATTCGTAGACTAAATCATAAGATAATTTTAACTCGTCCGTCCGGGTTTCATCCATGTTTGTTTGACAATCCGGACAATTGTCTTCCAAAACCTTTCCGTTTTTCTCTACATAAACAATCTTAGTGTGCTCTTGGCTGACAACAACTTTTGCTTTTTCATCACCCGACGAGGCCAAAACCTCTATATATAATTTATCCACATTTTCTTTCAGCGAAATATGGATACATTTATTTTCAATGATGCATTTAGCCTTTTCAATCGATTCTGGAGTCAGGTCTCGCAATACTTCCAATCCGTAATCCGACTTACCGATTAATACACCCAACGCGATGGCGATCGGTAGTCCAACCATCCCCGTGCCAGGAATCCCTACGCCCATCGCGTTTTTCAATATATTGGTACTAAGGTAAACATCTATCTTCCGAGGTTGTGTCCCCAATATTTCCACAGCTTTAGCGGCGGCAAAAGCCACGGCAACTGGTTCCGTACACCCGATAGCAGGAACAACTTCCCGATGTATCAAAGCAAGGATTTGAGATTTAGTTGTATCATTCATAGCGCTGACGTTTATTATATGTAAATGTGGTATAAAGATAAATGATTCCGATCACAGATTATATAGATTGCACAGAATTTTGACAAAACAAAACGCATTTAATATTCTTTTTGAAGTTATAATCATTGGACATTACTTGTATGAATGCAAAGAATATATTAATTTTGCGCTCATAATTTATAAAAATAACAACAAAATAACAAAAAAGCAACAATTTATTATATGAAATTACACTTATACACATAGCCAATCTTCTATCTTCGCAAACTTGCCATGTAGATGATTTGAGCAGACTAAAAATAAGACATAAACTAACCCCAATAAGCATATGGAATTATATTCAAAAGATGTAATGGTTTTTTCGCCTTTTGAAATACCTGATGTGAAACTGACCTTAAAAACGATTGAAGCAGGTGCGTTTCCAGTATTATCTTTAAACCATTGTCAAGAAGCATCCGAGAATGCTTTAAAAGAATTATCACAAAAAACGGATCAACCTTATGGAGTTTATATTTCTCCCGAATTGAGAAATATAAAACTTCCTCCGAATGTAACCAAAGTTATTCTACCCATCGACAGCTCGTTTTCAGCAGGTAAAGGCATCGAACTTTTATATCAGGCATATTCGTCGGAAGATGTATCTGCATTGATTGACAAAGGAGTTTCTGCCATTATAATTAAAGGTAATGAAGGTGCCGGTAAAGTTGCGCAGGAATCTTCTTTTATCCTATTTCAAAAAGTTATTGATAGATGTAAAAGAAATAACATCAAGCTCTATGTTCAAGGTGGGATTGGGATACATACTTCCGCCGCTTTTTTTGCATTAGGCGCCCAAGGTGTTATACTTGATTCCCAAATAGCAGTCTTTCCGGAATGTAGCGCTCCTGCTGAACTTAAACAAATTTGTAAAAAATTAAATGGAAATGAAACTGTTTTGATTGATAGTTTTAGAGTTTTGCAAAGGACTAATTCTCCAAAACTCCCCGACAATCCTACAGTAGAGGATTTGTATCCGTTTTTGGGTGGCTATAACCTTTCGGAGAATTATATACCTATGGGACAAGATATTACTCTATCTGTTGATTATCTTGAAAAATACAAAAACCTTAAAAATCTGATAGTTGCTATACGCGAAGCTGCCTACGGACATCTTCATCAGGCAAAATCATTTACTGTTATTGGTGAAGACTGTGAATTTGCGAAAGATTTAGGTATAAAATACCCTATAACTCAAGGTCCCATGGCTCGTATTAGCGATACGCCAAAATTCATCAGCGATGTAGCAGACGAAGGAGCTATGCCCTTTCTTGCGCTAAGTTTGATGGTAGGGGAATCCTGTAGAAATCTGTTGAAAGAAACATCCCAATTACTAGGAGATAAACCTTGGGGAGTTGGTATTTTGGGTTTTACCTCACCTCAAATGCTGGAAGAACAAACTAAATACATCATAGAAACCAAGCCCAAAGTTGTGCTCATTGCCGGAGGACGTCCGTCTTTAGCCATCCCATTTGAAAAAGAAGGAATGAAAGTCTTTTTGCATGTGCCTTCGGTAAGTCTTTTGGATATGTTTCTGAAAGAAGGGGCAAAGCATTTTATTTTCGAAGGCCGGGAGAGTGGAGGGCATGTTGGTCCTGTTATGAGTTCAGTGCTTTGGGAAAAACAAATAAACCGTATATTAAAAGAAGATAACCAATCACTTATCAGTGTATTATTTGCCGGAGGAATTCATGATAGTATATCGTCTGCATTTGTAAGTATTATGGCAGCGACACTGGCAGCAAGAGGAGTAAAGGTAGGAATCCAGATGGGAACTTCCTATCTCTACACAAAGGAAGCTGTTAAATCTGGCGCTATCCAAAGCGAATACCAGAAACAGCTAATTGAAAAAAATGAGACCATCCTATTAGAAGCAGCATTAGGGCAAGAAACTCGTACTGTGGAAACTCCTTATACAAAGTTTTTCTTACAAGAAAAACAGAAAATGCTTTCAGAAGGTATGGATACCAAAGAAGTCTGGATAAAGTTGGAAGAACTGAATCTGGGACGTTCGCGTATAGCAGCCAAAGGAATTGAGCGAAAAAACGGCGTGTTTGTAAAACTGTCAAGCAAAGAACAAATCGAAAAAGGGCTTTACATGACTGGCGAAGTTACAGGTTTGCTTCAAAAAATAACGACTATAAAAACCCTCCATAAACATGTGGCGGTGGACAACAACCAGTTGATTCGTAAGCTTAAAGATATAGAAACTCCCCAATATCCGGCAGATCCCATGGATATAGCCATTGTGGGAATGGAATGTATCTTTCCTGATGCAAAAAACAAAGATGAATATTGGAAAAATCTTTTCATCGGCAAAAATGCAATAACAGAAGTTCCTGATACCCGATGGAATAAAGATGTGTTTTATAAGCCTGATGTTAGAGATACTGATTATTCCACTTCCAAGTGGGGAGGCTTTATTCCTACAATTGATTTTGACCCGTTGGAATTTGGTATTACTCCACAATCACTTTTATCAATAGAACCGGTTCAGTTATTAAGTCTTTATGTTGCGAAACGTGCGTTGGAAGATGCCGGGTATTCCGACTTATCGTCGGTTGATTTAGACAACACATCTGTATTCTTCGGGGCAGAAGGAGCGACCGATTTAGCGTATACCTATAGTATCAGGTCGGGGCTTATGCAACTATTTGGTTCATTACCCGACGAAATAGACAAAGCATTGCCAAAACTTACTGAAGATTCATTTTCGGGGGTTTTATCTAATGTCATTTCCGGCCGTATTGCCAACAGACTAAATCTGGGAGGACGTAATTATACCGTAGACGCAGCTTGCGCTTCATCATTGGCGGCAATGGATGTTGCCTGTCAGGAACTCATATCCCATCGTTCCGATATGGTTGTCGCAGGAGGAGCTGATTTCCATAATGGTATTAACGACTTTTTAATGTTTTCTTCTACTTATGCTTTGTCTAAAAAAGGATGTCCGGCTTCTTTTTCCAACGAGGCTGATGGAATTGTATTAGGCGAAGGCATCGGAGTAGTAGTATTAAAAAGGCTCAAAGATGCAAAACGAGATGGCAATAAAATATATGCCGTAATCAAAGCCATCGAGGGGAGTAGCGACGGGAAGAGCCTTGGGCTAACAGCCCCAAACCGCAAAGGACAGATAAATGCATTGGCAAGAACATATCGTCGTGCCGGCATATTGCCGTCTCAAGTCGGATTAATAGAAGCTCACGGCACGGGGACTGTTGTTGGCGACAAAACCGAATTATCTGCCCTTACCGATATATTTATAGATACAGGAGCTATCAATAAACAGACATATCTGGGTTCTGTCAAGACTCAAATCGGTCATACAAAATGTGCCGCCGGTATTGCAGGATTAATTAAGGCAACCCTTTCCGTACAACAAGGGATTATTCCTCCGATTTCACACATGAATCAACCGAATGGTTATTATAATGAAAAAACAAACCCATTTGTATTTAATACAAATCTGGCAGTATGGAAAAGTGAAAGGAGAATTGCCGGAGTCAGCGCGTTTGGTTTTGGAGGGACAAATTTCCATATTGTACTTGAAAATTATCCCGAAAACAAGACCAACGAAAAACCACCGTTGACTATATGGCCGGCGGAACTATTCGTTTTCCGGGGTAAAACGATGGATGATGCCAAACAGCAAATGCAGAAAATAAGGGATTTGTTGACTTTAAATAACAGTATCGTGTTGAAAGATATTGCATATACGCTAGCTGTTTACAGTAAAGAGCATGTCCAGATTTCGATTATCGCTGGTAATGTTGAAGAACTTTTAAAGAAAATAGATCTTGCAGAAGATAACAAACAAGACCTTAACATATTCTATAGGGAGGCGAAGGATGGCAAAGTCGCATTTTTATTTTCAGGTCAAGGTAGTCAACGTATCAATATGGCCTTAGAGTTATTTGCTGCAATTCCGTCAATGCGTTGTATGCTGAAAGATAATCCACAGTATGAAAAAATCGTTTTCCCTAAAACGGCATTTGATGATGATACAAAGGAAAAACAACAAAAAACAATTACCGATACCCGTAATGCACAACCGTTGTTAGGCATTGTTGATTTTTCAATTGCCGAATATTTGCTCTCTTTGGGTATAAAACCAGACATGGTTGCCGGACACAGTTACGGAGAACTTGCTGCATTGTGCTTTGCCGGTGCTTTCGCTCCCGAAAACCTGGTCTTCCTGAGTCGTGAAAGAGCACAAGCCATTTTGGATGCGATAGAAAAAGACCAAGGGAAAATGGCGGCTGTCAGCAATGCTTCCGAAGATGATCTAAACAATTTGCTTGCCGGTGAAACAGAGGTTTGGGTTGTTAATTACAATTCCCCAAAACAGGTTGTATTGGCCGGAACATCCAATGGTATAACTGAATTTGTCGGGAAGGCTACGGAAAAAGGAATTGCATGCAAAGAAATAAACGTAGCATGTGCGTTCCATAGCCCATTATTAGCAAAATCTAAAGAATCATATGCTAATGTTCTAAAAAATATCCCTTTCAAGAAACCATCCATAACCGTATGGTCCAACACAACGGCTGAAGTATATCCTACAAAAGCAAACGAAATAAAAGAACGCCTGTCGGAACATTTAATTAAACCCGTGTTATTCTCAAAGCAATTAGAGAACATGTATAATGACGGCGCCCGCATTTTTATAGAAACAGGTCCGGGGCGAGTGTTGACAGGACTTGTCCGGCACACATTAGGTGATGATATCGTTGCTATACAAACGGAAAATAAAGGGAGTGAGGGAATTACTTATTTATTAAAAGCGCTAGGCCAATATTTATCAACGGGAAAAGAATTTAATCTCGAAAAACTATTTGAAGGTCGTAGGATTTCAAGCATTGATATTGATAATATTGAACAATATAAGAAAAAAGCGACAATATGGTTTATTAATGGACAGAATGCCATACCGTCTGACAAAAAAATGTTGTCAGGAGAAATTTATCCAATAACAAAAATATTCAATACAAATATGGGAAAAGAAATATTCAGTGGTAGTGTAAACCCCGACAAAATAATGTTGGAATACTTGGACAGTTTGAAAATGATGATTGAGAATCAACGGGAAATGATCCAAAATCAACGAGATGTTATGTTAGGTTATTTTGGACAATATGATTCGGTGCCACGCACATCTGTCCCGCGTTACCAAAATCCTATAATTATTGAAGACAACCAGCAGCATGCTATTGAAAGCGGAAAAAAGCAAGAACCTGAAAATATAGTAAACACATTAAATATAGCTTCGTTAACGACTGAACAATTGAAAGATATTGTTTTGGAAGTTGTTAGTGATAAGACAGGGTATCCGCCGGAAATGTTGGATATGGATATGGATATGGAAGCTGATTTAAGTATTGATTCCATTAAACGTATGGAAATTATTGGCGGTTTAAGAGAGAAAGTCACCTTCCCCGAACGACTTGCAGAGATTGAGGGTGTTGTAGAAAAAATGGCTGCCATTAAGACATTGAGAAGTATGATTACATGGATTGAAGAAATCGGACAGATGGATTTCAATTCGCTTCCGGCTTCCCAAAAACAAGCAGACGGAATAACTAAAACAGAGGAAACAGAGCCCTCGGATTCTTCCACAATTCAAGCAGAGGATAATGAATTGGCAAGGTTATGTTTTGAATTAAAAGAATCGCCTATATCAAAAGACAATATTTCGCCTATCGAAGGACAATGTTTTGCCTTAACGGACGATGGAGGCGAAAACTCACATGCCATAGTTATAAAAGAATTACTTGAAAAACAGGGCGCTAAAGTTGAATTGATTACAAAGGAAACAAACGATCTATCACCTTATGACGGATTAATTTTTTTGAATGTTTCTTCGTCTCCCGAGCATTATACTATTGAACATTTGTTCAAGTTTCTTAAAGCTGGTGATATGAACCGGTTAAAAAATATTTTCTCTTTTAGTGATTTGACTTCAAAAGTATTGAATACTAAAAAAATAAAAGATCTTTCAGACATTCAGGGATTTTCAGGACTTATTAAGAGCCTGATGCACGAATATCCTGAAATTAATTTCAGGATCGTTGATTCACACACATCATTCGACATTGAAAAACTTCCCCAAATTGTCTTTGATGAATTGTTGATAAAAGAAAAATTCCCGGAAGTAATTTATCAGAATCAAGAACGTTTTCAATTTGATATAAAAGCTAAGGATATTATTGATACGGACGGAGAATCTTTATTGAGTATAGATGAAAATTCTGTTGTTTTGGTTCTAGGCGGCGCACAGGGCATCACCCCCGAATTAGTTTCTCAATTGTCACTCGATTATCCTTGCACCTATATTTTAGCCGGACGTTCATCTCAACTTGAAGACTCGGAAAAATATTCATCCTTGCAAACGAAAGACGAGATAAGAAAATATCTCATTACGGAAGAAAACATGAAAGTTCCGGCCGAAATTGAAAAAAAGGTACAGATAATATTCAAGTCGAATCAAATCACTCAAGCTATCGAAAAGATAAATGCAGCAGGTGGAAAAGCTATTTACAAATCAATAGATGCCAAAAACAGCAAAAAATTCAAAACCTTTATAAATGCCATAAAAAAAGAATATGGTAAAATAGACGGGGTCATTCATGCGGCAGGCATATTGGAAGACAAGTTGTTTGTTGATAAAACGTGGGAATCTTTCGAAAATGTATATCTGACAAAAGTCAATCCATTAGAAGTGATAGTAAGCACGTTATTACCGAATCTTAAATTCTTGGTTATGTTCAGCAGCGTATCTTCTGCTTTTGGAAACAAAGGACAATGCGACTATGCCGCAGGTAATAGTGTATTTGATTCGTTATCAATCATTTTATCTGAGAAAAAAAGTCCTACACGTATACTTTCTTTCAACTGGGGCCCGTGGAAAGGGGCCGGAATGGTTTCGGAATTACTCGAAAATGAATTCAGAAAAAGAGGTGTAAGCATGATTCCTCTGAAAGAAGGTGGGGAGTTTTTTGTAAAAGAATTGAAATATGGTAAAGAACCGGCTGTTTTAGCAATGGGAGGTAATGCATCAACTATCGAAAATTTCTTGAAAGGACAGATATAATTAATGACACAGAACAATCATATTGATACAGATATTGCCATTGTCGGTATGTCATGCATCTTTCCTGGTGCACAGAATATCGATCAGTTTTGGTATAATTTAAAAAATGGGGTAGATTCTATCATTGAAGCTCCCGCTGAGCGGATTGATCCGATGTATTTCCAAAAAGGAGAAGATGCATACGACCGTTTTTATTGCAATAGAGGTGGCTTTTTGGATATTCCGATGATCGACCCTATGAAGTATGGCTTTCTTCCGATTGCGGCCAAAGGTATGGAGCCTGAGCAGTTGTTTATGATGAAATTAGCTTTCGACGCATTGGAGGATGCCAGAGTGTTTGAAAAAAATATTTCGTTGGAAAATGGATGTGTAATCATCGGTAAAGGAAATTTCGGGAACTTGTCTTCCATGCGAAATATGGATATTGTCAATACTAGTGTTCAGGTTGTAAGGGTAGTGAAGGCGTGTATCCCCGGTATTTCCGATGAAGACCTGAAAAAGATACGAAAAGAATATCAAGCGCAAAAGGGAGAAATCAAACCAGACACCGCCATTGCATTGATGCCCAATCTGATTGCGGCTTTAGTGACGAATAAACTGAATATGCATGGTCCGGCTTATACGGTGGATGGAGCATGTGCCAGTTCGGCTATTGCTATTAATCATGCCAGTGAACTGCTCCTTAGCGGACAATGTGATATAGCGCTTGCGGCAGGTATGCATACGGCTCAAAGCGCTATGTTCCAAGCTTCATTTAACATGTTGGGAGCTATATCACACAAAGGGGTTATCTCTCCTTTCAGTGAAGATGCCGACGGGCTGCTACCCAGTGAAGGAGGGGGAGTCCTTGTACTTAAGACATTAAAAAAGGCGATTGAAGACAACGACAGAATATATGCTTTAATCAATGCGTCGGCGGTGTTTAGTGACGGGTCGGGAGTAAGTGTAATGGCTCCCAACACAAAGGGCCAACAATTAACGATAGCTAAGGCTTGGGAAAAAGTGCGTATGGATCCCATGCGTATTGGATTAATAGAAGCGCATGGCACTGCTACTATTGCTGGTGATAGAGTAGAAATCAATACTTTAAATGAATTTTTCGGCAAGGATGCGTCATTAAATAAAATTTGGTTGGGTTCTGTTAAATCGAATATCGGCCATACCATGCCGGCGGCCGGCATGGCAGGCGTGATGAAAGTAGCGCTTGCTTTGTTCCACCGGCAGATACCTCCTACATTACATGCTGAAAGACCGGCAAAAGCCTTAATTGATTCGCGTTTTGAACTTCCGCAGACTGCAATCGATTGGGATGGAGATAAATATCCTTTAATAGCAGGTGTCAATGCGTTCGGCTTTGGCGGTATAAATTCTCACGTAATTATGACTGCATATGATAATAAGCCCGAGAATCTTGTCCCAGACAACAGGATGGTCATCAGGCGGTCATTCAAACAGGCGTATCTTATTGCTGCAGATACAAAGGAAGAATTACTCGCAAAAATTGACAAAAAGCATTGGTTAGGCTCTAAAGGAAAATATAAACTTGTTGTTTTTAATCCTACCGATGAACGGATTGCAAAAGCCAGGTCAATTGTTGAAAGAAATAAACCTTGGAAAGGCAGGATGGATATCTGGTTTTCTAATGAACCTTTACTTGAAAAGGATGGTAAACTTGCCTTTCTCTTTTCCGGGTTTAATATGGAGATGGAGGTGGAAGTGGATACAGTTGCCGACTATTTCCGGCTGGAACATCCCTATAACATGGCGGAACAAGGTTTGCTGAACCATTCGTTGAAACTTTACCAGATAAATAACTTGCTGGATACTTCCCTGAAAAAATTAGAGGTGATTCCTGATATGAACGCCGGTCACAGTATCGGAGAATGGCATGCAGGAAAAGCGTCTGGGTTGGTGACGGATGAAAATGTGAAGGCTATGATGCAAGCATGGGTAAAAGATCTTGACATGGAAATTGACGAAAGCTCACAAGACCCCAACAATGATTATGATTCTAAGTTGGAAGACGTTTATTTCGTAGCCGTAGGCTGTGGATATAAAGAATTGGAACCCATAATAAAAGATATCCCCGAACTATATTTATCAAACGATAATTGCAATACGCAAGTATTAATGTGCGGAAAGCGCGAGGCAATAGACGAAATGTGCGAACGCCTGAGAAAGAATCAAATCTTTAATCAGGAACTACCGTACAAATCGGGTTATCATACACCTTTTATTGCTAAATATGTCGGCATATTGGACTATTGTTTAAATCAAATAAAGGAACTTAAAGAGCCAACGATTCCTGTCTGGTCTGCAACATCTCTGGAACAATATCCCACTGAAATGAGCGAATACAGAAAACTTACGTTTGAGCACATCACTTCACATATTCGTTTCAGGGAACTGGTTTATAAGTTGTATACCCAAGAGAAAGCGCGTGTCTTTATTCAAATAGGGGCAGGTCCTTTAACCGGTTTTGTTGAAGACATCTTGCAGGGTGAAAATTTCAGTGTTATTTCCACTCATAATCCGGGCAGATCGGGAATCGAACAATTAAGAAGAATACTCGCTCTTTTATATATAGAAGGAAAAGGGGTGGATACGTTGTTCATCAGAATTGGAGAAATCTCCAAAGTAAAGGGGCAAGAATTAGAAATTGAAGGTTTCAATCCTTTCGTATCAGAGTTTCCCCTGGTTAAAGAAATTCTAAAAAAACAAAACAGGTTTGATGTTTCTTTTCATGAAGAAAGTGTCAACAGCGACCAACCTCTGGGACAAAAAGTGGATGAGAACATCCGTGTCATGTCTTTAGTCCAGAAAGAGATGATGGATATTATGAATGAAGTGAAGTCGTTAGAACAAAAATTCAATTTCACAAGTAAAACGACTCATCCATCCAAAGAGAAAATCCCTCCGATACAAAAAAACAGATCTGAAACCATAAAAAAAGCGTTCAACGAAGAAATTGTAATTACTATCCCGGAATATCCTTATATAACGGATCATACGGTTGTAAAACAACCTGCCTATTGGTCTGTTGTTGAAGATTTTGATGTTGTAATTCCTATGACGATGAGTATTGAATTGATAATGGAAATCGCTGAAAAACATGCTTCAAGTAAGATGGTTTTAGGATTATCGTCATTCAGTATTTTCCAATGGATGAATGTTTTTCATGAATTTAGGTTGAAAACAGAGGGAAAATGGATATCGGATAATTTGATGAAGTTGGAAATGAAAGACTTCATTTCAACAGAAATTATGTTAGGGGATAAATATCCTGTTCCACCACAAAAATATGCGGGTGAAATAAATTTGGGTAAAAAGACTCACGAACCTCCTACCTTTCAATTCATTTACAAAGAAATTATGTTCCATGGGCCTAATTATCAAGGCATCATAGAAATTACCAGTATTAATGAGCATGGCATGAACGCAGTGGTAAAAGCTGCCGGAGGAAAAGGCTCTTTGCTCGACACATTAGGCCAATTGATTGGCGTATATCTACGTACAATCGTTAAAGAAAATAATGTCTGTTTTCCTGTAAATGTCGGTAAAATTACTTTTTATCAGGATTTTCATGATCAAGAGGGTGTTTTTGATTTTACTTTAGTGGTTACCGAAATAACGGATGATTTTATCAACGGAGATATGATACTCAAACGCAACGCTCAAGTATGGTGCATTGCTGAGAACTGGCTGAACAGACGCTTTGAAATGGACGGCGCTTTGTGGAACATCATAAACGTACCGCTTGAAAATCAGTTGGCAAAACCGCTTGAAGAAACCCCTGTTGTATATTTTGACCTTGCCTATTCTAAAACAGGCAGTTGGCCATTTATTGAAAAGAGGTATTTGAACAAAGAAGAAAAAGTTCATGTAAAGGGATTATTACTTAACAAACGCAGACCTTATATCATCAGTCGTATCGCGATTAAAGATGCAATCCGCGCATACATGAAAGAGAAATATGGGAAAAAATCGTATCCTATTGAAATATCGATTGAACATGACGAGAATGGAAAGCCTTTGGCCAAAGGTCTGGAGGAAGTAAACGGGCTGGAAATCTCTCTTTCACACAAAGGAAACGAATCCGTGGCTCTTGTATCTGAAAAACCGGTTGGTGTTGATATTGAACAGATAGAGAATAGAAGTCCTGATTTTATGAATTTGTCTTTCACCGAAGGAGAGCTTGAGTTATTGAAAGATAGAGAACAGGCAGAATGGTCTACCCGATTTTGGACGGCCAAAGAAGCGTATGGGAAAATGTTGGGAGTAGGTTTGGAAGGTAATCCTAAAAAATACGAAATTGAGAAAGTGGAAGACGAGTCGTTATTTATTGGAGAACAAAAAATCAATACAATTAGACATAAGGAAAAATATATTGTAGCATGGACACAGCAAATTTGACCGAGAAACATCAAAGCGAAATTGTTTTTAAGCAATTGAAAAAATTTGTTGAAGAAATAATCGGAAGCGATGTTATAGAGGAAATTGGTATATCTGAAGAGAGTGTTTTTACGAAAAATTTAGAAATGGACAGCATAGAAATTGTTTCTTTTGCTGAAAAAGTAAAAAAGAAATATGGACATGAAATAGATTTCATTTCATGGATTTCCAAAATGGATTTTCAAGAATTGTATAATCTGTCTGTCGGTCAAGTAGTGGATTATATCGTATATAGAAATGAGAATTAATAACAACAATTTTAATATACTGGAACTGAATGAAAATGCAGCGAAAACCGTTGTCATGATTCACGGTATATTTACAAATTTGTCTGTTTATTATTTTTCTATCGCGCAAGAATTAGCAAAGCAGTATCATATTGTACTGTATGATCTAAAAGGGCACGGACTGAGCGAAACATCCTATTCGGGTTATGATTTGCAATCAATGTCGGATGACTTGTTGGGTATTCTGCACGAACTGAATTTACACAAAGTACATCTGACAGGTTACAGCTACGGCGGATTAATTGCTTTGCATACGGCTGTTTCATATCCTGAAATGATTGATAAACTTATTATTATTGAGACGCCCAATCTGAATGATGGACAATCGAGGCCCTTGCTTGAAGGGTATAATGAACGTTTCTTAAATCAATACTTGAAAAGTTTATCAAGGTCGACCTGTTTAATGCAAAGTCAAAGAAAAATCAAAAAAACACACCAGCAGGTGCAATTTCTGTTTGAACATACAACGTTGAAAACAGATTTATACCGGAATCTGGATCTGTTTGATAAGATAAAAGAAAATTCCATTGAAAATGAAACTCTTTTATTGTATGCGACGCAAACAGAATGTAACAATGCGGCTGAGTTTTTACATCAACATATTAAAAAAGCATCATTACATTATGGAGAGGGCGATCATAGCATACCCGTGCAAAACCCCAAATGGATCGTTGATAAAATAACAAAATTCCTGTAATCGTATCTAATGAAATCCTAATATGCATATATGTTTGATTTAGATAGCTGGACAGAGATAATCTCCTCGATAAGGAAGAATAAATTAAGAACCTTTCTTACGGGATTTTCTATTTCATGGAGTATTTTCATGTTTATTATTTTATTGGCTTCAAGTAATGGCGCTAAAAATGGAGTAATGACTACTTTTGGAAGTAGAGATGTCAATAGTATCTCTATTTTGGGCCGTACGACCTCTATCCCTTTTAAAGGGCTTCCTGATAACAGAAAGATAGAATTAGATCAAAAAGACTTCGACCTAATCAATAATCAAATACTTCAAAAGGAATTTATTTCCCCTTGCATAACCATTTCCGCAACCGCAAGTCACAAAAGTGACTATACGACTGTTACATTAGTGGGGGTATACCCCGAATATACGAATATCAACGGAATAAAAATAAAAGACAAGCAAGGACGGTTTATCAGCGGCTTGGATATAAATAAACAACGAAAGGTTGCAGTCATTAATCAACGTTTAAAGGATGTATTATATCAGAACAGAGATCCTGTTGGAGAAGATATTATTATAAATAAGCTTCGTTTTACGGTAATCGGTGTTTTTGATGAAACTTCGTCTACCAGTATTGAAAAAGCATATATACCTTTCTCTACATCCCAATTGTTGTTTTATGGAGGTTGGGGGTTTACAAGCCTCGCTTTTACAGTAAAAAACCTAAACACTAAAAAAAGTAATGAACGGTTTATTGAAGATTTGAGAAGTAGATTGGGTTCCCTGCATCAATTTGATTCCAAAGATGAGCAGGCTGTTGATTTTTCGAATCAATTGGATACTTATTTGCAGACATTAGGAATATTTAATGCCGTAAATGTTTTTATATGGGTTATTGGTATTGGGACATTGTTTGCGGGAATTGTCGGCATCAGTAATATCATGCTTATCACGGTAAGGGAACGTACCCGGGAATTTGGAATCAGAAAAGCTTTAGGGGCAAAACCCTATTCTATCCTTCGACACATTGTGGTAGAATCGGTGGTTATTACCGCTTTATTCGGCTATTTAGGATTATTTGTCGGGATTGGACTCAATAAAATTTTTGGGTTGTTTCTCGAAAAAAATGTTGAATTAGCGTCGTTGGCTATTTTTGAGAATCCATCGGTTGCTATTTCCACGGCAATAGGAGCAATGATTGTTTTAGTAATCGCGGGAGTATTCGCCGGTTATTTCCCGGCGCGTTTAGCAGTGAAAGTACCGGCAGTAGAAGCAATGAGGGCTGAATAATATGTTCGATTTAGACAAAATACAAGAAATATGGATAACGATTACCCGAAACAGGGTAAGAAGTTTTCTCACCGCGTTTGGAGTATTTTGGGGTATTTTTACTTTAGTCGTAATGATTGGTTCAGGAGATGGATTGGAGCGAGGTGTCATGAAAGGAGTCAGGGGATTCGCTACTAATTCCTGCTTTTTCGGATCTGCGCCCACTGCCATACCATATAGAGGATTTCAAAAAGGGAGAAACTGGGATATACGGAATAAAGATATGAAGATACTTTTAGATTCCATTCCTGAAATAAAATTCCTGTCTCCTGTATTATGGGGACAAACAACAAACAACAATATTGTATATGACGACCAAAGCGCAACTTTCCATGTAAAGGGTTTATATCCAAACTATGCGCAAGTTGAAACCCAACAGCTATTTTATGGGCGTTTTATTAATGACATAGATATTGAGAAAAAAAGAAAAGTTTGCGTCATTGGTAAAAAAGTATATGATAGGATGTTTTTAAAAAGGGATAATCCCATACGACAAAACATTCGGGTGAATGGTGTTCTTTATAAAATTGTCGGGGTAACAAGTGGCATGTCTGATATAAGTATTGGCGACAAGATTGAAAGTTCAGTACTTCTCCCTTTTACCACCTTGCAACAGATAAACAATCAGGGTGACATTATCCATTTTATGGCGGCAATATCAAAAGATAGTATTCGGGCAAACTATATAGAAAACAGGGTAAAACAGGTGTTGAAGAGCGCCAATCATATACATCCGGATGACTATAAAGCGGTATGGAGTTTTAACATGGAAAAAGAGTATACTATGTATATGAACCTTTTTAACGGAGTATCTATTTTAATCTGGATTGTAGGATTGGGGACACTTGTTGCCGGCATTGTTGGCGTATGTAATATTATGCTGATAACGGTAAAAGAAAGGACGAGGGAAATCGGTGTTCGGCGGGCGATTGGAGCTAAACCACGTAAAATAATCAACCAAATAATGTGGGAGAGTATTGTTTTGACTCTGATTTCCGGAATTTGCGGGTTATGTGTTGGCGTTTACGCTTTACATATTGCAGATTTGGTTTGGGTACAAAAACAAGAAAATATGTTTATATTGCATCCCATGATTACATTTAGAATAGGGATTGCTTCTCTTTTTATTTTGATGATTAGTGGAATTTTGGCAGGAATAATTCCGGCAATGAGGGCTTTGAATATAAAAGCTATTGATGCCATAAGAGAAGAATAAACAAAAACGAGATTGCATAGGATTGAATATTTATGAGAAAAGTAGGACGGATTATATTATTTTCCATATTAATCATCGTAGTTTTTGCTACGTTCAAATTTTTATGGGATGAATCTCGGGGGGAAGTAGCAGTCTATGATATTGTTGCTCCTCAATTAGGCGCTGTGGAAAACACAGTAGTGGCCACCGGAAATATAGAGCCGCGAAATAAGATATTAATCAAACCTCAGATATCGGGGATTATTAATAATGTGAAAAAAAATGCAGGAGAAAACATCCGTAAAGGAGAGATTATCGCTCATGTAAAGGTTACAACAGAAATGGGAGAACTGAATGCGGCGGAATCCAGGTTACGGATTGCGGAAATAAACCTGAATCAAATACAAATGGATTTTGAACGTCAGCAGATGTTGTACAGAAATGAAGTAATATCCAGGAATGAATATGAATTATCCGAAGCTTCTTACAGGAAAGCTGTTGAGGAACAGAAAAATGCTAAAGACGCGCTGGATATTGTAAAATATGGTGTTTCAGAAAGGTTTTCCAGGATAAGTAATACACAAATCCGCGCGACTATTTCAGGTACAATATTGAGTATTCCTATTAAAGAAGGAGATTATGTTATTCAGTCCAACGTGTTTAATGAAGGTACGACCATAGCGGCTGTTGCTGATATGAGCGATTTGATATTCAAAGGACATGTTGACGAGACGGAAGTACATTTACTCAAAAACAATATGCCTGTAAGAATAAGAATTGGGGCTATCAACGATAAGATATTTAGAGCCCGCATTGAATATATCTCACCGGAAGGAAAAAAAGAAAACGGAACGGTATTGTACGAAATCAAAGCAGCATTACAGACCTTTGACTCCGTGTTGATAAGGGCTGATTACAGTGCAAATGCCGAAGTCCTTATCAAGCGGGTCAGGAATGCCATTGTTATTCCTGAAGCATCCGTTGAATTTAGCGAAGGCCAGCCATATGTTTATGTCTTAAAATCTCAGGGTAATAATCAGTTTTTTGAAAGGAGACAAGTTACAGTAGGTTTGTCTGACGGAGTTAATATCCAGATAATAAATGGAATATCATTAGAAGATGAAATAAGGGGAATCCAATTAGACTAATATATGAAAACAAAAATATTCTTGTGTTTTATATGGCTCCTTCTCTTTATTCCAACGGAAAAAGTATCGGCGCAAAGCGGAAATACCCGGGTACGTAATTATGAGAAGTGGACATTGGAAAATTGTATTCAACACGCGATCGAACATAATATAAGCATACAACGATTAAAAGTTCAACAAAAGGTGGCTGATATTCAACAAAACACTGCAAGAAACAGCCGTTTGCCCGACCTTAATGCTGCAATTATTCAGGATTGGAATTTCGGTCGTTCACAAACCTATTCGGAAGTGGACGAGCCTTTATCAAGAACTATAGCAGGGGGGAGTAGTTCTATTCCTATTTTTACTGGTTTCCGTATCCCCAATGAAAAAGCCAGAACAAAATTGGAATTTGAAGCTGCCACGCAAAATCTGGAAAAAGCAAAGGATAATCTTTCTATCAATATCACATCTTTATTTTTGCAGGTGTTATTTAATAAAGAACTTGTAAAAATAAATGAAGAACAATTGGAATTGACCTTAAGCCAGGTAAAAAAGACGGCGCTCTTGGTTGAGTCGGGAAGCGTACCTTCAGCCAATTTGTATGATATGGAAGCACAGTTGGCCAAAGATCGGGTTACAGTCATCGAAGCACAAAATAATCTGGAATTGGCATTGCTTGATTTGGCACAGGCTCTTGAATTGGAAGATGAAAGAAATTTTGATATCAAAGCTCCGTCATTCAGTGATAAAATGTTGGAGGATATGTTTCGCGAAATTCAGCCGACACAGTTAATCTTCGAGAATGCGTTCAGTACGAAACCTGTAATAAAAGAACAGGAATATAGAATAGCAAGCGCCGAAAAAACGCTCAAAATAGCGGAAGCCGACTATCTGCCCAACTTAAATCTTGTATTCGAATGGGGAACCGGCTATCTTTACAGGTATAATGCAAAAGATATAATAAATCCATCAACTAATCAAACCATAAAAGCCAATGAATCTTTTTCCAATCAAGTAAAAAATAATGATTTTATGTTGATTGGATTGAAACTGACTATTCCGGTTTTCAATCGTTTTGAAACACGCAATAAAGTGCGCATTGCCAAACTTGATATACAAGACAGAAAGCTGATTCTGGAAGACACGAGGAAAACGCTTTATAAAGAAATCCAAACGGCCCATAAAAATGCTATGGCGGCACACGAAAAATATCTGGCGTCAAATGATGCTATAAAATTCACTTCTGAATCTTTCCGGCATGTGCAAGTCCGCTATGATCTGGCTAAATTAACTCCTTTTGAATACAACGAAGTGAAAACACGGTTTTTACAAAGCCAGTCGGAGCAGGTACAAGCCAAGTATGATTATATCCTGCGGATAAAAATCCTGGATTTTTACAATGGGATTCCAATTAAATTTTAGTTAATGAAACAGATACTCGAATTGCGGGATAAAAAAATTCATCCGCTTTTTTGGAAATATACGCTGCCTTCTATTGCCGGAACACTTGCTTTAGCTATTTACTATATAATAGATAGTATTTTTATAGGATATGGCCCCGGTTTAGGGGAACATGCCCTCGGAGCTCTCGGAGTTCTTTTGCCTATCATGAATCTTTTGGCTTCATTGGGTACATTGATGGGAGTCGGGACATCAAGTCGCATTTCTATATATTTTGGCCTGAATAATAAAGAAATGGCCATGCAGGTAATGGGCACATCTCTTCTTTTTACTTTTATCATCTCAATGATTCCTGTTATTGGTATTTATTTGTTTATGGAACCTATCCTTTATTGGATGGGAGCTACGGATGAGACTTACCTCTTCGCCAAAGATTTTCTCTGCTATTATCTGCCGGCCAGCCTTTTTTTGAATATGGGATCTACGCTGACCAACATAATGAAAGCGACCGGGTTTCCTAAGAAATCAATGTATGTGATAGGTGTAAGCGTGATATTCAATTTTATTTTAGCCCCTCTTTTTATTTTTTGTTTTAAATGGGGTATGAAAGGCGCCGGGGGCGCGACCCTTCTGTCTACTTTTTTTTCCGCATGTATAATAATTCCACATTTTTTAAACGCGAAAAGTTTTTTCCCTATTAAGCTATCATATTTAAGACTGCGTTTCAACATACTCTTTAAAATACTCAATATAGGATTTGCACCATTCCTGATCACGGCAATGACTTCCCTCATTGTTTTTTTTACCAATAAGCAGCTCATTGCTTATAGTAATCCGGTTTCTTTGGAAGGATATGTTATTGCTAGTCGTTTCCATTATGTATTTATCATGATTTTTATAGGAATTTCGCAAGGAATTCAACCTATTATCGGCTACAATTTTGGGGCAAAGAATTATGCGCGAATGTTTCAAACGCTTTACTATGCATTTGGGGTGGCATTCATCATTGGTATCATTGCCTTATTATCAGGTATATTTGCATCAGAATATATGGTGCAGGTATTTAATCCCGGCCCGGAACTAACGATAGAAGCCTCCAAGGCTCTTTTTGTCTTAACCATAACATTACCGTTGGCTGGTTGTCAAATGTTAATGAGCGGTTTTTTCCAACATATCGGAAACGCTGTCAAATCGGCTGTTTTGAGCATAATCAGACAAATATCTTTCATACCTTTGGTATATCTGCTGCCTTTATATTGGGGAGTAAACGGAGTTTGGGCCAGTCTTCCATTCTCGGAAATAGTTGTGTGTATAAGTACATACATCGTGTTTTATTCTCAAAAAAAACAGATAACCGGCAACCGATAATCAAAACATATCTTTCAACAACGGTAGTTTTTTCAATATATATTTACTGAACAACCACGAAAAGAGACAAACCACAAATATGCCTGAAATCCATTTCAGGAAAATGGAGATATCCCACTCATTTATCATGGATAAATACAAAATCATCGGTAACATATGTATCCAGTATATGCTATATGAATAAGGTGATGCGTTCACCATCCATTCCGCTATACGAATGGTTTGAAATTTAATACCTATCAGCAGCGTATATATCAACGTCGTAAAAGAGCAAACTGCATCGAAAACAGATATCAATTTATCTAACGATGGAAAATCATATTTAGGAATTATAAGCAACCTCAATATCATGTAACAGGTCATTGTACTTATTGCCAAAATACGCCATGTGTTTATAGAAGGCATCCATCCGTTTTTTGTGAACCAGTTGGTTTGCCACGCGTAGACCCCTAATCCAAATACACATATATAGGTAGCTATTTTGGCCGGTTTCAGACAAAAAACATATGCGAAGTACAACCAATTGTCAAATGGACCCCAAAACAGGGTAGACAGATAAGCACAAATCAAAGAAATTACAATGCCTCCCAGCAATAGATAAGTGTTCTTACGGCCTGTGGAAGTTGTACGTATCTTGTTGAATGGTACAAAATAAGAAAATAAAGCGTACACAAGAAGAAAAATAAAAAGGATGCCTAAATACCATAAATGACCTTGAGAATTAAACAGATAAAAAGGATTGTCTTTTAGTAATTGAAAAAAATGGCCGATTGATTTCCCCAATAATAAAGAAAATATAGGAATTAGGATTATGATGCCCAATATCCAAGGAAAAAATATATGCTTGATTTTGTCTTTCAGAAAACCGGAAAAACCTTTTCTTGCATAAGATGCAGGTGCAAAATAGCCGGATATAAAAAAGAGAACGGGTATCATGAATACATCCAATATATTAACGATAACGAGAAATACCGGACTCGCCTTATCACTGATAATATACCACCAGGAAGGGCTTTGCATATAGGTCATACTGACATGGAGTACAATAACAAAAAAAATCATAAGCGACTTCAAAAAATCAAAAACAAGGATTCTTCCTTGTAAAGGTATAGGCCTGAAAGTTTGTTTATCCATCATATTTTACAATATATTGAAGACAAAATATTGGATGAAGATACAATAAAAAATGAAAAGAAAGCCAACAATCATCTCCATTGATTTCAACTCAGCGGTTTTCAGCTAACACGATAATGGATGAAAATCTAAGAAAATAAGAATTTATAGATAATTTATTAACTATTTCCCATTCGTGTTTAACGAATATTTGCAAAAAATGAGTCGTTTTTGGAAATTCATCTTCATATTTTTCCATTTTCATTTGATGATTTTGGAAATTCATCCAAATGTTCTCTCCAATTCATCCAAATGAATGGGGAGCTATTCCTGCTAAATCAAAATTTAGTGGCATAAAAATGCAAACAAACACATATTTTAACTACTCATTTGTGTTGAAAGATAACCAAAAACAAACTGACAAAAAGACATTTAAACAGGTAAATGTATAAAATTTTAATACATAATCGTTAAATTAAAACACAAAAAGCGCAAAATGCACTAATTTAGTGTGCAAACTATCAATCCTAAACTTCACAAGGGTAGTTTTTTTTCGACAAACTCCAGACAGGCCTCCAAATACAGCAGTTATGCAAGGGTAAAATTAACAAATTATCAAATTGCTAAATATCAAATTTGCATTAAATAAGACTCTGGCTCAAATTACAAAAGAAAAATGGTGAGAAAAGGGAGATAATCTTTAAGTGCTATCATTCTATTTGGAAAATATGATCCGGCAGGAAAAATGAGTGAAGAGTCTGTTTTCTATATTGTTATCTTGAAATTATTTTCTAAATTTGGAGACAAATAAAACGAGTATCATTAGGGCTAAAAATATGCGTATTTCCAGGAAAAATTATCAATTCTACAAAAAACAAAGTATGAGATTGCTTGTAGTTTTACTATTGTTAATGTTGACCAATTTGTCATTATTTGCTGATAATATTAGAATCAGAGGTGTAATAAAAAATGATAAGGAGCAAATACCAGTCGAAATGGCAACCGTAAGCCTGTTCAGTAATGATTCTACCTTTTTGGAAGGATATGTGACAGATCAATACGGTAAATTTCAATTAAAAAAAGTGCCGGTAGGTAATTCATATATAGTTATTGCCTGCTTGGGATATGAAACAACAATTATTTATCTTGAAAATATTCAAGAAGATTTTCAAATAGATGATATCTATATTATAGAAGCCTCTGAAAATTTAGACGAAATAATGGTAGTTTCAGACAGGGTAATCAATCAGGTTAACAGGCAAATTATATTTCCGTCATTGTTTGAAAAAGAATCATCTTCCACTGCACTGGAATTGTTAAGCAAAATGATGCTTCCCGGTTTAATTGTCAGTACTGTCCAAAATTCAATTACGTCAATGGTAAACGGAGGATTGCAGCTCCGTATTAATAATGTCGTATCGAATATCCAGGATTTACTGGCTTTAACACCTGATGATATTTTGAAAATTGAATATATAGATAAACCGGGGGTACGATACGGAGAAGGACTTGCTACTATCATCAACTTTATTACAAAGAGGAAAAATAAAGGTGTATCAGGTGGAATTAGCTTAAGAAATGCAGTGACAACGGGATATGGGAATGATAATATTTATTTAAAATACAATAATAAAGCATCTGAATTTTCCATAAATTACGAATTATCATATCGAAGTTTTCGCAATAAATATTCTGATATTCGACAAGAACTTTTATTATCGGATAATCGTCTCCGGGAAATTAAAAAAACAGGTATCCATTCTCCTTACAAATTGCAGGAGCATAATTTTTCGTTAAATTACAATTGGATATCTCCGGAAAAATCTGTTTTTAATGTAAAACTTGATAATAATCTACATCGCATACCGGAGTATAGTATCATTCAATCGGTAAAAGATTCTGAAAATGAAGTTGTAATGGCACATACCAATATTTACGACAAATCTTATTCTCCAGTATTGGATATTTATTATCAAGTAAATTTATCAAAAAATCAGAACCTAACAACTAACTTTGTTGGGACATATATCATGACAGACTATTCGTATGGATATAGCGAGCATTTATCCGAAGATACCCCTTTCATACCATCAATGAATTATTCTGCAGATGGGAACAAGTATTCATTTATTAGTGAACTAATTTATGATAACGAATTAAACAACAATCTATCATGGAGTTCCGGAATCAATTATAAACAAGCACATACGAATAATACTTATCAAGGATCGACAGGGGGGATTGCTACAAAAATGGACGACTCGAAATTGTATCTGTATTCGGAACTTTCCGGTTCATTGCACAAATTAGAATACAATATCGGAATTGGATTTTCAAGTCAATATTTCAAAGAAAGTTCACATAAATATGCCTTTAATTCATTTCAACCAACAGCTTTTTTAGCATATCCCATATTTAAAGGCGCTTATTTGAGATATACATTCTCTATAGGAACAGTATTACCTTCCTTGTCAGCTCTCAGTAATGTAGAAAAATGGCAAAACAATTATGAAGTTCATATCGGTAATCCGGATTTAAAACCATATCGTGCTTATCGGAATACTTTAAACCTGGAATACAGGATTGGACGTTTTAGCTTTCAAACGAATGGATATTATCAGCACACCCCTAATCCGATTATTAGCACCAGCGCAAAAAGAATTGATGAGGAAGAATACTATTATTATGTATATAGTTCTGCGAATCAAAAAAGCATGACTCATTTGCAGGGTTTACTTAATCTAAGAGTAGAAGTCATAAAGAATATCCTTTCAATATCTGTTTATGGGGGGGTTAATCGTTATATAAATAAAGGTTTTGAATATTCAAATACATATACAGGCTATTTTGGAAATGTCCAGATAGAAGCGATGTATCGAAACTTGATGTTATCTGCATCAGTAAAACCCCGGATGAGCTATAAGTTTGGAGAAACAGAGAATTACTCTCCAGCCGGAGCTGATGTTTCTGTATCTTATAAATATAATTCGCTGCGTGTAGGTTTAGGGATTCTAAACCCATTTTTCAGTAATGGAGAGAAGAGTGGGCAACAATATCTTTCGAGTATTGTGAAAAAAGAGACTTTTAACTACACTAAAGATTTAGGGAATATGATTTATCTGACCTTCTCATGGAACTTCTTTACAGGACGTAAACATACATCAGGTGAACAGCAATTATATAATTCAGATAGCGAATCAGGAGTTGTGAAATGATGATACTCCCACTGAATACCTGTTTTCAACTTGTATAGTTCCAAATTTGCATTATTTTTGCTATGCAAATCTATTTTTAGTCTAATACTTTACCATCTGTCCAATGAAAAATACACAACACGCTATCAGGGAGCTTACTCCCTTGTCCGAAAAGGATTGTTTTTATATTGCCGACCGCATGAAAGCCGAGTTTACTTACCCCATTCACAGCCATGCCGAGTTTGAGCTTAATTTCACGGAGCATGCTGCGGGCGTAAAACGTATAGTGGGTGATTCTATTGAGATAATTGGCGATTACGACCTGGTATTGATCACCGGAGAGAATCTGGAACATGTGTGGGCGCAAAACGAATGCAGTTCAAGAGAAATCAGGGAAGTCACCATCCAGTTTTCACAAAACCTGTTCTTCGATAATCTGCTTAACAAAAATCAATTCAGTTCTATCCGGGCTATGCTTGCCAAAGCCCAAAAGGGTTTGTCTTTTCCCATGAAAGCCATTATGAAGGTGTATTCATTGCTGGATACGCTTTCGTCGGAAAAGCAAGGGTTCTATGCCGTTATAAAACTGCTCACCATCCTGCACGAGCTTTCACTCTTTACCGACCAGGCACACGCCTTGTCGAGTTCATCGTTTGCCAAAATAAGTCCTCTGTCAGACAGTCGCCGGGTTAAGAAAGTACAGGATTTCATCGAAGAAAACTACAAAAAAGAAATACGCCTTGAGCATTTAGCCGAACTGACATGTATGACGCCGCCCTCTTTCAGTCGCTTTTTCAAACTGCGTACCGGCAAGACCCTGTCTGATTACATTATCGACATCCGTTTGGGATATGCTACCCGTTTGTTGCTCGACTCCACCATGTCGGTGGCGGAAATAGGCTATGAATGTGGGTTCAACAACCTGTCAAACTTTAATCGTATTTTCAAGAAAAAGAAAGATTGCTCGCCGAAAGAGTTTCGCAGTAACTACAGAAAGAAAAAAGTGTTTGTTTAGGGATTATCATCTAAAGAGTATTAATTAATGGTAAAATAGTACTTGTTTTGTCCTGTTACTTCCTGTTATTTTTGTAAATACAAATTAATCTATATCATGAAAAAACTAAAAAAGTATTTGCAATTTCACTTTGCGGCATGCAAAATAAAAACAGTATTCTGTGTTGCCGCTTTAGTGACAAGCCTTGGCGTACTACAAGCGCAAACGAGTAGTATAACAGGTACAGTGGTTGACGACATAGGCGAACCTTTGATAGGGGCGACCGTATTAGTAAAAGGTACTTCCAACGGAGTACTCACCAATATGAACGGCAACTACACCATTCAAGCCGGGAAAAACGATGTGCTTGTCTTTTCGTATGTAGGCATGCAGTTGCTCGAAGAAGCCGTGAACGGACGTGGACGCATAGACGTGGAACTCCAAGCCGGAACAAATCTTGACGAAGTAGTTGTAGTAGGCTACGGAACGATGAAAAAGTCCGACCTCACCGGCGCCGTCGCCAAAGTATCTTCCGAAGACCTGAAGCAACTCTCCACCATCGACGTAGGCCAGGCGCTGGCCGGTCGCGTAGCCGGAGTAGACGTAATCAGCAACTCCGGCGAACCCGGTTCGGGCACCAAGATCCGCATCCGCGGCTATGGCAGTATGAACACCTCCGATCCACTTTACGTCGTAGACGGCTTTCCCGTGTCAGACATCGACTACCTGTCGCCGCAAGACATTGAAAGCCTCGAAATCCTGAAAGACGCTTCCGCAACCGCCATCTACGGCTCACGCGGGGCAAACGGCGTCGTGCTGATCAAGACCCGCGGCGGACGCTACAACACCCGGACGCGCGTAGAAGCCAACGTCTATGGCAGCATGTCCACCATGGGACGAACCATCGACCTGCTCAACGCATGGGAATACGCCACGCTGAAACAAGAACTGTATGCCAACAGCAAGATGCCCATAAGTGCCCAAGACGCCGCCATGTTCAACTACGTCATTGACAACAAGTACACAGGCACAAACTGGGTAGACGAAGTTACCCGCACAGGCTTCGCCCAAAATTATAACGTCGACGTCAGCGGCGGCACTGACCGCCATATATTCAGCGTCGGCGCAACCTATTCAGCCACGCAGGGTGTACTCAAATACAACGAACTGGACGCCATCACGGCGCGGTATAATAATACGTATAAGCTCACCAACGATATCTCGCTGGGTATAAACGTCATCTACACCAACCGCAAGACGCAGGGAGGCGGTGGCGACGGTAATTACTACGGCAGCATCTGGCCGGCCGTCATGCGTGCTGACCCCATCTCGATGGCATGGGACGAACAGGCCGATACCTGGGGAGAAGTACTTTTTGCCGACCCCAGCTACCAGCCCGCGCGCCAAGTGTACGAAGGCGCCAACTATGGCGACAACAGCAGCAATATGTTTATCGGCAACGCCTTCCTGCAGTTCGACAACATAGCCAGGATCAAAGGTCTCTCCCTTCGCGGACAATACGGCATACGCGCCAACTTCGGCGAGTCCATATCCTATTCGCCCGTCTACTACACGTCTGCCGACCAGAACCGTTCCAACAGTAGCCTGAACGTAGGGCGCAACGAGTTCAAGTCGTGGCTGGCCAATGCCTACCTGATGTATAACAAAGAATTTGACAAGCACAGTCTCGGCCTAACTCTGGGCGCAGAAGCGCAGGATTTCAGATTTGTCATGCTGAGCGGCTCGGCGCAAGACATACCCGAAGCGCAAAACATGTGGTATCTGAATCAAACCGATACGCCCTCTTCACGCTCGGCCTCGCACTCTTCACCTTACTGGAATCGTATGGCTTCGTTCTTCTTCCGTGGAAACTACACCTTCGCCGGTCGATACATGCTGACCACCACGGTACGCGCCGATGGCTCGTCGAAGTTCCTCAACCATTGGGGCTACTTCCCCTCCTTCTCGCTGGGATGGAACTTGCACCAGGAGGAATTTATGCAAAATGAAGGCAATCCCTTCCAGATGCTGAAAGTACGCGCAGGCTATGGCTTGGTAGGCAACGAAGCCAGCGCCGGCGCATCCGATTATGTAGCGCTGATGACATCGGGCTACAACTCCGTGATTGGCGATGCCTTGCAAACAGGATATATACAGCTGGAATACGCCAACGCTGCCCTGCAGTGGGAAGCCTCCGAACAGTATAATTTTGGCGTAGACTTCATGGCGTTCAATTCCAAACTCTCCGGAACGGTAGACTACTTTATCCGCAACACCCGCGACATGATACTCAAGACGCCCGTGCCGATGTATGCCGGCCTGAGCCGTCCCAGCACCAACTCCGGCGAAATGCGTAACAACGGCTTGGAAGTGACGCTACGCTGGTCGGACAAAAAGGGCAACTTCACCTACGGCGTAGGTGCGAATGCGTCATTTATCAGGAACAAAGTCTTAGCTCTTGGCTCTCCCGACCCCGTCTATGGCATGAACATGTCCAAAGTAGAACAACCCTTTACCCGTACCGAGGTAGGCATGGAAATGGCATACTTCTACGGCTATAAGACCGACGGTCTGTTCCAAACACAGGATGAAATCAATAACTACAAAACACCCGACGGACGCCTAATCCAACCCAATGCACAGCCAGGCGACGTGAAGTTCGTAAAAACAGCCAACGATGGCGAGCCGCTCAACATTGACGACCGCACCTATCTGGGCAGCGGCATGGCCGACGTAACCTTTGGCCTGAACGCTAACCTGGCCTGGAAGGGCATTGACCTTGCTCTGTTCCTGCAGGCGTCCGTAGGCAACGAACTGGCCAACGCAGCCGTGATGGACTTATACTCCTCCAACTTTGGACAGTGGAACATGTCGAAAGACATGATGAACCGATGGACAGGCCCCGGCTCGACCAATCAGTACCCGCGCTTGTCGGCAAACGACGTCAACCAGAACTCTCGCTTCTCCGATCGCTATATTGAAGATGGCTCATACCTGCGCATAAAAAATCTGCAACTGGGTTATACCCTGCCACAAGGAGTCACGAAGAGCCTGAAAATCCAGCGGCTTCGCCTCTACGTATCGGCAGACAACCTGCATGTGTTTACCAAGTACACCGGCTTCGACCCCGAAATGGGCGACTACCTGCGCAATCCGCTCAACAACGGTATCGACCTGGCGTCCTATCCACGTCCCCGCACGTTTGTTCTTGGTTTTAATTTAACTTTATAACTTATAAAAACGAATATGAATATGAAAAGAAAATCCATATACAAAACAGCCGGTGTACTGCTATTCACATTGATGGCCGTTGGATGTAACGGTTTCCTCGATGAAGTGGAACCCCAGGGGAAAGAAGTCAGCGACGCTTATATGAACGTAGAATCAAATGCCGAAAAGGTAATCATTGGCTTGTATGAACTGTTGTCGTTTACCTCAGGTTCAGGCCCCGACGGTGTCTGGATAGACAACCATTACGAATTCTATCTGGGTTCCGTTGCCTCCGATGACGCCGAGAAAGGCAGCTCACCCACCGACTATCCCGACCTGCAGATGGTCTGTACCTATCAAGTCGTACCCACGAATACTTTTGTGCGTAATTTCTACATGAATGGATTCTGGGGCGTATCGCGTTCCAATTACGTACTGTATAACATACAAGACGCGCCCTTTGATGCCACGGTAAAACAGCGCATGGAAGGCGAAGCCCATTTCTTCCGTGCGTACTGGTACTTTTACCTGTTACGCCACTATGGAGGAATGCCCATTTTTACCGAACCGGTGAAAGCCGAAGACTTTGGCAATGTGCCGCGTTCTTCATTCACCGAAACTATGGCGTTTATCATTGATGAATTGAAGCTGGCTATAGATATGCTGCCCCGCAAGGAAGAATACTTAGCCAAAGACCTCGGTCGCGCCACGAAAGGCTCGGCGCAAGGCTTTCTGGCGCGTGTGATGCTCTACCGTTTGGGCACCGACCCGGAAGTAGGCAGCAGTGAAACAAGCTGGCAGGCAGTATACGACCTCACGGGCGAGATTATCTCGTCGGGAAGCTATCGTCTGGCTCCCAACTTTGCCACCTTGTTTGAAGAAGACACCGACGGCGGCTATCGCATCGAATCGCTGTTTGAATACGGCGGCAAAGGTGGCTGGGGCAACAGCGGAAAAGTACTTATGGACTGGATGGTGCAGGGTGTTCGCGGAGGCAGCTGGTTTGGCTGGGGTTTTAATCAGCCCACGCAGAATCTGGTAGATGCCTTCGACCCTACCGACCCGCGCTTGAGCTGCACCATCTATGGGCCATACTACAACGAAGGTATTATCTATGGCACTTTAGAACCCTACAACCGCGCAGCTGATATGATGAGCGACTACTACAACCGCAAGGTGGCTGTTGCCGGTATGAATGCCTTACTTAACGGCACATCCAAAGCCATTATCATCATCCGCTATGCCGACGTATTGTTGATGCGTGCAGAAGCAGCGTACTTTCTCGGCAGAGAAGACGAAGCCCGTAGCCGCGTAAACGAAGTGCGCGAACGCGCCCGCAATTCGTCGCTCTGCAAAGGCTATGAAATGGGCAACCCCAGTGGCTTTCCTATGCCAACCACACCGCCCAATATTCCCGACATTACGTCATCGGGCGAACAACTGCTGAAAGATATATGGAATGAACGCCGCCTCGAACTGGCGCTCGAAAATTTCCGCACCTACGATTTGATTCGTACCGGCAGATTAGTAGAAACCATAGGGAAAGTGAAAGATGATGACCGTGCCAACGGGAAGGCAGCCGGATTAACGGACGCCAAAGAATACCAAATACCCGGTATCCGGCAAAATATCATCAACAGCAGTTTGAAGGTAAGCGTACCGGATGCCACCGGAAAACGCCTGAGTAGCGACAATGGCGAACGCTATATCCCGGTATTCCCCATCCCGAATACAGAAATTTCTTACTGGAATATTGATCCCAATCCAAACAATTAAAAAGGTATAAAGAGCATGAAAAAGTATAGTATATATATCCTGTTCGCCGTCCTGTTGGGCGGCATGACGACACTTAGCGGCTGCGATGAAAAGAATTTTTCTGCCGACTATGACATTCCATGGGTTGTGTCGAAAATTACCAATGTAACGCCTTTGGACGCCGAAGGCTATCCAACGGGCGCACTGGGTACAAACATCACGCTGGAAGGCGAAAACCTGGGAAGCGACTATGTACAACCCGACGGTTTTTTGATTGGCGGCGTTCCGTGCGGCGTTGTGTCGCAAAGCGCAACGACAGCAGTAATTACCGTACCGGCAGGAATCAAAGAACCCAGCGATATTTCGGTTCGCAACCTCCATAGTCGTACCTTTGTGTATGGAAAGCAGTTTATCCCCGATTTGTAACACTCTTTAAATTGTAAATTAACGACGAAATGAAAAAGATTAGTATTTGTTTATGTCTTTTGATGGCAGGCGCTACCGCATGGGGGCAGCCGGCATCGCAAAGCTGGCAACCCGCCGACCCGGAGGCAACGCCTGAAGCGGAACAGTTGTTTACCCGCCTGCTTAAAATTCAGGATAAGGGCATTATGTACGGGCATCAGGATGACCTGATGACGGGAAACAGCTGGTGGTACTCCGCTGATGCTCCCGATCGTTCGGACACCAAAGAGGCCGTAGGCGACTATCCGGGTGTGATTGGGTTTGAACTCGGCGAAATAGAACTCGGCGGCAAACGCTCGCTCGACTCGATAGCCTTTACCGAAATGACCGCGCAGGCACGACGCTTTCACAAACAGGGTGGTATTATCACCGTAAGCTGGCACGTGGTGAACCCCATCAGTTCTCAATGGCCCGGCATCAAGGAACCCAATGGCGCAGGCTCGGCATGGGAAGTAGGCTTCCTTACGGCATCCGACGTCAACTCGAATGCAGTGAAGAGCGTACTGCCCGGAGGCATCAACCATGCCATGTTCAACAGCTGGCTCGAACGACTGGCACGCTACTTCCAAACCTGGCGCGACGACGAAGGCAAACTCATTCCGTTTATCTTCCGCCCCTACCACGAGCATTCAGGTAACTTCTTCTGGTGGGGACGCGGCCGCTGCTACGACGAAGAATACGCCGCGCTGTGGCAGTACACGGTGAAATACTTGCGCCAACGCGGGCTGCATAACATCCTCTATGCTTACAATACCGACAAAGTATTTTCACGCGAAGAGTATCTTGCAGGCTATCCGGGCGACGAATATATTGATATGATTTCGATCGACTGGTATGGGCAAGGCGAAGAGTTTAATCAGAATGTGGACAAAGCGTTGACGTTTACTACCTTGATAGCACAAGAAAAGAAGAAGCTCCATGCCTTGAGCGAATGTGGCCCTATCAGCGTAGACTTGCAGAAGATACTGGCGAAGTATAAATCGTCGTATATCCTTACTTGGCGACACGCTCCGCCGCGAGGGGGCTTCAGGTTTACGCCGCCCACTCCCGAAGACTTGGCGAAGATGACACCTGAACAACGCGAGGCCTACGAACGTTGGAGCAAAATGCCCAAACACGAAGACCTCCTAAAAGAGATGAAAGCCAATAAAAGCTATTTGTTTTTGAAAGATATTCAAAAGATAAAATAACAAGTCCCCGCTTTCATTAAGAGAGCGGGGGTTTTTAATATTCTTATTAATATGAAAAGCAAACTATTATCTGCAGTCGTAGCAGGCTGCCTGCTTGCCGGATGTAATTCCTCTCCGGATTACACACGTGGCATTGGGGTGTACCCCGGCAGTTCAGACGAAGACTTCTCGCCCGAGTTGATAACCGACAACACCTACCGCAACCTGGCAGAACACCGAAGCGCCTATCACTCGTCGAGCTACGACTATAATCTGACGGCGCAATTGATTACCGACGGCATTATTGCCACCGGCCAACCGGCAACAATAAACGTATCGACCCCCGGCGGCATGTTGCAGAAAAACGAACGCGAATGGCTGTTTGACGGCAAAGACGACTCGAAATACGCAATAGCAGGAAATGATATTTTTCTCCAACTGGATTTGAATAACATGAATGTGCCGACAGACAGAATCGTATTGCGCGGCAATGTAGTTGTCAATGATAAGAAACCCAAAGGTTACAGTATAACGCTGTACGCTTCAAACGACGGCGCGACGTGGGAAACATTGAAACAAAAGAAAGGCAGCGATTACGCGGGCGAAGAAAACCCGTACGGTCGCGGCTTCTTTAACGTGTCACCGCCACCATCCGCCAATGCGCCCAAACCGGAACCGGCCAAGTCGCCTGTTATTTTCAACTACGACTACCAAGCCGTAAAACCGGAAGCGCCGAGCATGTCGTTCAACCCCGACCGCTTTACTATGGCGCGTTTACTGAACGAAGAGTTTGTGATGGAGCAACCGGTAACATACAAACATTATAAAATTGCTTTTGAAGCGCCCGCCGCCGACGAATGGGCTTTTTCCCAATGGGAGTTCTATCAAGGGAACGAAGAGCAGACGGTGCTTCCTTCTCACTATTTCACCAGCGCCTGGCAGAGTGCCACGGCTGATAAAGAATGGGTGTATGTGGATTTAGGCACGTTGGTTGCCTACGATAAGATTCATCTGCACTGGATAAATAAAGCTACAGTAGGCAAAGTACAGGCATCGAACAACGCCGTGCAGTGGAACGACATTGCCGACCTGCCCGGCGGGACAGATAAGGAAGATATGATCACGCTGGCTAAATCGGTAAAAAGCCGCTACGTGCGCCTGCTACTCGCCGAGGCGGAAAATAACCAATCCTATGCCCTGAGCGAAATGCAGGTGTATGGCACCGGTGGCTTAGTACCCTGCGCTCATGCGGCTCCACCCGCCACCGAGACACATCAGTATCTGAGTGGCGGCAACTGGAAGCTGCAACGAGCCTCGCTGGTAGAAGCAAAAGGCGAAACGATTTCTACAGCCGACTACGACGATAACCAATGGATGGTCGCCACCGTGCCCGGCACCGTGCTATCCAGCTTCATCAACATCGGCGCAGTGCCCGATCCGAACTATGCCGACAATCAATTGCAGGTATCGGAATCCTACTTTTTGTCGGACTTCTGGTATCGCAACGAGTTTACGGTATCGAATCCCACAAAATATGTGTTCTTGAACTTTAACGGCGTAAACTGGAAAGCAAACGTGTTTGTCAACGGCAAACAGGTAGGGCGGATCGACGGCGCCTTTATGCGCGGCAAGTTCGACGTATCGAAAGAAATTGTGAATGGGTCGAACGTACTGGCCGTGCAGATCATCAAGAATGCTCATCCGGGAGCTATCAAAGAACAAACGGCATGGAGTACCGACCGCAACGGCGGTATCCCTGGTGCAGACAACCCAACGTTCCACGCCACCATCGGCTGGGACTGGATTCCGACAATCCGCGGACGCGATATTGGCATCTGGAACGATGTGTTCCTCACCTTCAACGGTGCCGTAACCATCGAAGACCCGTTTATACGTACCGAATTGCCTCTGCCCGACACGACTTCGGCAAACGTGCTGGTGGAAGTAAGGCTTAAGAACCACTCGGACGAGGCCGTGAACGGCACGCTCAAAGGATTGTATGGCGAGGTGGCCTTCGAACAAACGGTATCGCTGTTGGCAAAGGAAGAAAAAATGGTGAAACTTGACGCTACAAGCACACCCGCCCTACATCTCGAAAACCCGAAACTCTGGTGGCCGAAAGGCTACGGAGAACCAAACCTGTACGATGTTACGCTTAGCTTTGATGTAGACGGCAAGACTTCCGATAAAACGACTTTCAAGTCGGGCGTTCGACAAATGACTTTTGATGAAAATGTTTATACTCCTTTCGGCGGCATGTCATTCGGATTCTTTGGCGCAGGCGAGTCACGGCGCTTGAGCATGTATATCAACGGCAGGCGATTTGTGGGCTTCGGTGGCAACTGGGGCTTCAGCGAATCAAACCTCAACTACCGCGGACGCGAATACGATATTGCAGTGAAATACCATGCCGATATGAACTTTACCATCATCCGCAACTGGGTGGGACAAGTGGGCGACGAAGAATTTTACGAAGCCTGCGACCGCCACGGCATTATGGTTTGGCAAGACTTCTGGCTGGCGAACCCTCTTGACGGCCCGAACCCCTACTATGTAGATATGTTCAACGCCAATGCAAATGATTTTGTAAAACGCATCCGTAATCATCCGTCGATAGCCATATACGTAGGGCGTAACGAGGGTAATCCTCCAGACGAAATAGACAACTACCTGCGCGCCATGATACGGCAAGTGCATCCGGGTATTCATTATATATCCAACTCAGCCATGGGCGTAGTGAGCGGTGGAGGTCCTTACCGTGCGCTGTCTCCGAAAGACTACTTCCAAAGCTACGGACACGATAAGTTCCACAGCGAACGCGGCATGCCCAACGTAATGAACTACGAAAGCCTGCTGGCTGCTTTCGGCGAAAACGGCATAGAACCGGTAAATACCCTGCAAACGCCCAACAGCCTGTATGGTTTGCACGACTACACCCTGGGCGGCACACCCGATCCGTCGGCACAGGCAGCACACTCCTTCAACGACATGATAGAAAAAGCTTTCGGAAAGCCTAAAGACGCTAAACAATTTGCCGAGTGGGCGCAATGGGTTAACTACAATGGCTACCGGGCTATCTTTGAAAGTCGCAGTGAACATCGTCGCGGGATGTTACTTTGGATGAGCCATTCGGCATGGCCTTCCATGGTATGGCAAACCTACGACTACTATTTCGATCCTACCGGCGCCTACTTCGGTTGCAAAAAAGCATCCGAACCAATACACATCCAGTGGAATCCGCTACGCGAAGACATTGAAGTGGTCAACTACCACGCGCGTAACCGCCTGGGATTGGTTGCCAAAGCACAACTCATCAACCAGGATGGCAGCGTACAATGGGAAAAAGAAGCCACGCTCGACATTCAGGAAGATGCGACGGTAGCCTGTTTCCCGCTGGAATTTCCCGCAAGCTTATCAAGCGCCTACTTTATCAAGCTAAAGTTGACCGAAAACGGCAAGCTGCTTTCCGAAAACTTCTATTGGAGAGGGAAGGAAGAGGGCAACTACCGCTCGTTGCACGAGGTGCCCAAAGTGAAACTCGACACACGTACCGTAGCTGAACGAGTGGGTAATACCTGGCAGATAACAACGACACTGAAAAACAATACCGCCGCGCCTGCTCTAATGGTGCGCCTGCAAGTAAAAGGCGACAAAAGCAACACGCGCATACTGCCGGTATTCTACAGCGACAATTATCTGTTCCTGATGCCCGGTGAAGAAACAGCGATAGCAATGGAACTGGCAAACAGCGATACGCGCGGTGAAAAACCGGTAGTGGAAGTAACAGGGTTTAATTTATAGTTATAATTTCGACAAACATTTTAATGATTAATATCGTGAAAAACATTTTATTTGCCGTCGCCCTTGCAATAATAGGCGTCATGACAATAGCAGCGCAAGACACTGCAACCGGAGAAAAACCTTGGTACGTGGATGCTCCTTGGGCGTTTCCCGTAGAAAACCCGCAAGCCAAAGTAATGCCGCTTATCAGCGTGAAGGGCAATCAGTTTGTAACCCCTGACGGCAAACCGATCCTGTTCAGGGGCATTGCCATATCCGACCCCGACAAGGTAGAACAACAGGGGCACTGGAACAAAGCGCACTTTGAACAAGTGAAAAAAATGGGTGCAAACATTGTCCGCGTGCCTATTCACCCCGTAGCATGGCGGGAACGTACACCGGAGAAATACCTCCAACTGTTGGAGAAAGCTGTGGCATGGTGTACCGAACTGAATATGTATGTAATGCTCGACTGGCACACCATCGGTAATCTGGAAATGGAAATGTTTCAAGACCCGATGTACGTTACCACGAAGCAGGAAACTTTCGACTTTTGGAGGAAGATTGCCGCTCGTTTTACCGGACACAACACCGTGGCCTTTTACGAACTGTTTAACGAACCGACGACTTATCGCGGACAGCTGGGCGTATGTTCGTGGTCGGATTGGAAAAAATTGATGGAGAACATTATTACGGTAATCCATTATTCCGACAAGGAAACGGTCGTGTTGGTTGGAGGCTTCGATTGGGCATACGACCTTACACCCTTGCGCATCGAGCCTGTTAACGCTGACAATATCGGCTACACCACGCACCCTTATGCCAACAAGAGCCCGGAACCTTGGGCAGCTACATGGGAAGAGAACTTTGGCTTTGCAGCCAACACCTGGCCGGTATTTGCTACCGAATTTAGCCATGACTCTTACGCTATGCCAGAACTCATTGATCCGGCCAAGGGTTTCTTGCCCGATAACTTCCACCTCATTGATCCGGCCAAAGGCGCCGTGCCCGGAAACTTCAAAATGCGTGAACAGACACCCATTGACCCCAAAGGCAACCACTATGGCAATCAGATTATCGACTATTTGGAAGGCAAAGGTATCAGTTGGTGTATCTGGGTATTCGACCCGGAATGGGGCGGCGCAAAAATCAAATCGTGGAACTACGAATGGACGCCGGGCGCTGAGTTTTTCAGTATGGCGATGAAGGGGCAACTCGACGTGCAGAAGCCCAAAACGCAATCGAATAGTAAAAAATAATTACTCGCTTATCATATTCAGCATGGCATTATGGAAAAAAAAAGATTTAGTTGGTGTATATTTATTCTGATAGGAGGGATCGTTGCCGGTTGTGAAACACCGGAGGACGATTCTCCTACCCTGCACGAAACGTTTTCCAATGTGTGGCGTTTCCATGCAGGTACGGATAGCCTTTGGCAAGACACTACATACGACGACACTGCTTGGCAGGAAGTGAGCACCGATAAAACGCTTGCCGACTATAACCTGAAAACCGAGCAGGGCTTTGGGTGGTATCGCAAAACTATTAACTTGCCGGATGCCCTGTACAAGGTAGTGACGAGCAAAGGCGGTATTATCCTGCATCTGGACAGTCTGGCAGGCGCCGATACACTTTACGTAAACGGTAACATGGCCGGTTGGTTTTCGATGGAGAAAATTGTCGAAAACAAGTTTCTCGAACGGCATTATTTTGTTCCGGCAAAATACCTGAACAAGGGAGACAATTTACTCGCCATGAAATTCTACGACGGCTGGAGTCCGTATGGCGGCGGCTTGTTGAAAGGCGCACAACTGAGCCTTACGACAGCAGAAACCGCCGACAAGCTGGACATGGATGTGTCTGTAGCCGACTCCGACTACATCTTCATGGCGCCTGCCCCTTTAAGTATTTCGGTAAGTATCGAAAACAACAATACCTGGGTGGTAAAGGGTTATTTTGTGGTCAGCATCACGACCGACGACTTCCTCCCGGTGAGATCCGATACGCTACCGGTGCAAATGAAGGCCGGTCAAAGCTATGCGCAAGCCTTTGATTTTACTGATCCCTCGCCCGGCTTTTACCGTTATACGGTGCAATTCGTGCACAACGGTAAGGTGGTACAGGAAAAGAAATTCAACATAGGCTTTGAACCCGAAAAGATCAGCTCGCCGATAGATGCCAAAGCTGACTTCAAAGACTTTTGGGACAACAACCTGAAGAAGCTGGCCAAAGTGAAGCCCGAATACAAGCTCACCTTCATATCCGAACAATCCAACGACGATTACAGCATGTATCTGGTAGAAATGCGCTCGCTGGGGGATAAAATCATACGCGGTTACTACGCCCAGCCCACACGCGAAGGCAAGTTTCCCGTCCTTGTGGAATACATGGGCTATGGCTCCTCTCCGCATTTTCCCAATACCCAATGGGACGGCTTTGCGCACTATGTACCCTCCATTCGCGGACAAGCACTCAACCGCCTGACCGAAGAAGATGACTTCTGGATTACGATCGGCTTGCAAGACAAGGAAGGCTATTACTATCAAGGTGCTTATTGCGATGTGGTCAGGGCGATCGACTTTGTCTCCAGCCGGCCCGAAATCGATGCCGATAGGATTGGCGTTCGCGGAGGCAGTCAGGGCGGCGCACTCTCGTTTGTGGCAGCAGCGCTGGACAAGCGCGTAAAAGTGGCGGCTCCCAGCATTCCCTTCCTGTCGGACTATCGCGACTATTTCAAGATTGCCCCCTGGCCTAAAAGCGATTTCGACGACTATAAACAAGTACATCCTGAGATGGATTGGGAACAGGTGTACGACCTGCTCACCTACTTTGACATCAAAAATCTGGCGCAATGGATCAGCTGCCCGCTGATTATGAGTTTTGGCGTGCAGGACAATGTCTGTCCGCCCCATATCAACTTTGCCGCTTACAATCAGGTCATGTCTGAAAAACTGTGGGTTGCCTGCCCGCTCTCCGCGCACAATACGGACGCCAGAGCTTGGGAAGCCGAAAGGAAATTCATCAAATCAAAATTAAGAGTGCAATAAAAATAAAATAAACTCAAGTTTCCGACACCTAAATAAATACCATAAGTGACGAATAGCAGCATGAATCTATTTAAGAAGAGACTGGAAGCAGTAACAAACGAACACGAAAGGCTCATTACACGCAAAAACGAAGCGGTATTTCCCGGTAATGGCATTTTCGAACGTTATAAATATCCGGTGTTGACCGGCGCACATACGCCTGTTTTCTGGCGGTATGATATGTCGTCCGAAACAAATCCATACTTTATGGAACGTTTCGGCATAAATGGCACCTTCAATGCCGGAGCTATCAAATGGGAGGGAAAGTATCTATTGCTAGTACGGGTAGAAGGGAATGACCGAAAATCATTTTTTGCCGTTGCGGAAAGCCGGAGTGGCATTGATAATTTTCGTTTTTGGGATTTCCCTGTGCGGATGCCCGAAACGGATGTTCCCGATACGAATGTGTACGATATGCGTCTGACCGCTCATGACGATGGCTGGATTTACGGCCTGTTTTGCACCGAACGTAAAGACCCTGATGCTCACAAAGACGATATGACAGCGGCAGTGGCGGCAGCCGGGATAGCGCGTACCAAAGATTTTATCAATTGGGAGCGTCTTCCCGACTTGCTATCCTGCAGCCAGCAACGAAATGTGGTGCTGCATCCCGAATTCGTGAATGGAAAATATGCCTTATATACACGTCCGCAAGACGGATTTATTAACACAGGAAAAGGATGTGGCATTGGATGGACATTGGTGGACGATATTACGCAGGCAGTTGTGAAAGAGGAGAAAATCATTAACGCACGCCACTATCATACCATAAAGGAATTGAAAAACGGCGAAGGGCCGCCTCCTCTTAAAACGGCAAAAGGATGGCTGCATCTGGCGCACGGCGTACGCCATTGTGCTGCCGGTTTACGCTATGTGCTGTATCTGTACATGACAGACCTCGAACAACCGGACAGACTGATCGCCGAACCCGCCGGTCACTTTATGGCTCCCATGGACGACGAACGAATGGGAGATGTGTCCAATGTGCTATTTTCAAACGGCTGGATTGCCGACGACGATGGAACGGTCTATATCTATTATGCTTCCTGCGATACACGTATGCATGTTGCCGTGTCATCGGTTGACAGGTTGCTGGATTATTGCCTGCATACTGCGCCCGACGGTTTTAGCTCGGCATCTTCGGTTGATACCTTAACCGAAATCATCAACAGGAACGAAAAAATATCATGAACATCGCATTAAAAGAAAAAGTAGGATATGGTTTTGGCGATATGGCGTCGTCCATGTTTTGGAAAATATTTGGAATGTACTTGTTGTTTTTTTACACCAAAGTGTTTGGGATATCACCCGCTGCTGCCGGAACCATGTTTATGCTTGTTCGTATTTGGGACGCCGCCAATGACCCTTTGATGGGCATCATTGCAGATCGTACCCATACCCGTTGGGGAAAATACCGCCCCTACCTCTTGTGGTTTGCTATCCCCTTTGCACTGGTAGGCGTTATCACTTTTTACACCCCCCCATTGGGCAATGCGGGCCGATTAATTTATGCCTATATCACCTACACCCTTATGATGATGGTGTACACGGCCGTTAACGTCCCTTACGCTTCCTTGCTGGGCGTGATGTCTTCAGAGCCTAAACAGCGCAACATCTTGTCTTCCTATCGTATGTTTTTTGCCTTTATCGGTAGTTTTATCACCTTTATGCTATTACAACCGCTGGTTGACTTTTTTGCTTCTGTGTTCGACTCGGATACAAATCTTATGAACACGATGGACGAAACCAGCATTAGCCGGTCGCCGACAGGCTGGGTGCTGGCGGTAGCCGTTATCGGAGTTATTTGTGGCGTACTCTTCTTTTTGTGCTTTAAGCTGACAAGAGAACGTGTGAAACCGGTCGACGAAGAGAAGAACAGCAACGCTTCGGTGAAAGAAGATGTGAAAAACCTTTTCCGCAATACTCCGTGGTGGATTCTGATGGTATCCAGCATCGGCTCCTTGCTTTTCAATGCCATTCGCGACGGCGTTGCCCTTTTCTACTTTGCCGATTACATACAGATAAATTATAAAATGTCGTATTTTGGCTGGACGTTAGCAACTGTTTATCTCTTAGTCGGGCAGGCTTCCAACATGATCGGAGTGGCACTGGCTGCGCCTTTGTCCAACCGGTTCGGAAAAAAACAAACCTACATGGTTGCCATGTTAATGGCGGCAGGACTTAGCGCGGTGTTTTTTATTCTCACGCCGGATGATATTCTGTGTATCCTATTGCTGCAAATACTCGTTTCGGTTTGCGCCGGTTATGTACTTCCCTTGTTGTGGAGCATGTATGCCGATATTGTAGATCATCAGGAGCTGAAAACAAACCGCCGGGCGACAGGCTTGATATTCTCGTCTTCATCGATGTCTCAAAAAATCGGCTCTGCCGTTGGTATAGCGCTTACAGGTTGGCTGTTGGCAGCCTTCGGTTATTACCAGAATGCTGCCGTGCAAACCGAAAGCGCCATTTTGGGAGTACGATTAATGATGAGCTGGTTACCTGCTGCCAGTTGCGTGTTGGCTGTAATCTCTATGCTTTTTTACCCGCTTTCCGAGAAAAAAGTAACCCAAATAACAGCTGAATTAGAGAAAAAACGTATCAAAGCATGAAACAGGAACTAACCGAAAACATCTTGCCCTATTGGATGAATAAAATGCAGGATCAGGAGCATGGCGGTTTTTACGGACGTATAGACGGAAACGAAGTATTACACCCTTACGCCAATAAAGGAGCCATCATGAATGCCCGCATTCTGTGGACTTTCTCGTCGGCGTACCGCCTGCTGAGAAAAGAGGAATACCGCATAGTGGCTCGTCGCGCCTACGATTATATCAAAGCGTATTTTATCGACAAATGCTATGGAGGGGCGTTTTGGGAACTTGATTACCAAGGCAACCCGGTCAATACCAAAAAGCAAACCTACGTGCAGGGCTTTATGCTGTATGCCTTTTCCGAATATTACCGGGCAACCAGAGATGCCGAATCTCTTCAGTTGTCAAAAAATTTCTTTTATTTGATTGAGCGTTGCTATGACCGGGAACAAGGAGGCTATTTCGAAGCCTATTCATGCGATTGGCGACCAATAGATGATATGCGATTAAGCGAAAAGGATGCAAATGAGAAAAAAACAATGAATACGCATTTGCACATACTCGAACCTTATACCAACTTATGCCGGATATGGGACAATAACAAATTGAAGGCAGCGCAAAAAAGACTGATACGTATCTTTGTCGACAAAATACAGGATAAGCAAAACAACCACTTTCAACTGTTTTTCGACGAGACGTGGAACGTAAAATCCACCGCCATTTCATACGGACATGATATTGAAGCATCGTGGCTCTTGTTTGAGGCAGCGAAAGAGCTGGGCGACGAAGAATTGTTGGGCGAGGTAAGAATCCTTTCGCTGAAAGTTGCCGCTGCCGCTACGAAAGGACTTATGCCCGATGGAAGTTTGATGTACGAGCGAGACAATGATCATCTCGACTGTGAAAGGCATTGGTGGGTACAGGCTGAAGCCGTAGTCGGGTTTATGTATGCGTATAGAAATTCGGGGGATGACACATACAAGCAAAAAGCTTTGCACGTATGGGAATATATTCAGGCATACCTGATCGACCGGACAAATGGAGAATGGTACTGGAGCCGCTTGGATAATGGGACTGTAAACCATTCGGACGATAAAGCCGGTTTTTGGAAATGTCCTTACCACAATGGACGGATGTGTATGGAAATGATGGAAGCCGTATTGTGAAACTGATTGACAATAATGCGCCCTTGCTTCCTGGAAAATCCATAGCGCGTTGACCCCTTTAGCTTTTGCCACTTTCAGAGCGCCCAGTAGTTTTGACGCGTTTGCATAAAAAGTACGTATGCCGGATTTGCATGCCTGGTATCCCAATGCAGTGGCCAGAAAGCTCTTGCCAGTACCGGATGAACCCGTAATGAACCCAAAATGTCCATTAGGAGGATTCGTCGGTAGCCTCCCATAATTTTTTAATCCATGCCCTTCGTTGCATTTGTAATGCCATTGTTACAATAAGTCCGTTCCCGGATTTTTCAATGGTCGATGGGATGGCTAACAATTTGTATCGTATCGTTGACAGTCTGTTTCTGGTCTTGCCTCCTATAATTGCAAAAACGAAATGTACAGGTTTTCAAAACGAAATGTACAAATTTCCTATCTATTGGCTAAGGTCGTACATCTGTCGCAAGTAAAGATAAATGGTATTTAAACGGTTTTGCGTTTTTTCACCCCAACTGTACCCCGCAAACACAACCGGCTGACATCTGAGCGAATGATACGCATCCTCTCTGACGTGGCGCTTATTGAGAACCACGAATTACGAATCAGACTCGTTAACGAACTGACGGGAGCAATTGAGTATGGAGGCAAATAAGCCCGAACGCGAATACCGCTTGGAACCGATGATAGCCTTCTTGGACAATGAAGTAGAAATAGGCTTTCTGGCGGAAAGGTTAAACCTGATATTTTACGAGTACATTCAATTTGTGATGTATTATAGCGAAAAGGAAGGGGTGCCGGTAAGTGGCGATGAGTCGGAAAATGCATACTGGCTGAAGTCTATCAAAGGCGTTCTTGAGGCCATGATTCAGAAGGATGCCTAAAACTTACTATAAAGAGAGTGATGTGCATACGTTTATCCGGGAGAACTTTAATAAAAAACGGGGAAATAACAATCATAAAAATCCATGAGGGCAGTATTTATTTCTTTTTGTTCATAATAATTTTACAGTTACTCATGGGAAAGCCCACACCGTCGTGACGACAGGCGCGGGCTTTATTACATTGAGAATATAGCTGTAATGAGTTACAGATATTTATTTGTATTTTTGTACCCTAATTGAAATCTTATGGAATTAAGTCAGCAACAGCAA
>JAIRRS010000027.1 GCA_031255855.1 Tannerellaceae bacterium | reverse complement strand
GCCACGATGTAATCCGTACCGTTTTCCGTTACGTGATCAATCATTCTCGTCAACGCATCGTAGTCTACGCTTTCATTTTCTTTGAAGGGTGTGATCAGGGCAACGCCCATGCCTTGTAAATCTATGCTCGTCATCATGAAGATTGTTTCTTTTCAGGCGACAAAGATAATGCAAGTAGCAAAAAAAACCAAAATAAGTCCGCTTATTTTTCCGGAAGTGAAACTTCAAAATTTATTTGTGTTTTAACGAAAAAAACGCTGACCGGATACAAATGCATCTGTTCGCATAGCTCAGTTAAATATGACTAAATAAAATTAAATATCATCCTCGCATATTGTATTTTATCGATCACATTGTATATCTTTGGGCTTGTGTATTATGTTGTAGTTGCTTAATATTTTGGCAAAATGAGAAACGTTATTTTTTTATCAAACATTTCAGGAATATTATTTCTTGGATGGTCTTCATGTGAATAAATTTTATTATTATGCGAATAAAGTGCAATATTCTTTTAATTATAGTCGTATCATCTGTTTTTATTTCTTCATGCAAGGATAATAATGAGGATAACGATCATTATGAATCTTTATTGACCGGGATTTACCGGAACGATTCCGAATCGGATGTTCAGAAATTATCATTCAGTTATAATGGAACAGAATTAACGGGGAAAAAAGTTGAATTTACGGTAAAATCTCCATTGAAAGCTGTTTTAATATTCGAAAATATTATAAGTGGGGAAAATAAAACTCAATTTTTTGTCGATTTAATTGGGGGATCCGGTGAAAATGACTTTATATATGAATTTAATGGTATATATGAGACCAAAACATTTCAAAAAATCAATTACTCCGGAAAAATAAAACAAAACCTTCTCGTATTGAATTTAGATGATAAATGATTGCCATCAGAAGCCTTTCTTTACGAATAAGTTTCATCTGTTTTCTTCTTTTTTGTAACGAAAACATACAGGCATCGGAACCACTATGGACGTTGAAAGGATATGTTTATGACGCTCAAAATCATGACGCCATCTCAGATGTTGCGGTCTATGAGTTGCGTACAAAAAGCGGAACCTATACGAACGAGAATGGATTTTTCAGCCTGTCGCTTCCCGCAGGGAGTATCCGGTTAAAAATATCTTGTATCGGTTATACGGAAAAAATGATTACGGTTTCCGTTCCTCTTTCTCCAGATACATTGATCATTGTTTATTTGGAAAAAGCAGAAATGCGTTTACCGGAAATAATAGTCACTACGCCTAAAATCAGCAAATTAAAGTCTTCACAGATGGGCGTGTTAACCCTCCAACAGGAAGATATAAAAAACATTCCAACCGTATTCGGCGAGGTGGATGTTATTAAAGTGTTGCAAACACAGCCGGGTGTATCGTCAGGAGCGGAAGGGTTGACCGGAATGTATGTTCGTGGTGGTAACAGAGATGAGAATTTATTCATGCTTGAGGGAATCCCTCTTTACCATGTCACCCATTTGGGAGGTTTGTTTTCCGCGTTCAATGTGGAAGCTGTTGATGATGTGATCTTTTATAAGTCGTCTTTTCCCGCACAATATGGTGGTCGCCTGTCGAGTGTGCTGGATATTCACACAAAAAACGGGAACACGGAAGATTATCACGGAAGCGTTACATTGGGATTAACCTCGGGAAATTTGAGTGTGGAAGGCCCTGTTTTCAATAAGAAAACGTCATTTATTTTTTCGGTGCGACGTTCATGGTTGGACGCTTTATCCGCATCTGCACTGGCCATAATGAATGTAAAGGATCAAGACGCGGGAAAAAAACTCATCGGGCGCTATGCGTTTACTGATATGAACATAAAGGTAAATCATTCGTTTAACAGACGAAGTCACGTTTGTGTAAACGTTTACTATGGGAATGATTATTTCAAGATAGGGGAAAAGTATTTTTCAAAAAAAGACATGTTTTTCGAAAATGAAAACATTATGCGCCTGAATTGGGAAAACTTTCTGGTTTCAGCTGGATGGTCCTATGTGTTCAATGACAAAATGAAAATGGAAGTGACCCCTTCTTTCACACATTACATATCGACTTTAGGGCGGAAGGTGTTTGACCGTTCTGGAAAAAAAGGCGATGTTGATTACGAAGAACAGCAGAGTGAAAAGACGACAGAAAACGGAATAAATGATACCGGTTGCCGGATTCATTTCGACTATCGTCCCATGCCCAACCATCATGTCAATTTTGGCTGCAATTATATATACCACCGTTTTCTTCCCGAATGGAACAGGATTCATACAACTTTTTTCAACACATCCGCTACGGAAGTATCCCAAAACAAAGAAACGGTTCCGGCCGGTGAAACGGCCTTTTATCTGGAAGATGACTGGGATCTGTCATCTGTTGTTCGATTAAACACCGGATTAAGGTTTGGAATGTTCAATGTGGGAGGGAAAACCTTTCAGACATTGGAACCACGTGTGTCTGTTCGCATTTTGCTGTCTGAAAAAATGAGTTTGAAGTCATCTTGTTCACGGATGAATCAGTATGTACAGCAAATCAGCGACAGTTATATCAGTTTGCCGACCGATTTTTGGATGCCGGTTAACCGACATTTCAAACCGCTTGTCAGCGATCAGATATCCACTGGGATTTACTATGAACACCCGAAAGATTACTTTTTTTCGATAGAAGGATATTACAAATGGATGAATCATCTGCTTGATTATAAGGAAGGATACAGTTTTATGCCTGTTTCCGTTGATTGGGCCAATAAATTAACATCCGGCAGAGGATGGTCGTATGGACTGGAATGGACTGCTCGGAAAGAAAGCGGGAAAATAAACGGGATCGTTGGTTATGGATTAATGTGGTCAGACAGGCAATTCGATGAAATCAATCAGGGAAAACGGTTCGCGGCAAAATATGACAATCGTCATAAGATAAATATAATGATTCATTATAAGCCGAATAAAAGAGTTGAGATAAACGGAAGTTGGACATACGTGACGGGCAACCGGATCACACTTTCTCTGGAAGACTATCAAGATTTACCGTCTGCAGGTTTCGGTAGCGCTCTTGCACCGTCCAATCCCTATCAGGACGGTTGGGGCATCAGTTATTATGATACCCGGAACAATGTCCGTTTACCGGCATATCATCGTTTGGACGTGGGTATTAACTTGTACCGTCCCAAAGAAAACGGACGCATGGGAATCTGGAACATAAGCGTTTATAATGCCTACTGCCGATTGAACCCGATCGTTATACGGAAACATACATTGTATAATGATGAAACCGGAAAAAAAATCAATCCCCGTTTTCAAACAGCAGGTATCTTTCCCCTTATTCCTTCCGTTTCATACACATATAAATTTTAACTATATGAAACATTTAATTTTTCTTCCGGTTTTGCTTTTGACCTCCTGTTACAGTGACATTGACATGAAAAATTATCAGGGAGAACCGAAGCTTGTTTTAAATAGTGCCATATCTCCGGATACGATCGTAATGGCAAGTGTCAGCCGGACTTTGTTTTTTACGGATACCGTTGATTATGAAAAAATTGCGAACGCAAAAGTGGAATTATATGTCAATGGCGTTTTTATGGAACAGTTGCAATGGGATGCTCATAGTGGCCTGTATATATCAACCTATACGCCTCGAAGCGAAGACTTGATAAAACTTGTGGTAATAACAGCGTATGGCACGGTCTGGGCTGAAGACGTCGTCCCTCTAAAAGTAAAAATTGAACAGATTGAGATATCATATAGGGAACTGTTTGATCAGACAGCCTGGAGAGTAGACGGGAATGGAAATATGATGGAAATAGGAAAAACGGAATTTAAATACCAAATCACGTTTCAGGATGATATAACGAGAACCAATTATTATCTTATCTGCATAGAAAATGCTGATTTTTCGGATATTATTGGTAATCTTGATTACTCGCTGGATCCTGTTTTTTTAGAACAGGAATCCCTTGTTAACAGTATATTTGCGGGAAAAACTATCAACGGACAGGGAGGACGTGCTTTTTCGGATAAAATGATAAACGGGTTGCATACATCTGTTATCACAGAAACTGAAGTCGGCACACGATCTGATATGCCATCCGCTTTGCTTAGAATTGTTTCATTATATAGCCTGTCGGAATCGTATTATCACTATTTATTGTCATTACAGCGGGCAAGCGATGCGAATGAGATGATAAGTTTATCCGGTTATGGACTGGCAGAGCCGATTCGGATATACAGCAATGTAAACGGAGGTACAGGAATTATGGCTGCCAGTCAACGATTTGTAATGAATATCAATTTAGATTCCATGCTCTATGATGATTCGAAATAATAGGTGAATATGGTTTTATCATCCATTCGGCACACGTGTGGTTGGCCTGAGGTGCGTAAACTTTTCATCGAAAAAGTATCCGGTCGGCGGAAAGCGACCTTACAGAGATGTGATGGATTGCAGGTAGCTTACTATTTGATCGAAGCAATATTGAAAATCATTTTTATCTTCCGGAGGTATGATGGAGAAATCGTATTGGACGTTATCCGAGCGCTTGA
>JAIRRS010000014.1 GCA_031255855.1 Tannerellaceae bacterium | reverse complement strand
CGTCCAACAAGCCTAAGTGTGGTTGACGGATTATCCATACTGCCTTATAGTAATTGTCCTCATTATGCTGATAGTACAAGAAAATCAATGTATCATCAATTGATACAAAATAGGAAAATGAAAGACGGATATGGAATGGATGATTTATCAGGAATTCTTTTTAAGAATGGGAAACTCATTGAAACAGTTACTCTTAATGATATAAATCATTCATATTATGTCAATTTAAAAAATGGAAATATACACTCCGAGAAATTGAAATCCAGAATTTTAATAGATAAAAATGCGATACCAGAAAAGAGTTATACTAAACAGCGTGTAGAAAAATTTGTAAAAGATTTTTCAGAAATTGATATTCAAAACAACCCTTTAAATGCTTATGTTTTCGTTCAATATTTGAATGCAAATGGAAAAGGTTCTCAATATAAATTAAAAGCAAGCAAATCGTTGCAAGAACGCATAAAAAATATGGAAGATTCTCCTATAAACGAAAACAGGAGAAATAGCATCTTGAATACTAAAATTAATGAAGCCTTAATTTACGATGATTTGATTGCGGGGATAATTACTAAATATCCTGATTTTTATGGAATTTGGTGGTTTTACAAAGAAAACGGAAAATGGATGAGTGCGGGAGAAGATGTTGGTGGGGAAACTTTGTTGGAGACTGAAATAATTTTTAGAGAAACAATAAAAAAACATTTAAAGAACGTGCAAGAATAAAGCCCGAAACGCTAACTCACAGCTTTCAGGGCGAGGCGAAGTGGTAATTCGGAACTTTTGCGCCCGCATCGGCTTTTGTCGGGGTGGATAGTGAAGCGCACCGCAGCCCGCCCCAAAATCTAAAAAAACAATTGTTTTTTGTATGAATAATGAGAAGATTGGTATATTTGCATCTTCAATTATTGGGTTATGTTGTCGAAAGGAATATATGGTGGATTAGGCTTATGGCTGGTTATGATGGGGTATGGTTGTCATGCTGTCCATAATCAAGCGATGGATAATGCGGGTGTGAATAGTTCTAATGACATTCCTGTACCTGTTTGTGATGTTGATTTGCCTTCTTCTAAATTTTCACTTTATTTTCCCACCATTGCATTAAAAGAACCTGAAATACCACTATTGCCGGTATTCGATATAACGGAAAACTTTTGTCCGCGAGATATTAACCAGATATCAGTTTCCGACCCTAAATTGTTTGCCGACGGTAATACGATGGTGATAGATTTGTCACGTTTTCCGGGAAGCAACTATTGTTTTCCTCTTCCGGGAGCAAAAGTTATTTCCCCTTACGCAGGCAGGCGGATAAGACATTCGGGTACCGACCTTAAAACATTTGCCAATGATACAATCCGGGCGGCTTTTGATGGTATTGTCCGTATGGCTAAAGCCTACGCTTCGTATGGCAATGTGATAGTGATCCGGCATTTTAATGGAATGGAGACCGTTTATAGCCATAATTCCAAACATTTGGTCAAACAGGGAGAGTACGTGAAGGCGGGAACTCCTGTAGCATTATTGGGGCGGACCGGCAGGGCTACGACCGAACACCTGCATTTTGAAGTGCGGATAAACGGACAACATTTCAACCCGGAACTTTTGTTTGATATGGAAACTCATACATTACAGGCAAAATGCTTGGTATGTACGAAGAAAAACAACCGGATTGAGATTGCTTCCGTCGACCCGTTCCCATATCAATCTTATATTAACCCGAATGCCTCGAATTAAGAATTTTATTATATTTTTTTATTGTTTATGCAGCGTTTTTTATCTTGTTTACATCAACTAAGTTAGTAAGTAATGACGATATTTGTAAAGTTAAAGAATATGTAAATCTTATGACAATGTTGTTAGATTATTTATATTTGTATATAATTAGGTAAGGCTTTATTGTGAATAAAAATGTATTATTTTGTAAACGAGGTATTAAACCCTTGATATGCTAAATGAGTCTAATAAAAAACGAAACGAGAATGTATTTATTAAAAGAAGAGGAGAAACGAAAATGAAACCCATGAAATTAACATCCCTGATTGTGATACTTCTGGGGGCTTTTAGTGTCAGCACGGTTGCCCAGGGAGAATTCTTCGATGATGTGTATTTCTCTTCAAGTAAAAATAAGAAGAAAGATGACGTCGAAGAGAAACAGGTTGTGCGGGCTAAACAAGATCAAAATGTTGTTGCCTATGCAACGCATTCTGATAAACAAACTGTGGGCATAGCCGATAACCGTGATATCGACGAATATAATCGGCGATATATATCCATTGATTCTGAAGAACCTTATTACGAAGATGAGGGAGATGATGTGGTAGTTAAAAAACAAAAAGAACGCGGGTCTGATACGGAATATACCGAACGGATTATCCGGTATCATTCTCCAAGTAAAATAACCATAACAGGAGCCGATCAAGTAGATTTGTACTTAAGCGACGGCTACTATGCGTATGGCTATGACACCGACTATTCCGGAGGTGGCGCGAATGTAAGTTTCAATATTAATATAGGTAATAGCTGGGGATGGGGACCTTCCTGGGGATCTGGTTGGTACGATCCTTGGTATTATTCTTCCTGGTATAGCCCGTCTTGGAGCTGGAGATGGGGTGGTTTTTATGCCGGATGGCATAGTCCTTGGTATTATTCTTCCTGGTATGGCCCATCCTGGGGCTGGGGAGGCTACTGGGGCGGTTATTATGGTGGCTACTATGGTAATTATCACCATCACTATTATCCGGGCTATTATTCCCGTCCTTCTTACAGCCATTACAGTTCGGGACGTTCCTATGGAGGTGGAAGAAGTTCCAGCGCCGTTAGCAGTGGAAGCAGGATGTCGGGCAGTAGAAGCGCGGGTACAAACAGCGGACGCTCATCATCTTTGCGTACTGGTTCAAGCAGCCGTAGTTCATCGTCGGTAAGCAGTGGACGCAGCAGTTCTTCATCAACCCGTCAATCGTCTTCCGTAACATCAGGAAGAACAGGAACAAGCAGTAGCCGCAGTAGCGGAACGGTTGGTTCGAGCAGTAGCCGTACAAGAGTTGCGCCGAGCGCCGGTTCTTCTTCCGGACGTAGCAGTAGCAGCCGCCAATCGGTAGCTCCTTCATCTTCATCCAGAAGTTCGAGTGGCTATTCATCCGGCCGTTCTTCGTCAGGCAGCAGTTCACAAAGAAGCTATTCCGCGCCTACCAGATCATCGTCATCGTCTTCATCTTCATCCAGAAGTAGTGGCTTTAGTTCTTCTTCAAGTGGAAGTAGCCGCTCAAGCGGAAGTGTAAGCAGTGGCGGCGGTGGCCGTTCAAGCGGTGGAGGTGGTCGCAGCAGGTAAACCATTTGCTGTAAAAAAGGTAAAAAGATTGAATTAGGTTGATAAAAGCAAAACTAAGATGAAAAGGATAATTCTAACAATTTCGGCGTTGGTAGTGGTTAGCGGCGCCGTTTTTTCACAAGGACAATTAGACGCGTACAAAGTTGCTCAGACCGATTTGTTCGGAACGGCTCGTTACCTGAGTATGGGAGGAGCTTTCGGGGCTTTGGGAGGTGATATATCTGTTATGAATGCCAACCCGGCCGGGTTGGGTGTTTATCGTAGTTCAGAAGTAGTTACAACGCTAAGTTTGAATGCCGCGTCTAGCGAATCCAACTGGGGTGGAACAAAAGCGACAGGTAGCCGCACCCGTGTTTATTTTGATAATATTGCGTATGTAGGTTATTTTCCAACATCGAGTGATGTAGGTATTGTAGGTTGGAATGTGGGTTTTTCTTATAATCGTTTGAAAAATTTCAACAGGAATTATTCAATGAGGGGAAATGCAAACTCAAAATATTCATTGTCTGACTATATGGCTGAAAGGGCCTGGGGCAGGAATGTAGATGACATACGGATACCTCAAGAGGGTAGTGGTAGTAATTATAACCCTTACGATGGAATGGATTGGCTGTCTGTATTAGGTTATGATGCCGGCTTTTTCCAAAATTACAGCGATAAGAATAATGAGTATTTTGCTGCTTTCGGTGAAAAGGATGGCAGTGGAAACTGGAATCCTTTTCAATTAAAAAGTGTCGAACTGGACGTAATAGAACGTGGAGGCATCGACCAATATGATATTGCTTTTGGTTTAAACATCTCAGACATTGTGATGTTGGGGGCGACAGTTGCGATTACGGATATCAGCTATCATTATAACTCTTATTATAAAGAGGATTTTGAAGGTTCGAATTATTTAAAGCTGGCGAATTGGTTGAATACGGAAGGTTCAGGATATGCTTTTAATGTAGGTACGATTGTGTGTCCGGCTGATTTTCTCCGTTTAGGAGTAGCATACAATTCGTCAACATGGTATAAGATGACGGATTATTTTGGCGCGGCAGCAACGACAAATTCTTCTTTTTGGCAAAAGGAGTATACGTCGTATACGCCCAAGAATGCTTATTATGATTACGAATTCCGCTCGCCGGACAGATGGATATTCAGCGCTGCTGCCATTTTAGGACAGACTGCTTTGTTAAGTGTCGACTATGAGTTGATCAATTATAAGAAAATGAAGATGTATAACAGGGACGGCGTGGAAAACTCGGAAACCAATACCGACATTAGTACTAATTTCGGAAATGGCGGAACGCTGCGTATAGGCGCCGAAGTAAAGGTAACCCCCCAGTTTGCAGTCAGAGCCGGCGTTGCCTGGGTTGGTAATCCTGTAAAAAGCGCGTTGAAGAATAACGAGTTGCAAGTGAATACCGTAGGGACGATTCCTCATTATACGATTGAAAACAGTATATCCAATTATACAATAGGTTTAGGCTATCGTTTCACGCCGAGTTTCTATACGGATTTGGTTTGTGTGCTTAAATCTCAGAAAGAAGATTTATATCCTTTCTCTAAAATAATTGATAATGGGAAATTGATTGCAGATACAAAACCAGCTTCGTTAAAAACGAATACAACGCGCGTAGCTCTTACTTTAGGGTATAAATTTTGATTAAATACATTAGTTTTGTTCAAGAAAGTCCCTTGTTTGTACTCGAAAGCGGCAAACAAGGGGCATTTTTCAATTAAAAAATTAAAAAGGATTTGCCCGTTTGAAATACTTTTATTTATTTTGCTTCCATTAAAATTATGTTTAACAATAAACTCTATTTGCCTATAGCATTACATTACTCTTGAAACCCTAACATAAGAAGTAATGAAGATATTAAAAACGATGACCGACGAAGAGTTGGTAGTTCTTTATGCTAATGGTGAAAATGCAGCTTTTGATGTATTATTGAATCGTTATGAAAGCTGTATCCATTCTTATATTTACTTTATTGTACGTAATAGAGACTTGACTGAAGATATCTTTCAGGAGACGTTTGTAAAAGTCATTATAACGATCAAGCAGGGACGGTATATAGAAAATGGCAAGTTCAAAGCTTGGATAATCCGCATCGCCCATAATTTGATTATTGATTACTTCCGCCAGGAACGGAGTGAAAATACGATATCAAATGACGAGATGGAAGTAGACTTGTTCAACAACATCAAATTGTGTGACGGTACGATTGAAGATCATCTTGTGCGAAATCAAGTGTTTTCTGATGTGAAGAAGCTGATACAGCATTTACCGGAAAGCCAACGGGAAGTATTGGAAATGCGTTATTACCAGGATTTAAGCTTTAAAGAAATAGCAGACATCACAGGCGTCAGCATCAATACAGCTTTAGGAAGAATGCGGTATGCTATTTTGAATATGAGGCGGTTGGCTGCTGAAAACAGGATGGAATTGTCGTTGACATAAATCAAATAAATATAGCGTTCCATGCAATAAGTGAATCAGGCATACGTTCTATTGGTAGAACGATAAACAATGTGCCTATGAAGAGATTTTCTACACGATGCATGGATGAACTTACAGACAAAATTGAAAAAAAACGGGACAACATTAAGTGTATGCCTCGGAAGAAAACGCTTGATTTTCTGACACAATTTGCCCGGGTTTATCACGTAGAACCGGATGTAAATAAAGAGTTCTGTGGTATTGTAATGAATTGAGACTTACGGAAAGAGAATATGGAAAAGGTATTCTCTTTCTTTTTTATTGTAACTTTGCGCAAAAGTTCAGCATATGAAACATAAGATAGCTCCCTCTTTGTTGGCTGCCGATTTCCTTCACTTGCAACAGGAGGTGGAAATGATTAATAATAGTGACGCGGATTGGTTGCATATGGATATAATGGACGGAGTATTTGTGCCGAACATCTCTTTTGGTTTTCCTGTGCTTGAGGCCGTAAAGCCTATATTGAAAAAGCCGATGGATGTCCATTTGATGATTGTGGAACCCCAGAAGTTTATTCGCGAAGTAGCAGCCGCAGGCGCCCACATGATGACCATCCATTATGAAGTATCCCCTCATTTGCATCGTACGGTGTCGGCCATAAAAGACGCTGGTATGAAGGCCGGTGTAACATTAAACCCGCACATGCCGGTTCATTTGTTGGAAGATATTATCCATGACATCGATATGGTTTTACTAATGTCGGTCAATCCCGGTTTTGGAGGGCAGACGTTCATCGAACATTCTGTTGAAAAGACCGCCCGTTTAAAAGACATGATTACCCGTAAAGGATTGAATACACTGATAGAAGTAGACGGGGGTGTAAACATGCAAACAGGAAAACGGCTATTAACAGCCGGCGCTGATGTCCTTGTAACAGGTAGCTTCGTATTCAAATCGTCAAACCCCATCCAAACAATCAAAGAACTGAAAAACCTTTAAAATGAGAGAGGTGATTTACGATTGATAATTCATACACTGTTTACCTTTAGCCATTCTTACCTATGATAAAAGAGATATGTATGCGTCCATTTGTACGCCCTTTGTTTATATGGATATCCGGGATTGTTTGGCAATCTGTATGGGCGTTGGAAAAAATCTCTTTTGTTTTGTTGCTTTTTCCCTTGGGAGTACTACTGATGTCATTTTTTATATCAATTACTTATAAAGCGTTACCTGCATACGGTGCACGTTGGATCTGGGGAGTTGTTTTTGCCTGTTTGTTGCTTTTCTTATCAATACAAATGACTTATTACCACGAACATAGAAGCCGGGATTCTTCATCAGGGCCGTTGATGGAGTGGGCGGGACGTATACAACAACGCCTAGTAAATACTTTCAGCGAATTGTCTTTATCGGATACTGAAAAATCCGTCCTTGCTACTATCACGTTAGGTCATAAACAATCTATGAGCCGTGAAATCCGGCAACAATTTTCAGTGACGGGAGTTGCGCATATTTTAGCTGTCAGCGGTTTCCATGTGGCGATTGTTTGTGGGTTTCTTTCCCGGATATTATCCGTTTTATCGAGAAATACGGTTGGTCGTTGGTTTAAGTATTTATTGACGCTGATCCTGTTGTGGATGTTTGTGTTGATAACGGGATTGGCCGTGTCGTCTGTCCGGGCAGGCACAATGCTTACATTATACCTGACGGGTAGGCAATTGCGCCGTCAGACAGATGGATATAACACTTTGGCTGCATCAGCTTTCTGCTTATTGGTATATGATCCGTTTTATTTTTTTGACATAGGATTTCAATTGAGCTATGTGGCGGTATGGTCTATATTGTATCTGCAACCGATCATTAAAAAACGAATTGTAGTCAGGAATCCGCTATTGTCTATACCTTGGGGATGGGTTACTGTAACATTGGCAGCACAAATTGGGGTTACTTTTCTTTGTTTATATTATTTCGGGTATTTTTCCCTTGTCTTTCTTTTGACGAATCTACCGCTTACTCTGATTGCTACCTTGTTGATACCTGTTGCACTTGTGTTGACCTGTTTGCCGGATTGGTCTCCCGCTTTGGACTGGATTCGCTATGGTGTGGAAAAGCTTACACACAGTATGGTTTGGATTGTTGACGCATTTAGCCGTTTACCATATTGTTCGGTTACATTCCGGTTTAGCTTTGCGATGATGCTTTTGAGTTATGCCTCTTTGATTTTATTGTTTATATATCAATCCGGTAAACGTCCGCGTTTGTTATTGTGTTCTTTGTTTTTGTTGTTAATTGTCTTGCTTTTGTTGCTTATTGAGAAATATTTACACATTAGAATATAAAAAAGTCGTACCTTTGGACGCGATAATTTTAATTGGCATGTTGACGAAAATTATTAAGGAAGAGGAAATACAAAAAGCCTGGAAATATATTGATAAAGGCGACAAATTCGTTATTGTGACACATGTAACGCCAGACGGTGATGCGATAGGTTCTTCTTTGGGATTGTTTCATTTTTTGAATGAATTAGAAAAAGACAATGTATCTGTTGTTGTTCCGAATGATTTTCCTACTTTTTATAAATGGATGCCTTGTGCAAAAGATATTGTAATACATGAGAAGTATCCCGAATTTGCCGAACAGTTGATACGGGATGCCGACGTGATTTTTTGTCTTGACTTTAATGAACCAAAACGTATTGAGAAGTTAGCCTCGACAGTGGTCGCGGCCGACGGACGAAAGATAATGATAGATCATCATTTGAATCCTTCGGATTTTTGCCGTTTGGTTATGTCGTATCCTGAGATATCATCTACGAGCGAATTGGTTTTCCGTTTAATTTGCCGGATGGGAATGTTTGAACAGATAACCAAGGAAGCGGCCGAATGTATTTATACGGGGATGATGACAGATACCGGAGCGTTTACATACAATTCGAATCATCCTGAGATATATACCATAATAACTGAGCTTGTTAAGAAAGGGATAGATAAAGATTTAATCTATCGTCGCGTCAACCAGGTTTATTCGGAGCCACGCCTCCGTTTGATGGGATTTGTTTTATATGAAAAAATGAAGACTTACCCGGGGCAGCACGCGGCATTAATTACGCTTTCGAAGGAGGAACTCAAGCGTTTTCAATATGTAACAGGAGATACGGAAGGATTTGTTAATCTTCCGTTGAGCATTGAGGGAACGAGGTTTTCCGTATTTATCAGGGAAGACAAAGACTATATAAAAATTTCATTCCGTTCGGTAGGTGATTTTCCTTGCAATAAATTTGCTGCTAAGTATTTTAACGGAGGAGGACATAAGAACGCTTCCGGAGGGGAATTCTATGGTTCTTTAGAGGATGCGGTAAAGACATTTGAACAAAGTCTTAACGAATTTAATCCTAATAATTTTGAAGAATTGAAAAACTGCGACTGAAAATTAACGTATAATACATACATTTGGTAAGCATTTATTAATTAGAATAACAGATGAAAAAAGGTTTTAATATATTGATGATTTTGTGTGCAGTCCTATTGATTTTGTCCTGTAATAATAAGAATAAGTCGTATACGGCTATGTTGAAAGATGAAAGAAAAGTTATTGAACGTTTCATAGATGCTGAAGGCATAGATGTGTTAAAGAATTATCCTGCTGATGGCGTTTTTAAAGAAAATCAATTTGTGAAATTGAGTAGCGGAGTCTATTTAAATGTTATTGATTCCGGTAATGGTAGACGGGCCACCGTAGGAAGTACGAAAATTCTATTAAGAGCCAGCGGTAAAATGTTATTGAATGATCCAATTGAATTCAATGGCTTCGATCCTTTAGATGGGTCTGCGAATAATGTAAGTTGGCCTATTGGCATTCAATATGGTGGTTATACTTCGATTGATGATTACTATGGATATCTTTTCAGTACAGGCTTGGTAAGCGGTTTGGATTATGTAGGTGACAGTTCTGTTGTAAAATTGATTGTACCGTTTAGAAATGGTAGTACTTCTCAACAAAAAGATGGCTATCCCATTTATTTTGATAAAGTAAGATATCTCTTCGAAAAATAAACGATAAACTATATACTATGACTCTGATCAAATCTATTTCCGGAATCCGTGGAACTATTGGTGGAAATCCGGACGATGGCTTAAACCCATTAGCTATTGTAAAGTTTGTAGCAGCTTATGCTACATTTATACGGAAAAATGCCCAAACAACGTCGAACAAAATTGTAGTGGGTCGGGATGCACGTATATCCGGGCCGATGGTTAAACACATTGTTTTAGGAACACTTACAGGTATGGGTTTTGATGTAGTTGATTTAGACTTGGCAACTACCCCTACCACAGAGTTGGCTGTTGCAATGGAAAAGGCTTGTGGAGGTATCATTCTTACTGCCAGTCATAATCCGAAACAATGGAACGCATTGAAATTGTTAAACGAAAAAGGCGAATTTCTAAACGCCGCCGAAGGGCAAGAGGTGCTGGATACGGCTGCGTCTGAAGAATTTATCTTTGCCGATGTCAACCATTTAGGTAAAGTTATTGCCGATGCCTCATATCTGCAAAAGCATATAGAGAGTGTCTTGAATCTAGCGCTTGTAGATGTAGAAGCTATTAAAGCTGCCGGATTTCGTGTAGCGATAGATGCCGTAAATTCTGTGGGTGGAATTGTTATCCCCGAATTGTTATACGCTTTGGGTGTAAAAGAAATTTTCAAACTACATTGTGCTCCTCACGGAAATTTTTCACATAATCCGGAACCATTACCGGAGAACCTGACGGAAATTTCTGAGTTAATGACACAAGCGAAAGCAGATGTAGGCTTTGTTGTTGATCCGGATGTTGACCGTTTGGCTATCGTTTGTGAAAATGGCGAGATGTTTGGTGAAGAATATACGTTGGTTGCCGTGAGCGATTACGTGTTAAGCCACACACCGGGTAACACGGTGAGCAACCTGAGTTCGAGCCGTGCCCTTCGGGATGTAACGTTGGCACATGGCGGACAATACAACGCTGCCGCTGTAGGTGAAGTAAATGTAGTAGCGAAAATGAAAGAGACTAACACCGTAATCGGTGGCGAAGGCAATGGTGGTATAATCTACCCCGATAGTCATTACGGTCGCGATGCATTGGTCGGTATTGCTTTATTCCTGACGCATTTGGCTAAAAAGAAGATGAAGGTAAGTGAATTGCGGGCTACATACCCACCTTATTTTATCTCAAAACAGAAGGTGGAACTTACACCCGACATCAACGTGGATGCCATTCTGGAAAAAGTAAAAGAAAAATTCTCACAACATGATATTACGGATATAGACGGAGTGAAGATAGATTTTCCCGACAAATGGGTACATCTTCGTAAAAGCAACACCGAACCTATCATTCGTATTTATTCTGAAGCGCATACTATGAGAGAAGCCGAAGAATTAGGAAGCGAATTGATTGCTATCATCAATGAAATGTGTAAGTAGAATCAAGGAAAGCCCAAGAAAGTTTTCCTAAAAAAGGATAATAATAAAAGACGGTAATGTTTCTCACGAGAACATTACCGTCTTTTTTAATGACCCAAAGGAGAGTGATAATACCGTACTCCTCCTTCAGAGAGTTGAAGGATGAACTTTTTTAAACCTTTTCATAAAATCTTCCGCCTCTTCCAATGTCAGAGATAAAGGAGGGAGTAGGCGGATTGTATTTGTTCCGGCAACTCCGGTAAAGACTTTTTCTTCAAAAAGGAGTTTACTTCTTACTTCTTTGATTGACTCCTCAAACTCAATACCTATTATTAAACCGCGCCCCCGCAATTCTTTGATTCCAGGTAGTTGGCGAAGTTCCCCCATCAGGTAATTTCCTACGGTATTTACGTTTTCAATGAGTTTTTCATTTTCCATAATGTCTAATACGGCGATAGCTGCCGCACATGCCAGGTGGTTTCCTCCGAAAGTGGTGCCAAGCATTCCGTAAACAGCCTTAAACATCGGGCTGATTAATACGGCTCCCATTGGAAACCCGTTGGCAATCCCTTTGGCGACTGTAATAATATCCGGACGAATACCGGCATATTGATGGGCGAAGAACTTTCCGCTTCTTCCGTAGCCGGATTGAATTTCGTCAACAATCATGCATACATTATATTGGGTACAAAGCTCACGAAGCGATTGCATAAACTCATTGGAAGGTACTTGTATGCCGCCGACTCCCTGAATTCCTTCAATAATGAGAGAAGAAACATCTCCTTTTTTCAGTTCGGTTTCTACTAAATAAGGGTCGTTCAACGGAAGGTATGTAACAGGTAACCCTTCATTTACAGGTGCAATGATAGACGGATTGTCGGTTACGCGTACGGCGGCAGACGTTCTTCCATGGAAAGAATGTTTGAAAGCAATCACCCGTTTTTTCCCGTTATGGAACGATGCCAATTTCAAGGCATTTTCGTTTGCTTCAGCTCCTGTATTGATTAGGAAAAGGGCATAATCATCATACCCAGATGCTTTTCCCAATTTATCGGCCAGCTTTTGTTGCAGGCTATTGATTACCGAGTTTGAATAAAATGCCAATTTATTTACTTGCTCTGTAATGGCCAATACGAAGGCCGGATGGCTATGCCCTACGGAAATAACCGCATGTCCGCCATATAAATCAAGGTATTCCGTGCCTTCCGTATCCCATACATGGCAACCTTTCCCTTTTACTATTTCTATATTAAATAAAGGATATACGTCGAATAATTTCATATGCAAATTGTTAGTTGTCAACTGTTATTAAAACGCTGAAGGTTTCAAATGAAGACCTACTGTTTCTTCGAGGTTGAAAAGCAGGTTCATGTTATGGACGGCCTGGCCGCTGGCGCCTTTCAGCAGATTGTCTATCATAGAAATGATTAAGAGCTTGTTTCCGAACTTTTGCAAATGGATTAAACATTTGTTGGTGTTGACCACTTGTTTTAAGTCCGGGTTTTTATCGGTGATGAATGTAAACGAATGGTCATTGTAATATTCCGCGTAGATTCGTCGGAATTCCTCCAGTTCAATCTTGGTATCAACGTATGTTGTGGCAAAGATACCGCGAGAGAAATTACCCCGTACCGGAATAAAGTTGATGGAACTATGGAAACTATTTTGCAGTTGGGTAAGGCTTTGTTTTATCTCTGCCAAATGCTGATGTTCGAATGGTTTGTAGACCGAGATATTATCGTTTCGCCAACTAAAATGTGTGGCAGGCGAAGGTTTTACCCCAGCGCCTGTCGAACCCGTGATGGCATTTACATGGATTTCGCTGTTCAACATCAAATGCTTGGCAAGCGGGAGGATACCTAATTGGATGCAGGTGGCGAAACATCCCGGATTGGCTACGTGTGTAGATTTGCATATCTGCCGTCGGTTTAGTTCCGGTAGTCCGTAAATAAAGTCATGTTCTTCGCTTTTGATGCGGTAATCTGTTGACAAATCGATGATTTTCAATGTTTCAGGAACCGGGTGCGAGTCCATGAATTTCTTTGTGTCACCGTGTGCCGTACAGAAAAACAGTAGATCAATATCGTTCAGGGGCAGTTCATGGGTGAATACTAAATCTGTTTCACCGTATAATCCCGCGTGGACATCCGTTATTTTATTTCCAGCATTACTGGAACTGTTTATAAAAACTATTTCGGCATCGGGATGATTAATCAATAAACGTATCAACTCACCTGCCGTATATCCGGCGCCACCAATAATTCCAATTTTAATCATGTTTTTGACATTAATGATTAACGTTATAATATATTTTCATCTGGTTGCCTAGTATCTTGGTGAACCCTTTGGCATCGTCGGCTGTCCAGGCTTTTTGTTCTTCGCCATATACGCCGAAATCGCTTTTCATCAGGTCGTGTTCGCTTTCAATTCCTACTAATGTGTATGTATATGGACGGAGTGTAATGATTACGCGTCCGGTTACATTCTTTTGTGTACTTTGCAGGAAGGCTTCCATGTCGCGCATAACCGGTTCAAGGTATTGAGCTTCGTGGAGGAACATGCCATACCAGTTTCCGATCTGGTCTTTCCAATATTGTTGCCACTTGGTAAGAGTATGTTTTTCCAGAAGTTTGTGCGCATTGATTATCAAAAGTGATCCGGCTGCCTCAAAACCTACACGTCCTTTGATACCGATTATGGTATCGCCAACATGCATGTCGCGTCCGATCGCCCAACGAGCGCCTAATTCTTCTACTTTGCGGATAGCATCTACTTTATTTTTATACGACACACCGTTTACACCGGAAATTTCTCCATTTGTGAAATCAATGTGGATGTCTTCTTCTGTTTCATCATCATCGATCTCCAATTGCGAAGGATATGCGGTGTCTGGTAATGTCTGGTTGGAATGTAGCGTTTCCTTGCCACCCACGCTTGTTCCCCAAAGGCCTTTGTTAATGGAATATTCCATTTTCTTGAAATCAGCTTCGTAGCCGTTTTCTTTCAGGTAGTTGATTTCGTATTCGCGGCTCAAGTTTCTGTCGCGGGTAGGAGTAATGATTTCCATTTCGGGAGCCAACACATTAAATGTAAGATCGAAACGAACCTGGTCATTACCAGCGCCGGTACTTCCGTGAGCAACTGCGTCGGCCCCTATTTCTTTTGCATATTGAATCGTAGCCAGTGCCTGGAAAATGCGTTCGGAACTTACAGAAATGGGATAGGTGCCGTTGCGTAATACATTCCCGAATACCATGTATTTAATACTCTTTTCATAATATTCCTGTTCGATATTGAGGGTAACGTGTTTTACGGCACCCAGGCGGTAAGCCCTTTCTTCAATGGCTTTACATTCTTCTTCCGTGAATCCGCCGGTATTGGCAAGAGCTGTATATACTTCATAACCCATGTCTTTAGACAAATACATGGCACAATAGGACGTATCCAACCCGCCACTGAATGCTAATACTACTTTCTTTTTCATGATTTTCTATTCGTTATTTTGTTTTATTATTTCTTTTTATACTTCCTCCTTTGGGAGATATTGCAGGGGGATTGGGGTCGTATAGCATAGCTGTGCAAATACAATACTTTCTGTCTGTCCGGAGTAATATGTCGTGATTCACACATCCTTCACACGCTCTCCAAAATGCTTCGTCATCAGTGAGTTCACTGAATGTAACGGGTACATATCCCAGTTCCGTATTCATTTTCATTACTGCGCTACCTGATGTGAGACTAAACAGTTTTGCTTTTGGCCAACGCAAGCGGGCAAGTGCAAAAGAAGCTTCTTTAATCCGTTTAGCCAACCCTTTTTTCCTAAACTTTTCTACTACGATGAGACCCGAAGTAGCAACATATTGTTTGTTGCCCCATGACTCAATATAGGTAAAACCGGCAAATTCATCTCCTGCTAAAGCTATGATCGCCTTGCCTTCTTTCATTTTCTGAGTGATATAATCGTGGGTACGCCTGGCAATACCAGTGCCTCTCACACTGGCTGCCGCTTCAATAGTTTCCAATATTGTATCTACATATATTTCGAATGAAGCATCAGCTACCATTACATCGATGTCGTATATACTTTCTTCTTTTTTATTAATTTTCTTTGCCATTTATGTAGTATGGATTATCAACGTTCATTTATTAGATGAACCGGGCGATAGCCTCGGCTATATTCTCTCGTTTGTACCCTTCGCGGGGAATGACTAAAATAGTATCGTCGCCTGCAATAGTTGCCAATATCTCGTGTGGTGCATTCGAATCTATATCGGAAGCTATTCCCATAGCATATCCCGGACGTGTTTTTATAACTATCAGATTGCCTGAAAATTCAATATTGGGATGAATCTTGGGTCGCTCCGTAGAATGGGAGGCTTGCAACGAAGGGTCGGGAAGGCGGTATACATAGTTGTCGTTCCCATCATGCATCCGGGCAATTTTTAGTTGTTTTATATCCCGCGAGAGTGTAGCTTGGGTAATGGTAAAACCTTTTGTTTCCAGCCGCTTCAGTAATTCTTCCTGGTTGCAAATTACTTCCGTCTGAATGATTCCGCATATAGCGTCTAACCGTTCTTTTCTAACACTCATCTTGTATATTTATTCAAAAATGATTGCAAATATACTGTTTGTATTTGAATAAATATGCAATTGTAGGATTAATTTTAAATATTTATTGAATTTTTGTCGTTTTGTACAATGTTGAATCGAATAATGGTCTGTATTTCAAAACAATAATCAGGGATATTATGTTATATAACAAAATACTCATAGAAACAAAACGGTAAAAAGAGATTTTTCCATTAAACGTTTTTAAAGTGGAAAAGTCTAATACATATGAGATTATAGAAAAATTTGTATGGTATTATATTTAAGGTAAAAAAGGTTTGGGTTAGGGTCGCTAAACCCTTTGTTCATAATTATTATGTAGTTACTATAGCCGTCTTACCGTGAGGCAGGACGGCTTTTTATGATTTTATAAATGGAGAGTCGGGGTAATTGATATGGCAAAACTTTATAAAAGAACGATTTAACAATCTAAATATAAACGTTGTTTATTGGTGATTTAAAAAAACAAATATATTTTTGTATAATATTCACGTTATAAAAGAAAAGCAACATGAAGCGGTTTATCGGTTTATTTGTTACAACGCTACTGTTATTAAGTAGTTGTGGAAGTGTACCTTTAACAGGACGCAGGCAAGTTTTGTTAGTTGGCGACCAGGAAGTGCTGACAGCTAGTTTGACGCAATATGATAATTATATGAAATCGGCTAAACGTTCGGCCAACCAAACGATGACCAACCAAGTCGTACGGGTAGGGAAAAATATTGCTGCGGCTACGGAAACTTATTTGAGAACGAATGGATTGGAATCGGAAATCAAGAACTTTTCCTGGGAATTTAATCTTGTGCAAAGTGCGGACGTAAATGCTTTTTGCATGCCGGGTGGCAAAATTGTCGTATATGAAGGCATTATGAAATATATTGCGTCCGACGATGAACTGGCGGCGATTATGGGTCATGAAGTGGCTCACGCCGTGGCCAAACATTCAAACGAACGTATGAGCCAGCAATTAATGACTGAATATGGCGCCGCTGTGTTGGGGACTGCCATAAGCGGAACGTCTTCTGCCGTGCAAAACATTGCCGGAACAGTATATGGTTTGGGTACCCAATATGGAATAATGCTTCCTTATTCACGTAAACATGAGTACGAAGCCGACCATATGGGATTGATATTTATGGCTATTGCCGGGTATAACCCACAGGCGGCTGTTTCTTTCTGGCAGAAGATGGCGCAGGGAAAAGAAGGCGGGATACCCGAGTTTATGAGTACACACCCCAGCGATGTCAACCGTATTACCGAACTTCGGAAGTATCTGCCGGAAGCCTTGAAATACTATAAGAAGTAATGATTGATTGCCATTAAACCGTGATTCCCATTTTTTTCATCAGGAAGCAGGCATTCATATTTTGTGCGATACCTTCACGAAGCTTATAAGAGAAGGTTAATTCGTCGTTTGTTATGTCGGCTTCAAAGCGGAAGTTTTTTATTTGAGTGGGAAATTCTTCTTCCAACGAACCCAAAGCCAGATCATGGGTAGCGATAATCCCGCAAGTATCGCATGTTATCAATTGTTTCATTAATGCGAAGGAGCCTTTCTGTTTATCAATAGAATTAGTTCCTTTTAATATTTCGTCGAGGATGATAAACAGCTCTTCCGCGGATTGTAGCCTGTCGATAATCATCTTAAGCCTTTTTAATTCGGCAAAGAAATATGATTCATTACTTACCAAGGAGTCCGAAGTACGGAGACTGGTCACTAATTTAGCCGGGTAAACCGTTAACTTATCGGCACAAACAGGAGCGCCTATGCAAGATAAAAGGAAGTTTAATCCAACAGTCCTTAGATAGGTACTTTTTCCAGCCATATTAGCTCCGGTGATTATTAAGAAAAAAGGATTTTCATCAATGGAAATATCGTTTTTAACGCATATGTTGCGTGGTATTAAGGGGTGTCCTATTGATTTCCCTGACATTTTAAAGTAGCTGTCTGTTATTTCCGGAAACGTATAATCGGGATGGTTAAAATAAAACCCGCCGAGAGAACTAAGCGCGTCAAATTGTGCCAGGGTGTTGAACCATTGTTTTATGCACTTCCCGTAATTCATATTCCATTTTTCGATGGAAATAACAGCGCGGATGTCCCGGAATGTAAAGATATTTAGTAATACGCCCGTTAGCGTTCCTCTTTGATCCAATGTACCGATATGGGACGATAGTTTCCGGATGGCTTTTGAGGCAGTTATGTTTTTATGAACCAACAACCGGCTGATTTCCGACAATAGTTTGGATTGGAATGCATCTCCTTCGATGGATTTCATCAATTGGGCATATGTAGCCAGGATTTTCTCCATTTTATTGACTGTACCATATATCTTATTAATTTTCTTAATAGGCGCATAAGCCATAAGGAAACTCACGACAAATATTGCTCCAAATACCGTTGGGTTAATTAGATTAATCCCCAATAGAACAAATAAGCAAATCCAAACAACCGGAACCACCCAGATGGAGATTTTCCAGATACGGTTGTTTGCAAAATAAGCAGGCATATTTACTAAACGATCCAGCAGGTCTAAATCTTCATTTTTTTCTTTGGGTAATATCCCTGTGACGTAAAAATATTGCCTGAGTTGCGACAACGTAGATAGCTCCCTGACTGCTTCCTGGCGTTTTAAAATCTCGTTTTTGTCTGACAGCGGATTAATAAACCAGTTGGCTAACAACTCTCTCCCGATAGAAGTAACCGTACGGTTTATTGATTGATAAAAAGAACGTTCGCCAAAGAGATCCAAGTCCAGACTGAAGGAATGTTCGCTGTTTATTTTTTCCGGCGCACCGTCGAAAGCGCTGAAATCATAGTCTAATCCATTTAGTTCATTTTTGCAAAGCTTAACAAGTGCTTCGGAATATGCTTTTTGATTAGAAAATATGGAATGATAAATCATCAATGTGGCAAAAGGAATGGCAAAAAGCAATAAAGCCCCTGTAATAATTTGCCAGTTCAACGACCATAAAAACCAAGTGGTAATTACTGCCGCTATGACTATAAGCAAACGGATAGTGCCGAGAAGGTGTATTTTCTTTCGTAATCCGTCTACGCGACGGGAATATGCTTCGATATTGTTTTTGTAGTATTCATATACTTTTTCCATGGATGCAAAGGTATAAATAATAGTATTGGAGGCTAAAGTAATCGTTGAATTTAATCTATATTTGCAACTTCAAAATAGATATTATGATTAGATTCTTTCTTTTTGTACTTGTTTTTCAAGTATGTTTTGCTGCATCAGCACAATTATCCGATTATTATAACGCCGACAGTATACGAGCCGAAATAGAAAGTACGCCATCTTTTGGATTGTATAAAGATAATTATTTTATGGGAGGGATACCACTCAATCATAAAGTGACGAGACATAATGCGGATATAAAGTTTCAGTTAAGCATACAACAACGCATTACCAAAAGTAAGTTGCCTTTCAAAACCTATCTTTTCCTGCAATATACACAACAGGCATATTGGAGTATTTTAGAGAATGCTCTTCCGATGCGCGATATTAATTTCAACCCTGCCCTGGGTATAGGGCATCATATTATTTACAAAGGACAGTACAGAGGTACGGTCTATTTAAAGGGGGAACATGAATCAAACGGTTCGGTCACTACTTATTCGCGTAGTTGGAATAAAATAACCGTTGGTTCCAGCCTTGTTCTAACTAATAATTTCGACGTACAGTTCAAGACTTGGTATCCCATCATCGACGGAAGGAACAACAAGGATATCCTCCATTATAAAGGTATCTTTGAACTTGGAGGCAACTATCTCACAAACGACCGTGCGTTTAATATCGGCATACTATTTATCAAACGCAAAACCTGGCGGTTGAGTTTTAATACCCAAATAGAGTTGAGTTATAAATTCAATAAAAAGAACAATCAATACTTTTTCCTTCAATACTACAATGGCTATGGTGAAAATCTGCTTGAATATAAAAAATACCATAGCAACCTCCGTTTAGGTTTTGCCATTAAACCAACCAGAGGATTTAGCTTTTATTAATCGGCCGGATTTACTACCGATGGGTACTTATGGGGATTAATGTAAATCCCCAGTTGTATTCCCGGTTTGCCGGAATTGCATATCCGGATTCAGGACGGGCTCCCCAACTGTTGTAGCCGGCCAATCCTTGTTGTTTCATGTCTATACATACTTCCACATAATTACGTGGTGTGATATCATTTACATGATGCATCCTGCGTAACACATTTTTTGCCTCGTCTTCATTTTTAGCGGCAATGTCTTCGGGAGAGAAGTTGTTCCATTGATAGGGGTGTGGCAACGCTTCTTCCGAATCAAAATCTTCAACAGCGTTGCGAAGCGCGTTGAACCCAATTAAACGGTCGGCTTCAATAAGTAATCCCGGCGTTTTTCCTCCTGTAAATGCTACCCAGCGTGTGTCTGTATGATGACCGTTTTCCTGTGGACGGACATAGGGATAATACATTTTTTCGGCAGTGGTATTATATAGGCCTACCAATGTTCCGGCATTTCTGTCGACATAATTTTCTTCGGGTCCGCGTCCGAAATACTGGACTTTTTCCATTGATAAGGGTAGTCTGAAACGTATACCGATGCGGGGTACTTCCAGTTTTGCCGCCGATTTACGCGCCTCTTCGTTACCGGGAGTAAAGGTTGCCATACGGGTTGCTTCGGATATTTCGGATTCTGTTTCATTCATTTCCGTTGAAGTGAAGCGAACAGATGTGTTGACTATACCACTCGGGAAAACAGTGTATGTAATAAGGTATAAATTACCGGTAGGTAATAAATAACTGATTTTAAGTTCGGCGTTCCCCTCGACCAATTTGAGTGTTGCATCGGCTACGTTGAAGTTTTTGCTGCATTGTTTCCATATTTGGAGACGTTTGGGGGATCCGTTGCCGTAATCGTTGTCGGTAGGAGCACGCCAGAAGTTGGGTTGTATGCCGAAACCTTCATTGAAGTATTCAACATTGTCTACTTTGTATGACGTTACTATTCCTGATTTTTTATTGAATACGAAGTTTACTTTAGAAGACGAAACCGCTAAGACATCACCGTTTGCGGATGTGGTCAGCTTAGGGCCACTGGTCTTATACGCTTTTTTCCCTCCGTTTACAGGGAGTAAAAACTGGTCGTGTGCGATTTCATATCCGACCGGAATTAACGGTTCGGGCTGAGTCGTTGTAACTTTGAAATTGACAAAATATTCTATTCCCGGCCGGGGTTTGAGATTATTGATAGGGATTATTACATCCGTTGAAGCCTGGGGAGCCAGGTTTAAAGGAAGCTTACCACCCGACAATGGTTTGCCGTTAGCCATAATGGTATATTGGATATGGTATTTCCCGCTGTTTGTAAAGTAAAAACGGTTGGTTACGCGGAATAACCCTTTGGAAGCATCTATATCTTCAAAAGCAAAATTCTGATGAACATATTTTACTTCCGCCATAGCCGGATGCGGATTGCGATCAGGATTTACTAAGCCATTGCATAGGAAATTGCCATCGCTGGGAGCGTCTGTGCCATAGTCGCCACCGTATGTCCAATACTCTCTTCCGTTTTTGTCGACAGCCAAGATTCCCTGGTCTACCCAGTCCCAAATATAACCTCCCTGCAGATTCGGATGTTTATAGATAGCTTTCCATTGGTCCCATAAGTTGCCATTTGAATTTCCCATGGCATGCGAATATTCGGAAGGGACAACCGGCCGGTCGCTTCCTGTTACACCTATTTCTTCCAGCCATTTAGCGCCCGGATATTGAGGCACATACATATCGGTATTCCATTCCCAAAGGGCGCGTTCGTAATTTACTGGACGGTTCATTAATGAGTTGTCTTTTTCTTTAATCCAAAGGTATGCCTGATAGAAGTTATATCCGTTTCCGGCTTCGTTGCCTAACGACCAGAAGGTGACAGAGGGATAGTTTTTATTCCGCTCATACATGTTTATAATACGGTCGAGGTGGGCTGTCAGCCATTCCGGGTTATTACCCAATGTTCGTCCCTTGCTTAAATTATAATACATGCCGTGCGATTCAATATTGGCTTCGTTGTATACGTACAGGCCATATTCATCGCATAATTCATAAAACCTCCTGTCTTGTGGATAATGGGACAGGCGAACGGTGTTCAGATTGTGTTGTTTCATCAACTCGAAATCTTTCCGCATGATATCTTCGGTTACATAATGGCCTGTCAGCGGATTATGTTCATGAATATTTACACCTTTCAACTTTATGGGCTGCCCGTTGATGAAGAGTAATGTATATGGCTTGCCGTTTGCAGCCGGTTGGTTGGTTTCCTTGATTTCAATCCGTCGGAAACCTACGTTATATGGAACCACCTCTGTGATAATTCCATTCTCTTTTACGGTCATCAGCAATTTAAACAGATTCGGCATTTCCGACGACCATTGGGCAACAGTGGGAAGTACCTCCTCAAAAGAGGTTGTCGTGCTGTTATTGGCGCTTACCCAGGTGTTTTTTTCTTCTGTGGCCACTGTTTTTCCGGACATATCCAGTAATTCGTAGCGAATGTCTATATTTTTAATCTCGTTTGTATGGTTTTTTACATCGATAGCCAGTTTGAATATGCCGTCTTTATAATGGTCGTCTAATGTTGAGACAATACGAAAATCATTGATAGCTGTTTGGGGTTGGGAATACAGGAATACATCCCTTTCGATTCCGCTGATGCGCCAGAAATCCTGACATTCCAGATATGAGCCTGTGCTCCAGCGGAAGATTTTCAGGGCAAGGACATTTTTACCTGATTTAAGGTAGGGATTAATCAGGAATTCGGCCGGGTTTTTCGAATCTTCACTATAGCCAACTTCTTCTCCGTTGAGGTAGACATAAACCCCTGATTTGGCTCCGGCAATGTGAAGGTAGATATCCCTGCCTTCCCATCCGGCCGGTATTTCAATATCCCTACGGTATACCCCCACCGGATTGTCTTCCGGCAAAAGGGGAGGTTGCGGGTTGCGCGGTTTGAATTCATACCCGTGGTTGGTATAAATGGCTACTCCATAGCCTTGGACTTCCCAGTTGCCCGGGACTTTTATATCGTGCCACGAAGATGTTTTGACGGAAGGGTCTGTTATATTCTCTGGCAATTCCTTATATGAATCGGTGAAAAAGAATTTCCATGTGCCATTAAGCGACAAATAATAGGGGCTGTTTTCGAAACGTTGGGCAAGGGCGCTTTGTTTGTCGGGATATGTCATGAAAGAACTTCGGGGAAGTTCTTTGTTTACGGCTACCACTTGTACATCTTGCCAATAGGGTTTGACGGCTTCCTTATTTGTCGCTTTTAATGCGGTTGTGGATAAGAAAAAACTAACCAGTAAGAGAAAACGCATGTTAAGAATCAGACTTTTCATCAATATATGGAATTAATTATGGATATGTGTTGTATTTTTTAACGCGCGGCGTATAAAGCGTAATTGGCGGCTACTTGTTGGAATGCAAGTACACCTGCTTCGTTTAATGTGACGTTCATTTCGCTTCCGTCGGGAAGGTACATGACAACTTCGCCGGTTTCTGTGAAGGTGATTAACTTGTGACTTTCGTTGCCGGCTTCTACACTCCATGTCTTTTCCGCTTTGTTGAAGCTTAGTTCAATTACATTTTCTTCACCTTCTTTTTGGATTGTATATCCGTCGGCTTTGGTTTCTACCGTGTAAGTACCCTCATTTCCTTTGATGGTTTTTATTGTTCCGACATCGGTAACAGGATTGTTTCCGGTCCAAAATTCAATGGAATTGATTACCAGGAGGTCGGTTATAATAGTTAGGATGTATACGGGTGTGATAGACAGGAAGACTAATTCGTTTACGAATTTGCTATCGATTTCCTTGTTCCAAGTTAGCAATTTGTTTGTCAAATTGAACGGTCCTATGCAAGACGAAAACAGGATACTGCACGCCAAAATTGTGGCTACAAGCAACATTAAGCTTTTTCTTTTCATATGAAATTAGTAAGATTAGTACTTTTTTGATTTGGCGAAGATACTATTTTTTGAATAGAGTTCAAATTCATCCAAATAATAAATCATTCGTTTTTCACCACTTCTCCCGGATTTTGACTGGCTGTTCTCCATACCATAGATACAATAGACAATACGGTAACAACAAACACAATCAGGGTAATCAGCACATACAGCCATGCATCCATCGAAGTCTGTTTGGCATAGCCCTCCAGCCAATGCTTCATAATCACATATCCCACAGGGAAAGCAATAAGCGCCGCTATTCCAAGCAGCAAAATGTATTCCTTGAAGAAGATATTCATAATATCAAACACTTCCGCCCCATTGACTTTCCGTATAGCAATCTCCTTGCGGCGTTGTTCACACGTAAGGCTCGTCAGAGAATAAACCCCGAAAACAGCAATCAGGATACAAACAATGGACATCACAGACAAAAGCGAAAGTAACGCCCGTTCTGATTTTAAAGCATCTTCAAAATAATCTTCCATATAGTGATACCCGATTTCAAATTCGCCATTGCCGGGAAACTCCTCATGCAGCCATTCGGTAATAGCCTGTTGGGTTTGTTGACGTTGGCCCTCTTCGTATTTGTAGTAAAACGAATAAAAAATGCCGGGATCAGGAGGAGAAACTATTATTACAGGTTTCATTTTGAGAGTCGGCATTATTAAGAAATCCTTTGCCACACCTACTACATTTATGTATTTTGTAGCCTCGCCAAATTCTTTCATCGCTGTCTCATTGAGCACCACCGGTCGGCCTTTAAAAGGATCATAGGGGGAGACATTGGCGCTTGCTGCTTCGCCCATATGAAAACCTCTACCCTCAATAATAGTTATTCCAAAGAAGTCAAAAAAACGCTCCTCCGCATCAATCCGGGAATAGTTGAATATTACTTCTTCTCCATCTTTAGGAAAAGAGACATTTTGAGTTGGAATCATCAAAACTCTGAAAAAAGCTTCTGTTGTAGGAATTACATCAATGATTCCGGGAATTTGCTTGAATTTGTCGATATGTGATGGCATCAATCGACAACAGCGTACTTGTGAAAACAAACGTACAATATTTTGGCGGTTTACTCCCATGTCTGTGTTATGCAGGAAGTGCATCTGTTTGATAAAAACGGCGGCACAAAACATCATCCCCAGGCTGATAGTCAGTTGTAGCAACAGACTGCTCTTCCGGAACAGGTTTCGTGATCCCAGACTGCCCATTCCCTTGATATTTTCGTTCAATGCTTGCCTGCGAAAATACAAAACGGGAATACTACCGACAATAAAGCCACATATTATCAACAAAACTGCATAAAGCGTCATTTCAGTATAAATGCTGACATTATTGTGTCCGATATCGGCATACGCCTTGAAAGTGGGAAGCAAACAGGCCATCAATATAAAACCAGCAACGAGCGACAATAAAATCGTTAAAAGAAAATCAATATAAAGTGTTTCGCCAATTTGCCAATCGGTAGCGCCATTTACTTTGCGCAGCGCTAATTCGCGAAGTCGCATCCGTACACGGGTGACATAAAGTGTCAGATGATTGAACAGTGAACATAAAATTACCAATAGCCCTGCTACGGCAAAGATTTGTATATAGGTGAATTTGATATCGGCTTCTACATACCCGGCTGTGACACTGGCAAATATATTCTTTGACTGATTCATATACCGAAAACCGGTCAATGGCGTCAGGAGAAACGATGTTGGCACAGACGATTCGGGTAAGGTCACTTTATCCAATTTTTCCTGAAGAGTCTGTATATCCGCTCCTTCTTTAAGGCGTATATAGACTTCACAAGTTGCAAAATTCCAATTTTTTAAATATTGTTCCGGAGTGGCGTGATTTATCGGAATAGCCGCTTGAAACTTAATATTCGTATTTGTCGGCCAATGCTGCAATATGGGCAAAAGATCCACTTCCCAACCGGTATGTTGTTTTACCATTTCTTTCGTTCCTTCATGTTCGAATTCAGGCAATACAGCCATAGGCCTCTCCTCTTGTGGTATTAGAAAAAAGGACTCCGGTAAATTCAGATTAAAAAATTGATTAACAGAATGATCAAGGTGTAGAATGGGTAAATCTTTACTAGTATTTAAAATTACTTTGGAAATTCGGAAAGCACAAGCACTTTCTACCTCCGGATAATTTGCTTCAAGCCATTCTGCGAACAAATAAGGAGAGTTATAGTATCGTATTTCATTCGAACCGTTAATCCATTTGAATGGAATTCTCTGTACAACGTATATCCTGTCGGCGTCCTGGTGAAAATTGTCGTAACTCATTTCATACCTTATCCATAAGGCGGAAAAAGCAAAACAGACAAACCCTATTGCCAGCCCAATAATGCTGATGATGTTTTGGGTCTTATATTTTCGCAGATTACGAAATGTGATTTTGAGGTAATGTAGAAACATATTTTGCAAAGATTAAGATTAGATGTTTAATTAAGAAAATACCTCAGTAACTGATGGTCCCATGATGGCGACAAACTCGCCTTCTGCAATTTCTAAACTGACGTTATTTAACGCCCATGTTTCCACTTCTTCGGTACGGAAGATTTTCTGGAGATTTTCGGTTTTAATCATGGCAATTTATTTAACAACTGAATTATGCAAATATATAATTATTATTCAATATATTAGCACATAAAAAAAATGTGTTTGAATAGAGTTCAAATTCATCTGGATGTTTTCCAATTTTCATTTGGATGATTTGGGAGAATCATCCAGATGTTTTCCCCAATTCATCCAAATGCTTATTTTTGTATCTGAATTAAGTCAAATGTAATGAAAACGAATCGTATCATTGAAATATGCGCTAATTCGGCACAGAGTTGTATCGAAGCCGAAGCCGGAGGCGCCAAACGTGTAGAACTTTGCGCGGCTATTCCCGAAGGGGGTACTACGCCCAGTTATGGAGAAATTAAAGCAGCGCAGGCGCTTACTTCCCATATTGATATAAACATTATTATACGTCCACGGGGGGGGGATTTCCTGTATACGCCGGCCGAAATACAATCCATGTTGTATGATATTGAAATGGCTAAGCAGTTGAATGTACATGGGGTTGTTTTCGGCTGCCTGACGAAAGAAGGATGGATAGATGTTGAATTGCTAAATAGGTTGGTAGCTGCCAGCAAGCCGTTGTCTGTCACATTCCATCGGGCTTTCGACGTTTGTCGCGATCCTTTTGCGGCTTTGGAGCAGATTATCGCCGCCGGTTGCGACCGTATATTGACATCCGGCCAGCAACCTGTTGCCGAAAAAGGAATCCCGTTGATTGCCGAATTGGTAAAGCGCGCCGACGGGCGCATCATCATTATGCCCGGTAGCGGCGTGCGCGAGCATAATATTGCCCAAATAGCGGCGGAAACAGGAGCGAAGGAGTTTCACACCTCGGCCCGAAGCCCCTTATATAGTAAAATGGAATACCGCAACGAAAACGTGCCGATGGGCAGCAGCATTGTAACGTCGGAGTTTGAGACATCGCAAACCGACCGGAATAAAGTGATTGCTTACCTGTAATCATTTATTTTAGTTAAGTTTGCGCCTGTCCGGGTATGAAGAAATATTGGGAGATATTAGAAAGATATAAGATAAGCCTGGCCATTAGCCCTTTTCTTATCCTTATTGCCGTACTGAGTGAAACAGTGCAGCCTTTGTTTATGGCGCGGATTATAGACGATGGGGTGATACAGAGGGATTTATTGGTTGTGTCTGAAGTCGGCCTGCATATGGTGTTGATATCGTTGGCCGGTTTGTTGTTCAGCGTTGCGAATATTTATATATCGTCCAAAACCTCCATTGGTTTTGGCACGGACTTGCGCACGGCGTTGTTTGATAAAATACAACAATTGACATTCAATGACATAGACCGGTTTAATTCGGCATCGCTTATCACCCGCCTTACAAGCGACATTACCAGGATTCAGCATATTGTATTGATGTCTATGCGTATCCTGTTGCGTGCGCCGATGATGTTGGTCATGACCGTTTTCTTTGTAGTCAGGATAAATACCGGGCTGGCAATGATATTACTTGTGTCGATTCCCGTACTCAGTATCAGTGTTTATTTAATTCTGCGGAAAGGTTTCCCCCTGTTCCTGAAGGTGCAGCAACAATTAGACCGGCTCAATGGCGTGGTACGTGAAAACCTGATCAACATCCGGGTTGTCAAGTCGTTTGTACGGGAAGGATTTGAGGCCGGGAAGTTTGCTAAAAGCAGTGACGATTTACGCGATTTGGTTATTAAGGCTTCCAATACGGTAGTTACGATGTTTCCCGTCATGCAGTTGGTTATGAACCTTTCCCTTATGGCTATCTTGTGGTTTGGCGGGAATAAAGTAGTCGGCAATGAAATAAAAGTGGGCGAATTGATCTCCTTTGTCAATTATCTCACGCAAGTATTGATGTCGCTTATGATGCTGTCGGTAATTATTATGGCCTTTGTGAGGGCGTCGGCATCGTCGGAACGTATTGTTGAGGTGTTGAACGCGAAACCTTCGCTGGTTGACCCTCCTGCCGGATTGGCCGGTTCGCACCGTATCAGGGAAGGAAGGGTAGCATTCAGGAATGTCAGCTTCAGGTATGAGGGAGGAGAAGAGGATGTGTTGCAGGATGTGACCTTTGAGGTGAACCAGGGAGAAACGATAGCGGTTGTGGGAGCTACCGGCTCGGCCAAGTCGTCGATGGTGCAGCTTATTCCCCGTTTGTATGATGTTACGAAGGGAGAGGTGAGTATAGACAATATAAATGTAAAAGATTACCATTCTGACGAGTTGCATTGTAAAATCGGAATGGTGCTTCAAAAGAACGAATTGTTTACGGGAACGATTGCCGATAACCTGCGATGGGGTAAACAGGGCGCTACGCAACCTGAAATAGAAGCAGCCGCCCGCGCCGCCGAGGCCCACGATTTTATTCTTTCGTTTCCGGAAGGATATGATACGATGCTTGGGCGGGGAGGAGTGAATGTTTCCGGCGGCCAGAAACAACGGCTTTGCATTGCCCGTGCCTTGCTTGGCAAACCTAAAATATTGATATTGGACGATAGCACCAGCGCCGTAGATACGGAAACAGAATTGAGGATACGAAGGAACCTTAATGCGCTATTGGCTGATACAACAGTGTTTATCATCACCCAACGGGTTCATACGATGCAATCTGCCGACAGGGTTATCGTGTTGGAAGATGGGCGAGTGGAAGCCGTGGGTAAGCCTGATGAACTGATACGTACTTCGGAGGTGTATAAGGAAATCTATTATTCTCAACAAATAACCCTTCAATAATGGCGCATGGCAATCACATGAAAGATGGCGGAAAACCGAAGGAGGCAAAGAAAACATTCCTGAGGCTTATCTCATATATGGCATGCGACCGCCGTTTGCTGTTGGTCATCGGTTTCCTGATAATCGTAAGCCTTGTATCAAGCCTGGCAGGGTCGTATATGATTCGTCCGATTATCAATGACTATATTATTCCCGGAGACTTGCAAGGGCTTGTTCGTATTTTATTGATTTTGGGGGCGGTTTATATTACGGGGGTTGCGGCTGTGTATATACAATACAGGTTGTTGAATGAGATAGGGCAACGAACGGTGACGCGTATGCGTATCGAGCTTTTCGGCAAAATGGAGCGTTTGCCTATCACATATTTTGATACCCACCAGCATGGCGATTTGATGAGCCGCTATACGAATGATATTGACCGCATAAGCGACGCGCTGACCGACAGCCTTTCCGACATGTTGTCGAGCGCCCTTTCCCTGGTGGGGATATTTGTCTTGATGCTTTATATAAGCCCTGTGTTGACGTTGGTTACGTTGATAACTGTACCGGTTATGTTTCTTTTTGCCCGTATGACGGTGGGGAAGAGCCGCAAGTATTTCAGGGCGCAGCAGGAATCGCTGGGGCATATCAACGGGTATATCGAAGAAATGATAAGTGGGCAGAAGGTTATTAAAGTCTTCGGGCATGAAAAACAGGTAATATCTGGTTTTGATGTACGGAATGAGGATTTGAAAGGCAAGTCGTTGAAGGCTCAGTTTTATTCGGGTTTGATGATGCCTGTTATGCAGAACCTCAATACGTTGAATTACGTTATTATTACGATTGCAGGGGCTTTGCTTGCTATTTTCCGCGGGTTTGATGTTGGCGGTTTGGCGGCATTCCTGCAATATTCCCGCCAATTCGGACGGCCGATAAACGAGTTGGCCAGCCTGTATAATAATATCCAGGCTGCTTTCGCGGGGGCGGAGCGCATCTTTGCGATTATGGACGAAGCGCCTGAAATGCCGGATGCTCCCGACGCGGTGGCGTTGAATGATGTAAAGGGTGATGTGACTTTCAGCCGTGTGTTTTTCGGCTATAAGCCGGGGAAGACTATTTTGAAGGACGTGTCGCTCCATGCCCGCCGGGGATGTAAGATAGCGCTTGTGGGGGCTACGGGCGCGGGAAAGACGACGATATTGAACTTGCTTCCCCGTTTCTTTGATATTTGGGAGGGGGAGATAACGATTGACGGCTGTCCGGTAAGGAGCGTGACTCGTGAGAGCCTTCGGAAGGCTATGGCTATCGTGTTGCAGGATACTCATTTGTTTACGGGAAGTGTGCGTGAGAATATCCGTTTCGGCAGGCCGGATGCGACAGACGCAGAGGTGGTTGAAGCTGCTAAGCTAACTGCTGCACATTCTTTTATAAAGCGTTTGCCGCGTGGGTATGATACGTTGTTGGAGAATGATGGGGCTAACCTTAGCCAGGGGCAGCGGCAGTTGCTGAATATAGCCCGCGCGGCAGTTGCCGATCCTCCGATTTTGCTTTTGGACGAGGCTACGAGTAATATTGATACCCGCAGTGAGATTCTTATCCAGCAGGGGCTGGACAAGTTGATGGAGGGGCGTACCAGCCTGATAATCGCTCATCGCTTGTCTACGATCCGCAATGCCGATTTGATTCTTGTTTTGGAAGACGGGCGGATTGTTGAGCAGGGGAATCACCGGGAACTTCTTCAATTGAGGGGGAGATATTATTCCCTGAATCAGGAGCAGTTTGAGGCGTATTGATTCTTTGTTATAGATGGCTTGTCGGCCAGAAGGCGGGTTTGTTTTTGGTTCCGCGTGTGGTGCAATCGAGGCAGCGTTCGGGAGCATAGAGGATGGGGTCTCCCAACATATATATGAGGCCGGTAGGTATGTTCGAAACTGCGCGGGCGCATGTTTGTGGCGGTGGCTCGTAGGCCAGGGTGAGTTCCGGCATGAATTGTTCTTTTACGGAGGGGATGGATACTTCCACGTATCCGATGACCCATTCGCCGGGCGTGGTAAGGGAGTGGATGTTGCCTCTTATTTCGCCGGGGATCAGAGAAAAAATGCCTCCGGTTTGCGATATGTTCTTTTGCTGGTTTGTGAAGTAATGGTATGCTTTTTCGCGTATGCGGTATTGGCTGACGGCAATGTGGTAGAGTATTGATATTTTCTCGCTGTCTGATGGTATCTTTACCAGTCGTTTGTGTGATATGATGTTTTGCGACAGTTTATCGGTTGTTCCCAATGCGAACGCGCGGGATTGATTGGTTCCCCAGCAGTAGTAGATGTTGTTTGATGAATTCAAATCGAAGTAGATGTTGGGTCCGTAGCCGTATAACTTGCCGTATTGGGCGAAGAGTTCGGACTTAAATTCCCAGTTTTCTTGGTATGTCCAGCGGAAATAGGATGGGTTGGAGGCTTCATCGTGTGTGGATACGGTGATATGGATGGGGTCTCCCGGCTCTTGCTTTTGATAGGATATGCTGTCGATTGCGGGGGAGGAGAGGGGGGCGAGGTAGTCGGATTCGTAGGTTTTGCCGTTGATGTGGATGTGGAGGCGGTATTGTTTGCCGGGGTGTAGTTCACCTGTTAGTATTTTGTATGTCCCTTTTCCCAGGTTGGTTGTTTGGGTGAACCGAGTGCCGTCGTTACATTCTACGTAGAGGGTGGCGTTGTCTACGGCCGGAGCGTCGTACCATTCTGTTTCCATGGGGATGGTGCGGCTTAGTTCGATTGTGGTTACTCCGCTTGTTATAACGCCGTCTACTACGAGGAGACCTTCCTGTGGGGCTATGATTCCTTCGGGCTCAAATCTGTCGATGCAGGAGGCGAGGCTACAGAAGGCTATTAGCAGGGGTATCCGGATGATGTTTTTCATGGGTGTTCTGTTTTTTGGTAAAAAGGTAAGAGGAATTGTTTAATTCCTACGCATGCAAAGATGTTTGTAAAACTACAAACAAAACTCCCGCATTCTACAAACTAAACAATTCCTCAAAATTTAATTGACCATTATATATATGGTGGAAGTATCGACTCTGACGCCGTCTATATAAATCTCACAAGATAATCGGCATTGTCCTTTTTGATAGAATGTCAGTGAGCAATATGTTCCGTTGGAAGAGGATATATATGCTCCACCACCACTCTGAATCTTCCACACATATGTTGCTCCGCTTGGTGGGTAATACAAAGAATAACTGGCTCCTACAGATGCTCCTGTAAGAGTAACTTGGTATGGACCGTTTATGTAATAATCGTTGTCCAGTTGACGACTTTCTGCTAGGGAACAAAAAAAGATGAGTGAAAATAAAACTAATACTAAATTTTTCATAAGAAAGAACTTTAAATTAATAATTGTGTAAACTTTTTGGTAGCTATATTTACGAATATGTTTAGCTTTTCAAAAGTATGAACTTTTCGTTTATCTTGTAGTGTTTTGTTGGATTTTTTTGTGGTTATGGTTGTTTGTGTTGGAGTTTTCTATATTTTTATAATATTTATGTGTTGGTTATCGTTTGTTTTTGCTTTGGTTTTGTTCCTATTATTTAGTTACTGTTTTTGGGTGGAGGTGTATCGGAGGCATACCGGAAGTGTGTCGAAGATAGTATCAAACATAATAGGTATAAGCATGATGTTAATCATGCTTACGTAAACCTAATAATTGGATTTATTACGTACTTTTGCACGAATACTAATTTATATGGAATGACATACGAAGAGACTTTGCACTATTTATATGGAAGTACGCCGGTGTTTGAGCATATCGGCGGTGGGGCTTATAAACCGGGACTTGATACGAGTATCGCCCTGGATAATTATTTGGGTAATCCTCATGAGGCGTATAAGACGATTCATGTGGGTGGGACAAACGGGAAGGGTTCTGTTTGCCATTTGCTGGCTGCGATCCTTCAGCGGGCCGGTTATAAGGTGGGGCTTTATACGTCGCCGCATTTGGTTGATTTTCGCGAGCGTATCCGGGTGGATGGGGAGATGATTCCGAAGGAGTATGTGACGCGTTTTGTGGAGGTGCACAGGGAGGTTTTTGAGCCGTTGGGTCCTTCTTTTTTTGAGTTGACGTCGGCTATGGCTTTTGATTATTTCCGCGCTGCAGGGGTTGATATTGCTGTTATTGAGGTTGGCTTGGGCGGACGCTTGGATAGTACAAATATTATTTCTCCGCTTGTGAGTGTGATTACGGGTATCAGTAAGGATCATACGCAGTTTTTGGGTGATACGCTGGGTGAGATTGCTTTTGAAAAGGCTGGTATTATAAAGGCTGGCGTGCCTGTGGTGATTGGGGAGATGGATGATGGCGTGGTGGCTGATGTGTTTAGGAAGCGGGCTGGCGATTTGAAGGCTCCTTTGTTTAGTCCGCTGATTGATCCGGTGTTGAAGGGTGAGGCGCGTCTTTCGGGTGACGGGGAGTGGCGTTATAACTCTGTTGATTATGGGGTGTTGCTGGGTGGATTGGATGGTCTTGCACAGTATGCTAATACGCAGACGGTGTTGTGTGTGTTGCAGGCGTTGCGTACGTTGGATATGAATGTTCCGGCGCGTGCCGTGAAGGAGGGTTTTTCGCGTGTTGTGGAGCTTACGGGGCTTCGTGGTCGGTGGCAGGTGGTGTCGGAGGTTCCTTATATTGTGCTTGATACGGGTCATAATGTGGGGGCTTGGAAGCATCTTACTCCTCAGATTGAAGCGGAGGCTGAACTACGTTTGAACTTGTATATGATAATTGGGTTGTCGAGGGATAAAGATATTGATGAGGTGTTGCGCGAGATGCCGGCATGTGGGACTTATTTGTTTACGCGGGCGTCTGTTGAGCGTGCTTTGCCTCCGGATGTTCTTGAGATGCGTGCCCGGGCGATTGGTTTGCAAGGGGAGGTGTATGATACGGTGGAGGATGCTGTGTTTCAGGTGTTGAGCGTGGCCGGTATTGATGATATGGTGTTTGTCGGCGGGAGTAATTTTGTGGTTGCCGACGCTTTGCCTTTGCTTGACTTATGAATTAATAATTTAAAATAACAGTTTATTATTATGATTGAAAATCAAACTACTACATTGAGGGATTCGATGGTGTTCCGTTGGATAGCCCTTGTTTTGTTGTCGAGTACGATGTTTTTTGCTTATATGTTTGTTGATGTGCTGGCTCCGTTGAGTACGTTGTTGGAAACGCATTTGGAGTGGTCGCCTGAGACGTTTGGTACGGTTGGCGGTTCGGAGTATTTCTTGAATGTATTTGCTTTGTTCCTTATTTTTGCGGGTGTTATCCTTGATAAGATAGGGGTTCGTTATTCGGCTTTGTTGTCGGCGTTCCTGATGGTTTTGGGGGCGTCTATTAAGTTGTATGGTGTGAGCGACGTGTTTGCCAACGGTGGTTTGGGGCATGAATTTTTTGGTTCTTTCCTGCCGGGTTTTCCTGCTTCGGCTAAGGTGGCGTGTATTGGTTTCGCTATTTTTGGTTGCGGAGTTGAGATGGCTGGCGTGACGGTGTCGAAGGGTATTGTGAAGTGGTTTAATGGTAAGGAGCTTGCTTTGGCGATGGGTCTTGAGATGGCGATTGCCCGTTTGGGTGTGTTTGCTGTGTTCCGGTTGTCTCCGGTGTGGGCTGAATCCGGAGGTGTTTCCCGGTCGGTGGGTATTGCTACTTTGCTGTTGTTGATTGGTTTTCTTTCGTTTTGTATTTATTTTTTGTTTGACCGTAAGCTAGACCGGCAGGATCGGTGTTTGGAGGGAGCTTCTGAGGATGAGTTTAAGATTGGTGATTTGAAGTTTATCTTTGGTTCGAAGATCTTTTGGACGGTTGCGGGTTTGTGTGTGTTGTTTTATTCTACGATATTTCCTTTCCAGAAATTCGCGACAGGTATGCTTGAGAGCCGTTTGAATTTGCCGACTGCTGACGCGAGCGCTCTTTTTTCTTATTTTCCTATCGGTGCGATGGTTCTTACGCCTTTGTTGGGCTGGTTTCTTGACAGGAAAGGAAAAGGGGCTACGATGCTTATCCTGGGTTCTTTGCTGGTGATTGTTTGTCATTTGGTTTTTGCTTTGACTCCGGATCATTTGTTTAGCAAGCCGGTTGCCTTTGGGGCTATTATTCTTTTGGGGATATCGTTTTCCCTGGTTCCTGCGGCTTTGTGGCCTTCTGTTCCGAAGCTGGTGGATAACAAGGTGTTGGGTTCAGCTTATTCTGTGACATTCTGGATACAGAATATGGGCCTTATGTTTGTCCCTATTATTATTGGCTGGGTATTGAAGGTTTCTAATCCGGGTGTGGCTGAGCGGATTGCTGCCGGTGAGGCTGTTAAGTATAGTTATACTGTTCCTATGCTTATTTTTGCTTCTTTGGGGGCTTTGGCTTTTCTCCTGGGATTGGTATTGAAGAAGGAGGATAGGAAAAGAGGTTACGGGCTGGAGGAGCCTAATATTAAATAAGGGTTGTTTGGGTATTATGATTTGTTTTCCCAACGCGAAGATAAACCTGGGGTTGAATGTTGTGGGTAGGCGGCAGGATGGCTACCATGATATTGAGACGATTTTTTATCCTGTTCCTGTGAGAGACGCTTTGGAGGTGGTGGAGTCGGAGACATTTTCTTTCCGGCAGTCGGGTATTCCTGTGGATGCGCCTTTGGAGAAAAATCTGGTGATGAGGGCTATGAACTTGATTGAGGCTCGTTATTCCTTGCCTGCGCTGGGTGTTCACCTGCTGAAGGAGATTCCTTTTGGCGCTGGGCTGGGAGGGGGGTCGTCGGATGGGGCGTATATGCTGAAGCTGTTGAATGACTTTTGCCGTTTAGGTATCCCGACGGATGAGTTGGAACAGATGGCGGCGGAATTGGGGGCTGATTGTCCTTTTTTTATCCAGAACCAGCCTGTTTTTGCCAGTGGGACTGGGAATGTGTTTGAGAAGGTGACGCTTTCTTTGCGAGGGTATTATTTGTGCCTAGTGAAGCCGGATGTGGCTGTGTCGACTTCCGACGCATATGGGATGATTACTCCCCGGCGGCCGGAGGTGTCGTTGAGAGAGATTGCTGAGCGGCCTGTCAGGGATTGGCGGGGTGTTATGGCGAATGATTTTGAGGCGTGTGTTTTTCCGGTTTATCCTCTTATTGAGGAAGTGAAAGAGGCGTTGTATGAGGCTGGGGCATTGTATGCTTCCATGACGGGTTCGGGTTCGTCGGTTTTTGGGTTGTTTGACAAAGCGATTGACCTTAGGAAACGGTTTCCGTCTTTTTTTGTTTGGGAAGGGGTATTACCTTAATATAGTATGAGTGGTACGGAACACGCGTAACGGTGGATTTCCGTGTGGCGTGTTCCGTATTTTTGTTTACAGTCCGCTAAAGTCTACTTCTTTGAAGGCGAGCGATGGGATACGCCAGCTTGAGGATTCGCGGATGTCGTTTCCTACTTCCGCGAGGTTGTTCCACAACGTGAGTATATTTCCGGTGACGTTCATCTCAGAGATGGGTTGTGTTAACTTTCCGTTTTCAATAAGGAAGCCTTCGACG
>JAIRRS010000152.1 GCA_031255855.1 Tannerellaceae bacterium | reverse complement strand
TAAAGGCTTTTAGAAGACAGTTTAGAGGAGTTTCCGATATTCCATTCTTCTTGTTTAGATTAGCAAACTTATGCGCATAACTGAAGATAAATACAACCGGGTTTTCGGACTGACCCCCTATTTCACCACTCCAACTTCCATATTCCACTCTGTTTTGCTTTTCGTTTAAAAATATAAAACCCCGAAAATCAATGACTTTCGGAGTTTTACTTCTTTTTGCTTTCTGCTTTCGTGGTGCCACCAGGAATCGAACCGGGGACACAAGGATTTTCAGTCCTTTGCTCTACCAACTGAGCTATGGCACCTCGTTTTTTGATTACGGGTGCAAAGATATGCAGTTTTTTTGATTCTGCAACTCATTTGGCGTTTTTTTTCATTATTGTTGGGTTATTTCTATTATCCGACTGTTAATTTGGCCATTTGTGAAGGCTTTTAGGCCGACTTTCATTAAATAATCTCCCGAATATATTTTGTCATTCTCTCCTAAACGGGAAGTAGTTCCCGGCATAAGATTAATTTCTTCTACCTTGTAGTTCTTGGACGGTTCAAGGCCCTGTAACTTGACCGGCAGTAGCTTTTCGCCATAACGAGGATGAATATCATAGGCATACAATACGGCTTTTTCCTTCGTTTTGGATACATGCATGACGGCTGTATGATTGGCTTCATACGGAGATACTAAACGATAAAAATCACCATCCAGTATTACAGGTTTCATACGGTTATAGTTTGCAACTGCGTTTTGGCAATAGGACAACTCTTTTTCGTCCATTTCCTTTAGGTTGATGTCGAAACCTAACTTACACATCATCGCTACATCCGTACGGAATTTGATACTTGTGTCTTTATTCCAGCTTGTAACATGAGCCGCCATTGATTTAACCGGGAAGAAATGTGAGTATCCCCATTGGATGTAAAGACGCTCTATCGGATCTGTATTGTCGCTACACCAAAATTCCGTGAAGTATTTTAATGCTTCATAATCGCAACGTGCTCCTCCGCCGGAACAAAGCATCATCGGAACATTCGGGTATTTTTCCTTTACCCTTTCAAATACGTTATATACACCACGAACATGATCTATATATAGTTGGTTTTGCTTGTCCTTTAAATAAGGAGAATAAACATTCGTTATCGGACTGTTACAATCCCATTTGAAATAGGCGATGTTCGGATTTTCAATCATTATTTTATCTACTACTCCAAATACATAGTCTTGCACTACAGGGTTACTCAGATCCAGCACCAATTGGTTACGAAAATAATAGGTTTCACGATTGGGTAGGCGTATCGCCCATTCAGGATGCTTCTCTAATAGTTCGCTTTTGGGATTCACCATTTCAGGCTCTATCCAAATACCGAACTTAACACCGGCTTCTGCTGCCGATTTCACAAGGTGAGGGATACCATTGGGAAGTTTACTCCTATTTACCTCCCAGTCGCCAAGACCAGCCCTGTCGTTTTCCCGCGGGTATTTATTTGCAAACCAACCATCATCCAACAAGAACATATCAACACCGAGGCTTTCCGCTTCTTTCATCAATCCTTCCAGCTTTTTTTCATCAAAATTAAAGTAAGTCGCTTCCCAATTGTTGAGAAGGGTCAGCCGGTCGCCCTTACCGTCTTTCAGTTGATATTGACGCGCCCAATCATGGATGTCACGACTGGCTTTCCCCGTCCCGCAACTGCTTAACGTAAAGATGAATTCCGGTGTTTTGAAAATTTCGTTCGGCTTTAATTCATACATCGAAGCATAAGGGTTAATACCTGAAATCACCCGTAAGTTGCCTGCATTATCCACTTCGAAAGTAAACTGGAAATTACCCGTCCAACCCAATGTACCCAACAGAACCTCTCCTTCATTTTCGCGGGGAATTCCATCCAAACCCAATTCAAAGAACGGATACGTGTGCATAGCCGCCCGGGCGCCAAGCTTTGTGTCGATTATCTTTTTCCCGAATTGCAGTTCCTGACTGCTCATATTAACTTCCTTTGCCCAATCGCCACTGAATTCCGTAAGGAAGTAACGGGCATTCTCAAAATAGAGCATATTAGAAGCGTACCGCCAAATGGTTACAGGTTTTTTCCCGGAATGTTTAATTTCACTCCATGATTTGATGACGTTTTCCTTTCCATAAGAGATATAATGGAGGGTTACATCTATCGGATAAACCTTGTCTTTCAGGTAAATGATTGTTTGTGTGACATTATTGTCTATCTTTTCAATTTCCGAAGAAACATACGTCAGGACAGTAGTCATATTTCCATCATTGTGGGTAATGGCAAAAGCCGGTTCGAAATAATCCTCAGCGCCTGAGCCGGGGTAGGTTTCCCAACCTCTGGAAGTATTACTCCCACCCAAACCGGCCGGCGCATAATATGAAAAGTTGGCCACATCCGATTCGTTCGACAATCGCTTACCCAAATATCCTTGATATAAACGCCCGTTAGGAGCAACCGACAAGATAAGGTCTGTCTCATTTGTCGAGATACGTATTGGGGGTTGTTCTGCCGCAATTGTATTCATCCACCCTAAAACCATTGTTAAAACAAATAAAATTCTTTTTCTCATAATGTATTCATATTTAAAAAGCCCGATTTCTTTCATTTATAAAAAAGAAAGAGCCGGGCCTGTGTTCATATTTCATATAAAGATGATTATGTCTGTTCTTTCAAAATTACATCGTGTGCGCCACCTTCCACAATACTGGTTGACGAAACTAATGTAATCTTGGCATTCCTTTGCAATTCTTCTATCGTTACAGCCCCGCAACTACACATGGTTGCTTTCATTTTGCCCAGTGTAATCGCCAGATTATCTTTCATTTTCCCTGCATACGGAACATAACTGTCTACCCCTTCTTCGAATTTCAATGATTCGGTGCCTCCCATATCATACCGTTGCCAGTTTTGCGCACGGTTTGAACCTTCTCCCCAGTATTCTTTCACGTAATTATTACCAATCCGGAGCTTCTTGGAAGGAGATTCGTCGAAACGGGCAAAGTAGCGTCCCATCATCAGGAAGTCGGCTCCCATAGCCAACGCAAGTACCATGTGGTAATCGTGAACCAATCCTCCATCGCTGCAAATCGGGATGTAAATTCCCGTATTTTTCAAATATTCGTCGCGGGCTTGTGCTACATCCATGATAGCTGTGGCTTGTCCGCGCCCGATACCTTTTTGTTCGCGGGTGATACAGATAGAACCGCCGCCGATACCTACTTTAACGAAGTCGGCCCCTGCTTTTACAAGGTATTCAAACCCATCCCTGTCAACCACGTTTCCGGCGCCGACCAATATATTGTCGTTATATTCTTTCTTGATCCATTCCAGCGTTTCTTGTTGCCATTCCGAATAGCCGTCGGACGAGTCGATACACAATACATCCACACCGGCTTCTATCAAAGCAGGCACGCGTTCTTTATAATCACGGGTATTAATACCGGCACCAACTAATAACGTTTTATCCGAACCTGATAATTCATACGGATTTTCCCTATGGCTATCATAGTCTTTACGGAAAACAAAATAGGCCAGGTTTTGATTTTCGTCTATAATTGGCAGTGTATTTAATTTATGCTCCCAAATGATTTGGTTGGCCTCCGATAAAGAGATACCTACTTTGCCGACATGCAATTTCTCAAAAGGAGTCATGAAAAACTTCACTTTCATATTGTGATCGTCTTTCTCCGGACGGAAATCACGGCTGGTAACCAATCCTAATAATTTACCGTTGGGCGTACCATCGTCTGTAATTCCAATCGTAGAATGTCCCATTTTTTTGACAAGCTCCAACACATCAGACAGCCTGTGTTCCGGCGTAAGGTTTGAGTCGCTCACCACGAAACCTGACTTGAATTTCTTTACTTTACGTACCATTTCAACCTGACTTTCAATTGGCTGGGAACCGAAAATAAAAGAAATCCCGCCATTGCGAGCCAATTCAATAGCCAATTCCGGGCCGGAAACGGATTGCATAATCGCCGAAACAAACGGGATATTCAAACGAATAGCAGGCATTTCACCTGATTTATGCTTCACAAGAGGAGTACGCAACGATATGTTGGAGGGCACACATAGTTTGGTTGTTAAGCCGGGAATAAGGAGGTATTCTCCAAAAGTCCTTGAGACATCGTTTAAGTATATTGCCATACTGATTATATTTTACTAAGGAATAATCGTGCAAAATTAATCAATTCCCATGATATAATAAAAAAATAAAGAAGTATCTTTGCTGCTTCTAATCAAAACGATGTGTTGCAAACAATAAGGAACTGGACGCTGCCGATTGCGATGATAATCGGAATATCTGCCTATCCATGGGTTAGTCGTCTGATTATCCTTGCGCCTTACATCATTTTTATCATGTTATTTATTACTTTTTGCAAGCTGTCGCCGCGTGATATCCATATCCGTCCGCCACACATTTGGCTATTATTCATCCAAATGGTGGGTTGCCTGATTGTTTATGGGCTTGTAAGGCTGTATCATCCCATTGTAGCACAAGGAGCCTTTATCTGTGTATTGGCGCCGACAGCCATTTCCGCTGCTGTTATAACAGGTATGTTGGGGGGCAACGTGGCGTTTCTTACCAGCTACCTTTTATTATGTAATATAGGAGTGGCTATTGCGGCTCCTTTGTTTTTCCCGTTCATAGGGCTCCATACGGAAATGTCGTTTGCCGAAGCTTTTATATATATATGTAAAAAGGTGCTCCCCATTTTACTTTTCCCATTGTTCGTAGCATGGATTATGCAACGTTCCGTTCCTAAAGTGACCAAAACAATAGCAAACATACCCAGCCTTTCATTCTATTTATGGGCAGTTGCATTGACCATCGTAACCGGCAATACGGCAAAATTTCTGGTAGAGCAGAAAAATCCCGATTACAAGGTGGAGATTAGCCTTGCTGTCGCCGCCTTGTTTATTTGTGTTGGACAGTTCTTGTTGGGAAGACGCATTGGCAAACGGTATGGCGACCCGGTATCTTGCGGGCAAGGGTTGGGGCAAAAAAACACCATTCTTGCCATTTGGATGGCACAAACTTATTTAAATCCTATCTCGTCTGTCGCCCCCGCTGCCTATGTATTGTGGCAGAATATAATCAATAGCTATCAGTTATATTTAAAAGGAAAGAAAGAGAAGAAAAATAAGAAAAATAAAATATAAACAATTGATATATATTTTTAAATTATCATTTTTTTCTTTGTTTTGCTACTTTTCCATACTTAGCCCATAAATACTCTTTTTTTATATCTTTCACGTGACCCGGCGTACTCTGTATCTATATACATAATTTAATTCATATATTTTTTACTGGATTTTCCGTTGCAGATTTATAGCTATAAAATACTACAATTGTCAATGTTAAAAATTCAACAAAGATGAAAATTAGAATATAATTCCACCAAAGTACATCTTCTTTAAATGCAAAATTTTCCAACCATTTCTTATGAAATGACAACGAGACAGGTATTGACAGAAAAAAACAGGAGGAAATAATTTTGAAATAAAGAATAGTTATCGATTTTAATATATCCCATTTTGATGCTCCATACACTTTTCTTATTGAAACTTCTCTTTTTCTTTGTTGGTTATCAAATATCACAATACCTAAAACACCAACAAGAGAAATTAGAATAGCCATAATACTAAACAATGATATAAGAGATGATAGATTTGCCTCATTCTTATACAATCCATCAATTATTGAGCCAAATTCAACAAAGTCCAAATTGTAAGCATCATCTATTGACTCAATTATACCATATAATTGTTCTTTAGCATCGTTTATGTTGATATTATTTGCGGCTTTTATATAAGCATATTCATAGTATGGATTTCTGTTTGACTCGACTAAATGAAAGCACATAGGCTCGATTGAATTTCGCAAAGATTGAAAATTAATATCATAAATAAATCCAACAATCTCACCTTGAGCAAAATCGTTGAAATTAACCGTTATCTTATCACCAATATTTAAACCAAAAGTATTTCTTCCAATCTCATTAATTATGTATGATCCTCCACTTTTCAAGTTGTCATCTTCATTGAAATTTCTTCCATTTAGAACAGTTATACCCATAACCTTTAAAAAATTCTTATCAACAACAAGCGTGTAAAATGAAATATCATTGTTCATATGTTTAAATCCCCATTTAGGATATACGTCTGATCCGGAAAATAAAGTTTGTGAATAACCTATATTTTCAAAATTAGGAGAAGACGCTATTTTTTCATATAAAACATCAATTTTACTTCTCAATGTATTACTGAGTTGCATTATAATTACATTATTTTTATCGAAACCAAAAATAGTATTTTTCAAATATTTATTTTGAGAAACGATATTTAACGATGCCATTATTAATACAAATGTGACAATGAATTGAAAACATACTAATCCATACTTAATAATTCCACTTTTTTTAGTATAAAATCTTCCAGATAACATTGCGGAAAGCTTATGTGATGTCAGTCTAATAATTGGATATATACCAATAAAAAAACCAATCAACAAGACGAAAACAAACATTAGAATTATACTATTTATATTTTTGTTAAACGATAAATCCACTTGTATCATTTCATTGATAAAAGACAATGAAATTATTTTAACAAAAAAAAGCGATAACAAAAATGAAATACAAATTATTAGTATATTTTCTATAAGTAATTTAAATCTAAGGTTAATCGTAGTAGATCCTAATATTTTTTGAATATTAATACTTTTCAGTCTAATAGGAATTAAAGCGTTGTTAAAGTTGTTGAAATTTACTGATGCGATCAGTAAAATTATAATTGCGAGCGAAAACAATAACAAAACGATAGATTTATTTCCTTTCGTTGTGTTTGAATCAAATTTCGCATCACTCTCATAATATATATTAGACACATTTGTTAATCGTAAATCCCTGGATTCCCAAGAATACATATCATGTTTAAATGTGGATTTGAAGTTATTAATAATATTGTCAATATTGTTATTGTTGTCTACTTTTATAAATAATTGATAATTTTGGCCATACCAAAAATCCACATCTTTGTCCTTTGGAAAAGCCATGTATATCACATTTTTAATGATAGAATTATCAGGGAAGTCTTTATAAACGGCAAGTATCTCATATTTCCAATTATCCACAATTATTAAATTATTTGAATTCTTATTTTTGAATAATTTATTAAAAAGCGATTCGGGAATAATCACCATATTAGGCTCTTCAAATTTTGAAACATCGCCATATATGATTTCAAAATTGAAAATATCTAAAAAAGACGAATATATTTGAATTGCCTTATCTTGATATTTATGATCGCTATCATTTGTGTTGAAATTTAAGGTCATCTCCCATCCATTATATAATGCCCCAGATAATATATGTGGGGAAGACTTTATAAATTCATCAATGAATGGTCTAGACAATACTACTTGGTTTCCCCATTCTTGATCATACAAGCCTAACCTGAATATACGAGAATAGTCTTTGTGAAACTTGTCATAACCCCATTCATGCTGAAATTGTATAATTAAGACAATAGAAGTTGCTAAAGCTAGACTTAAGCTCAATATATTTAGCAAAACAGCAATTTTATATTTGCTGACAATCCTAATGAACTCTTTAAAAAATCTTTTCATATCATCTATCGTAATTTGAATTAATATTCAAATGATGCCCCTAATACACATGGTATTTCTACTATGTCATTATTTGAAAAGCATTCTTATACAGCTCATTCGTTATAATTTCCCACCAATCATTATTATAAAATCTCATTATAGCAAATGGGGTTATTCCTTGAATTCCATTACTTACGTCAGCATCAAATGTGTAGCCCTAAAATCGATTAACAATACTATTCAAACAATGCTTTTCAAAATGGTTCTTAGATAGAGAATCGATAATATGACATAAAATCGTAAAATCTCCAAGCACATCTTAGTTACAAAGATAAATTTTTATATCAAAAAGAGCAATGTGTACGAATAATAATATAAATAATAATTAACATTATCTATAGTGGCTTTTATTCATCCGGGTACTCCTAAAACCGGATAATATATACTATTTTTGATTCCTACATCTTAAAACAAAAGTGATTATGGCAAGACCAACCACCAAAGACACCTTGATCGTTGCAGCAAACGGAGAGTTCGACAAACTCTGGAAACTTATCGCTTCCATGCCCGAAGAAAAACAACACGCTGAATTTTCGTTCGAAGACCGCGACAGAAACCTCCGCGATGTCTTGGTACACCTCTACGAATGGCATCAACTACTCCTGAAATGGGTCAACGCAAACAAAGACGGCAAAGCTGCCAACTTCCTGCCCGAACTCTATAACTGGAAAACCTATCCGCAGATGAACGTCGGGCAGCTATTGTGTTTCGGCAACATCCAGCCATTACGACTGGGCAATGAAAAAGATAAAACAGCATATCAAAAACTAAAAAAACATCCTCATGGAAGCACAAATGTTATTAAGAACCCCCGACATATACCCCTCGAACGAAGTATTAAAAGCCACCCTCGGAGAAACAATTTACCCCGTACTGGAGTCATTCCTCACTACAATCACCAACGAAGAGTACGCCCTGACTCCCGAATGGCGATTCTACAACGACGGCAAAGCCTGGCTCTGCAAAGTCGTGTATAAGAAAAAGACAATCCTTTGGCTTTCCGTCTGGGAAGGTTTCTTCAAAACGAGTTTTTACTTCACCGAAAAGCATCTCGAAGGCATCGCTGCATTGGATATATTCGAAAGCATCAAGGCTGATTTTGCCCAGGCTAAACCTTCCGGCCGGTTGATTCCTATGATAATCGACGTAAAAGGGGAAAGCCAACTAACCGATTTACTGACCATCATCCGCCACAAAAAGAGCCTGAAATGAATACCATTGTAGGCGACTTTATCAGGATGTACCCCGAATACATCGCCGAACTAAAAAAGTGGGCAACCTCCGACAAACGATTCGTGCGCCGTGCCGCCGCCGTAACCCTGATTATCCCCGCTCGCAAAGGCCTGTTCCTGAAAGAATAGCTATGAACATCGAAGAATTCCGCGAATCCTGCCTCTCCGTCAAAGGAGCAACCGAATCATTACCTTTCCTCGGGCACAATGTATTAGTGTTCAAAGTGATGGAAAAAATGTTTGCCTATATCCCTTTAGAACCTAAAGATGGTATATTCAGAGCGAACCTCAAATGCGACCCGGAAAGGTCCATAGAACTGCGGGAAAAATACAACGGTATAACTAGTACTGATTTTAAAACACCTCTGTGGAATTTGGTTACATTAGACAACGACCTACCCGATGACCTGATAAAAGAACTGATCCAACACTCGGCAGACCAGGTAATAAAGAAACTTCCCAAATACAAACGGGAAGAATACCTGAAATTATAATGGATTATTCATCTGGATGATTTTGGAAAAGCATTTGGGTGAATTTATAAAAACATTTGGATGTTTTTGGAAAAACATCCAAATGAAAATCGGGAAAAATCCAACGTTAAGCCTTTCCGCGAAGCATACCGTAAAAGAACATCGGTTTCAGGATATAAACTTTAAGAAGCCACGCCAGGCAGGACTCTTTCGACATGTCCATCAAACTGAATGGGAAGGAGCTTTCCCGTTTTTTCGCATAATCAAATTCGCAGAGCAACACATGCCCGTAATCGGTCACTATGGGGCAGGCGGCATACCCGTTATATTTCTCCCCAGGCGCTTTGCCTTCCATTAATGATATCAGATTTTTTGCAGCCAGGGGTACTTGCACGCGGATAGCTGCCGATGTTTTACTGGTAGGTAAATCGCTGCAATCGCCAAGAGAAATAATATTCGAATACTTGGTATGCACCATTGTTTCTTTGTCTACCATCACCCAGTTTTCATCAGCAAACTTGCCTTCTGTCCATCCTAATCCTGATTCCCGCACGAATGTTGGTGCAGACATCGGCGGAGTAAAATGAAGGAAATCATAATCTTCCCTGAAAGGAGTGACGATTTTCTCATTGTCATGCAATTCTGTTTTCTCAAAATAGACCTGTTTCTTCACCGTATCAACCCCTTTCACCTTGGTATTTATAGAAATAGGTATATTCCGTTCGTCATAAATCTCCAGCAACCGCGGAGTATAATAGGGCACATCGTAGAGTTCGTGGGAGGCGGTATAAAAATCCAACATTACGTTTTCGCGTGTCTTTTGCCTGCGGGTATAATGCTCTGTAAGCAAACATATCTTTTTAGGGGCGCCACCACATTTATGCTTTGTATAGGTGTCTGTAAATATACCCCGCCCACCGGATTTAGAGAATTCCTGTATGGCTTTCCAAGTCTTTTGCGCCCCGTTAAAGTCATAGATACAGTGGGCATTTCCCTGCCCCAGCGTATTATAGGTAATGCCTTCCACCTTGTCCCAATTGATTTGCAAACCGGGTGTCAGCACCAGGAAATCGTATGATATTTTCCCACTCTTCCGGGTAGTAATTTCATTTGCAACCGGGTCGATTGCCGCAACCGAGTCTTTAATCCAGGTCACATTTTTAGGGATATAGTCTTCCTGCTTTTTCCAAACGTCACCAGGCTCGTATACACCCGAAGCAATCAGTGTAAATCCCGGTTGGTAATATTGGCGGTCGCTGGGGTCTATCAACGTGATATCCGGATCCTTAAGCCATCTCTTTAAACGGGCGGCCATACTAATTCCAGCGGCGCCTCCGCCTACGATTACAATTTTTCCTTTAGCGTTGCTCGAAAAAGCCTTGGCTTCTTGTGTATTTACCATTGATAATAGACCAACGGCTGTCAGATATTTAATGAAACTCCTTCTGTCTAATCCCGATTTGTTTAAGTTTTCCAGTAAGTCATTTTGGTTTAACATTCTCATCTTAGCTTTTTTTAATGTTGTTATTTTTCCGAATACAAAGAAAAACATATTCGTAAGAAAATTAAATATTAATCTACATGATTATTAGAGCGAATAAAAAATATTGTATATAAATATGACGGAAAAAGACCCGGATCAAGCAATGTAAGCGTCATTTTGCAAATAATTTGCCTTTGTTCCCGCGTTTCGTTTGGCTGGCGATTAAAAATGGATTACTTTTAGCTATTGTAATATTTTTCATAATAATTTCAGATTAAGATGCTGAAACAAATACTTTTAGTTGGTTTAGGCGGAGGGATAGGCAGCATTTTTCGTTTCTTGACCTCTTTTTGTGTCAATAAATATTTGAATCCCGGTTCTTTTCCTTTGGCTACTTTTGTGGTTAATATTTTGGGATGTTTATTGATAGGACTGTTTGCCGGTTTGGCTGTACGGTATGAATTGCTCGACAGAAACTTTAATTTGTTGTTCGTTACAGGTTTTTGTGGAGGATATACTACCTTTTCCACCTTTTCGTCTGAAAACATGCAATTGCTGGAAGCTAATAATTATCCGGTATTTACGTTTTACGTCCTTTCAAGCATACTTATAGGAATGTTGGCTGTCTGGATTGGATTCCTGTTATCCAAAGTATGACCACTGTTTACCGGACATGGAGCGGTTCCGGGTCGCGAACTTATATCTTTTTTCGAGAATCTAACAAATGCTTATCCGGCAACTCAGGCGCAAATATAGTTGTAAATTATAATCACTTAGTTGTGAAATCCTGAATTTTAACAGTTGTAGAAGTTGTAAATCCTGTTCAAACACCAGCAAATTAGAGGGTAATTCTTAAAGTTACTGTTTTCCTTATTAACATGAATTAAATAGTTTATAAGATTCATTCCTTCCCCATATCTTTGTAGTGTCATCAGAAACGAAGACAAAACAAAAAGAAGAGAAAGACAATCTCACGAACAAATAAAGAACCTATAAATAACGACTACAATTATGAATGCATTGCAATTTCAGCAAAAATTATTGAGCTTACAAGACAACATGATGAACTTTGCTTTAATGCTCACCGCTAACAGGGAAGATGCCCAGGATTTACTTCAAGACACGACCCTCAAAGTGTTGAACAATCAAGACAAATTTGTGGACAATGTAAACTTCAAAGGTTGGGTATTAACCGTTATGCGTAATATCTTCATCAACGATTACCATAAAACTGTCCGTGCACAGACAATCATCGACCAAGGGGTTGATATATACAATGTTGATGTATTGAATGATTCTGGGTTTGATACTCCTGACGGTTCTTACCAAATACAGGAAATAACAAATGCCGTCAATGGACTGAGCGAAGATTTGAAAGTTCCTTTCTCCATGTACCTGAGCGGCTATAAATACAATGAAATAGCAGACAAATTAAATGTACCCCTGGGAACAGTAAAGAGCCGCATTTTCTTTGCCCGCCAGGAACTGCAAAAAGAACTGAAAGATTTTCATCAAGACTAAAAAACTATGCCTATATATAATCGTAAGCTGCCTCGGACGAGGTGGCTTTTCTTTTTTTAGGCAAAGGGGATATAGAAAAATTTTAAAAGAATGATTACTAACCTGTTTTTTTTAATAGCTTTGTGAATAATCAATTTATTATATCTAATTATTAATGAATTAATACCATGAATCGAAGAAGTTTCCTAAGGAACGGCACATTGGCTGCCGCTGCATTCACTATCTTACCCCGCAATGTTTTAGGCGGGACTAATTACATGGCACCGAGCGACCAGATTACTCTGGGAATTATTGGTTGCGGGGCGCAAGGACGTTGGACGTTAGCTCCCGAATTTGCCCGTCGGGCCAACTTAGTGGCTGCCGCCGATTGCGACTCTATCCGCCTGCAGGCCATGCAGGAAATCGTTGAAGGAGAAATCACGAAAGCAAGAGGGCAAGCCTATAAAGGCTTCAAACAATATGCCGATTACAAGGAAATATTAAACCGGAAAGATATAGACGGGGTAATCATCGCCACCCCCGACCATTGGCATGCCGTAATGACCATAGAAGCTTGCCGTGCAGGGAAAGACGTATATGTAGAAAAACCCATGGCTCACAGCATCGAGGAAGGACGTGCCATGGTTAATGCCGTAGCCAAATACAACCGTGTGCTGCAAGTTGGTAATATGCAACGCTCATGGCGGAATTTCCGGCATGCCTGTGAACTGGTACGTAACGGATATATCGGCAAGATACGAGAGATTAAAGTTTCCGTAGGCCCTCCTCCTACCCCGTATGATTTGCCGGGACAGCCTGTTCCTAAACATGTTAATTGGGAAAAATGGATTGGGCCTGGGCCAATGAATCCATACAATGAAGAATTATTACCTCCTATTGAAAAGAGAGTGTATCCCAATTGGCGGAATTACAAAGAATATGGAGGGGGAATGATTACCGATTGGGGAGCCCACATGTTTGATATCGTACAATGGGCAATGGGTATGGATAACTCCGGGCCGGTGGAATTTATCCCAGCAGACGGGAAGGGCTACAAAGTCTTGACCATGTATTATGCCGATGGCACAATTATGACCCACGAGCCATTCAGAAAAAGTGACGGGAATGCTGTCCGTTTTATTGGAGACAACGGAATAATCGACATCAGCAGAAGCTTTTTGGATACGATTCCTGCCAAGCTGCAAAACCAGGAAATAGGAGAAAACGAGACCAGGCTTTACCGGAGCAATGACCATTATGCTGATTTTCTTAATTCGATGAAGACACGCAAACAACCTCTGAGCACAGTAGAAGTAGGGCATCGCACCAGTTCTTTATGTATGATTGTCAACCTCTGTTACGAACTAAACCGGAAGTTGAGTTGGAATCCGGAAAAAGAAGAGTTTGCTAATGATGACGAAGCAAATAAGTTACGTGGCAACCCTATAAGAGCGCCTTATAGCCTTACGGTTTAAACAAGGTGTACCCATAAAAAGAAGGGGCGGAAAATTAGTTTTCCGCCCCTTCTTTTTATACGGCTCTAACGAGAATATTCATCGTCGTCGTCTACGTCTTTACCCAGCGTATAACTTTCTGTTACCGGAGGTACAATGTTTTGTACCGGAGGCAAATTCAATGTGTCCTGCGGCATCACCAGTTCGTTATCGTCTTCCAAAGTCATGTTACATGTACCGGAGAATTTGGCGCTCGGTTCAACAACTAATGCCTGGGTAGTAATAATACCTTTGATTATAGCAGTAGGTTTGAGCACAAGTACTTCACTTGTTGTGATGCTTCCTTCTACTCTTCCAAGAATTTCAGCATTAACAGAGATGATATCTCCTTCTACTTGCGCAGTCTGACCGATTACTATTTTACCACCGCAACTAATTGTTCCTTCGAGTCTACCGTCTAAACGGAAATCGCCATCAGTTGTAATATCCCCTTTTACTGTTGTTCCAAAGGCTAAAGCATTATGTAAAACGCCTGAAGGGGTCTCACCATTATATTTTGTTCCCATACAAAAAAAGATTAATAGATTTATAGATTTGCAGCAAATATAAGAATATTTTTAAATACCACGGAGATTTATTTGTTTTTACTTATAAAATAATTCAAATAAATTGATTTTATACAAGAAATAGGCCTTCAGCATTGGTAATAGTGGACTTATCTTGCTTGTATCCTAGCCTTCAAGAATGTTACTCGACAAATAATTTATGCATCCGAAAAGAATAACATAATAATAAATAAATTAAAATGCAATTAAAATGATAATATCATTTTAATATCAAACAATGTAAATTAAATAAATTGAAAGGATTTCAAAAGAAGACTTGAAAATAGAAGCTATCCCTTGTGATTACAGAAAAAGTTAAAGGTATAATTTATCAAAACCGATTATTTCTCCTATTAAAAATGACCTCATATATGAAGTAATGGATAATTGCGAATTAAATTTTTTTATACTTTTTTGCGTTTCTTCCTCCAAGTACTTCATACAATGTTTATTCTTTTATGAAATAATCTTAAAATCCCAACGTAGACAAATAAGACACAGCCGTTTGCATACTATTAAAGAAAATATCTAAACGAAAAAATCGAGATAACATTCATCATGTGCCGCCGTATGATGAGTGTTAGGGCAAAAGAGAGATAATATCCCAAAGTGAATCTACCGTATATGCACAATCATGGTTTAAAGGCTCGCATACTTTTTCATGTTCCCAGGTAATATGGAACGGCACATGGATGGCATGACATCCCAAGGCAAGCGGAGGAAGGATATCTGAACGGACGGAATTACCTATCATCAGGAACTCTTCAGGGCGAATGTCGATATGTTTCAGTAATTGCTTGTATTCACGTTCAGTTTTATCGCTCATAATTTCCACATGGTGAAAGAGATGCTCCAAACCGGAACGGCGAAGTTTTTGTTCCTGATCCAACAAATCTCCTTTGGTTACGAGTATAAGGCGGTAACGGCCTACAAGAGCATTCAAGGTCTCTTCTACACTGTCAAGCAATTCTGTCGGCCGAGTCAGTTGCTTTTTTCCGACTTCCAGGAGTTGTCCAAGGATTTTTCCCGGGACTTTTCCCGACGTAATATGAATGGCTGTTTCAATAACTGACAGGATAAATGCTTTAACCCCATATCCATACAGATGCATATTCTGCATCTCCGTACGGTATAATTCGGCCGATGCCTTTTCTTTATCAACATAAGGTGATAAGAGTTCGCAGAATTTATGTTCGGTTTCAAGGAAATAAGTTTCGTTCACCCACAATGTGTCGTCGGCGTCAAACCCTATCACTTTTATCCCTTCTATCATCTTATTTGCCATATTACATTCCGTCTCTTACAGTTTATCCAATTCTTTTATCAGTTGTTTTTGTGCTGTTTGCTTGTCGCTGTGGATACATGGCCCTGTCACGCAACCTCCTTCACAGGCCATCACTTCTATAAATTGTGCCGGGGCTTTTCCCGTTTTTGCATAAGCCCGGAGCAAAGCAACGTTTTTCTTTGTCAGGTTAGACAACTGTACGGCATCAATACTTTCGTCTTTCAGATATACCTTAACGGCATTTACCACTCCGCCGGATTGAGCAAACCCATGTGCTTCACGCACAGAATTAAACAAGACGGAGAAAGGTTTTACTTCTTCTATTTTAATATCCAACCCATTCAGTATAGAACCAATTTCTTCAAAAGTCAGTGTAAAGTCTACATTCGGGTCTGTCCTGACTTCTTTCCGCTTAGCAACGCAAGGCCCTACGAATACGATTTCCGCATCCGGATAGTTCTCTTTCGCCAATTGTGCCGTGTAATACATAGGAGATCCCGTGGAAGAAATATATTTCTTTAAATCGGGAATATGTTTCTCGGCCAATTGCATGTAGGAAGGGCAGCAACTGGTTGTCATAAACGGTTGTCCTTCGTGGAGCTTTTCTTTCAGTTCTTCTGCTTCATGCCGGGTGGTCATCATAGCTCCCTGCGCCACCTCTACCACTTCCAAAAAACCTAATGCCTTAATCGCTCCATATACCTGCTTTACCGGTGCATTGAATTGTGCCAGAATGGAAGGGGCCACGATAGCCACCATCGGTTTTTTATCCCTTAATCGCTGTAATACGTCGAATACTTGTGATATTTCGAAGATAGCTCCAAACGGACAAGCATTGATACATTTCCCGCAATAGATACATTTAGATTCGTCAATATGTTCTATCCCATATTCGTCTTTGTTGATAGCTTTTACCGGACATACTTCTTCGCAAGGAATTGGGATGTAAACAATCGCGTGGTACGGACAATTTTGCTGGCATTTACCACAATTGATACATGTTTCATGGTCTATCTCAGCCCGCCCTTTCTTATTAAAGCGGATGGATTCTTTCGGGCAATTCATGTAGCAACTCCGGGCTACACATCCCCTGCAAAGGTTCGTTATCACATAGTTTGCTTGTACGCATGAAGAACATGCTTCGTCAATCACGCACATCAAGTTTTCTTTTTTATTTTCCGAACGAAGCAATGCTTGTTTGGCATATTCGGAGAGAGGGGTTAGTTCGTCTACTTCGTCTTGCATATCGAAGCCTAACAGAGGAAAAGTCTTGTATTTCCAGACAGCCCGTTCCTTATGCACACAGCAACGTCCTATTACTTTTGATTTGCGAGGGGTTAATTCTATCGGGAGACGATCTATTTCAGCCAAAAGGCGATTCTCTTTCCATAGTTTTACCAATCGTGCCAACAACGCATGGCGTACAATCATTACATTATTAGTAAATGCCATTTTTGTATATCAATCTTATTTTAGAACGGCAAAGATAGGCAAAGTTGCCCGAACTAATTATAGGTTTCTTTAAGAATAACAGAAGCGCTACGGATATCTCCACCCACAGGTGGATTCAGCTTAGACAGGGACAGTTCTATTTCCATCAACCCGGGGAACGCTTCCTTCAGAGAATCGATTATCCTCCCAGCTACATGTTCAAGCAAATTCGACGGGATTGCCATTTCCTTTTTTATTAAATTGTATACAACAGCATAATTAATTGTATGGCCTAAATCGTCACTTTGTATCGCTTTTTCCAACGGAGCGGTAAGAATAATATTTATTATGAAATTATTTCCTACAATTCTCTCCTGGGGCAAAACTCCATGATATGCATAGAATTTCAGTCCATTAAGTTCTATCTTGCTAATCATATTTAGGATAATTAAGAGGTAAAAGTCGGCAAAGAGCCTTAAACTGCAAAAATATAATTTTATATTTGCAAATTATCGTAAACATATACTCAATAATATTTATATGAAAATTAAATTTAAAGAAGATGTTCCTTCCAGTAATGAACTGCATAATATATTAGCTGTAGGTACAACTGTAAAAGGAGACGTTATAACTGATGGCGATTTCCGTTTAAATGGCAGAGTAGAAGGAAATATTAATTGTGCGGCAAAAATCGTAATCGGTCCGAAGGGACATATTGATGGCGATATTGTATCCGTGAATGCTGAAATTATGGGAACGGTTGTCGGTAGCATCCGTACAAGCGGGGCGTTGGTGTTGAAAGCATCCTCCATTGTAACCGGTGATATTTATGCCCAAACGTTGGAAATTGAACCAAATGCAAAATTCAGTGGTGTCTGCAACATGTTACCTGCTGAAGACAAAAGTGAATAGTACGCTTATTCTTGAAGGCAAAAGTTGAATGGAATAGTCGTACTATTTCCTTCCGCTTTCGTTAATTATGGAAATTACCTTTTTGTTCAAACTGTCAGCCTTCATTAAATCTTCTATTGTGACATGCATACGGTAGCGCCAATAATGAGTTGGATTCGCCGGTTCGTTGATTCGTTCTGATTCATAATTTCTTTGTTTGACGGTATCATCCATGCCAAACCAATCCTGTAAAGGGATTATAGCCAGCATGGATGGTGTATTCAAATGATTTTCCATAATTTGCCGTGCAACATCAGACGAACACTCCTCCGGTGCGCTACCGGAACGTTGCAACACATCATTATAATACCTTTGGGTTTTCTCTTGATCCTCTTTCCACCAATTCCTTAGTGGAGACATATCATGTGTAGATGTTGTGCATACTGAAAGGTAAGGCATATTTTCCAAATCCGAAAACTCCCGGCCCGGCTCTTTGGGCATACGTTCTATTTCCAAACTTAATATTTGCAGTTTATTCATCACCTCGGGAACCGATTCGGGAATCATTCCCAGATCTTCTCCACAAACCAACATCTGTGTGGAAGCGATTAATGGCGTAAGCCGCTTGAATGCCTGCACCTTCCAAAAGTCATTATGCCGGCGGTAAAAGAAATCCCAATACAAACGGTCGAATGCGTAGCGGTCGGAATTACTCAACTCACGATAAAGGCATGACTGGCTGGCCGATATCCTCGGATGGAAACGGTCTTTCAAAGATGGGTCGCGCAGGAATAATACTTCATTGGCTATTGCATACAAGCCATCTCTTATATAAACCGTATCATCGTTCACCTCATGTTCGAACAACTGCCTTATTTTCTTTTGCGTATCACAGAATGGTTTGAGTACAAAATGGTTCGACGACGATTGGGCCAGATATGTGTTCTTCACTTTGTCTGCCCATTCTCCAAACAACTCAGGAAGGTATTGCCTGTTTATATGCGCCGTGGTCAGCCGGGCTTCATTAAATTCCATTCCGTAATGCTCTATTTCTTCTTTCGATAAAGGCAATGCCGGATTGAAATGCCCACATAATCCTTGGACAAATTCTTCCGGTATTTCCCATATACGGAAAAACCCCAGAATATGGTCAATACGGAAACTGTCGAAATAATCATCCAGCTTCTTGAACCGCTTCCTCCACCAGTTAAAACCATCATTTTCCATATTCACCCAATTATAAGTGGGGAACATCCAGTTCTGTCCTACAGTGGAGAAGTCGTCGGGCGGGGCTCCTGTCTGTCCATTCATATTAAAGTATTCGGGCTCTGTCCACACTTCCACGCTGTTGCGGTTTACACCGATTGGTATGTCGCCTTTCAATACGATACCGTTTTTCCGGGCATAACCGGCAACCGACTTGAATTGTGTATGCAAAACGTATTGTTGGAAAAAGGTAAAAGACAACTCAGCCCAAGCTTCGCTGTTTTCACGACATAGCCTGTTTATGCGCGTAGGGCTATAGGTCGCATCTCCGTCCCATTTTGAAAAGTCGGTGGTATTATATTTATCCCGGAAATATGAATACGCAGCATAGGGTTTTAGCCAATGGTCGTTGGCGGAGAAGAATTCTTGGTATTCCGGTGTTTCCAGCAGGTATTTGCCTTCTTGTTCAAAGAAAAGCCTGCAATAGTCGTTCTTATACTTTACAACAGATTCATAATCAACGAACGGATTGTTGTTCAACTCTTTTTGTTTCGCTTCAAAAAAAGAGGCTTTCTCTCTATCTGTCAAGTTCCCCAGCCACGAAAGGCTTATATACATCGGATGTAAAGCATAAATAGAGATAGCGCTGTAAGGATAAGAGTCCATCCAGGTATGGGTGGCTGTCGTATCGTTTACGGGCAATACCTGGATTATTCTTTGGCCGGTTTGTTTTACCCAGTCTACAAACAAATGTAAATCCCTTAAATCGCCAACCCCAAAACTGTTTTCCGACCGCAATGAAAACACAGGGATTACCGTTCCCGTAGTCCTCCATAAAGGAAGGTTTTCCTGGAAACAGAGGCCTGATATGCAAATGGTTTCTCCTTCTTGCGAAGGCATAAGGTGCAACACCCGGTTGTCGCCCGATTCCCAATAACAAAGTTGCCGGGTATGGGTTTCCACCACCAGGAATTTATATTCGAAAGGGCAATCAATGCCCTCTGCGTCCAACTCTATCGACCATTCGGGGAAAGTATCACAACTTAAAACCAACGCCTTGCCGGGTTGCCAATCGCCCAATAATTCCCGGTTTCCGGTTATCGCTACGGATTGGTTTTTATCAACGCGAGGCGCAAACACTTTTATTATCAGTTTTTTCCTGCTTTGGACAATCCTTTCGTATGGATTACAAGGATGAGCAAACAAGCTCTTTGTAAAAGCCGAAGAGTAAAAGGCGACATTGTCCGGACGTGTTTGCCAATAATCGTACAATGTGTAGATTTCAGACTGTTTATCCAATATAATTCGGTGATTCTTCTCCCACTCTTCAACCATTTGTTGGTTGTTTTCACTTAAGAAATACCTATATTCTATTTGTTTAACGCTTGGTGATACTTCCAGTCGCAATTGCCAGTTGCCGTCGCCAATATAATTCATCTCTTTGGCCAAACCGGTTTGCCATGTGCCTAGTTCCGGTATTGAACCGACCATGTACAACTTTTGCCCCCAGACTGTATAAAAATTTATATTGAATGTAATTTTCATCTTCGTTTATTTTGTTATTCTTGTGAATGTATAAAAAATGCGGAGATAAATCCCCGCATTCAATTATAAATTATCGTCGTATAATTATCCGCATTTCGACGCGCCGCAATTCGTGCAAATCAAACAACTTTCCTGATAAATAAGTGTTTCCAATCCGCAATTGGGGCATTTGTCTCCTTTCGCTTCCATCCCGTTGGGCAGGTATTTCTTCAAGGCGCGTTCTACTCCGTTTTTCCATGTATTGATGGATTCGTCGTTCAATTCCATTCCTTGAACCAATTTGATAACCTGATCGATAGGCATGGCATAGCGGAGAACGCCTGAGATTAGTTTCGCATAGTTCCAAAATTCAGGATTAAACTTTCCGTCCAGTCCTTCAATCGTCATCTTGTAGCCGCGTTTATTCTTGAACTGGAAATCATAGTGTTTGTCTCCGTTTTCGTCATAACTCTTAATAATCTTCCCTTTGGATATGTTTTTGGGAAGCATGATACCTTCATCGTCGTCGGCCAAACCTGTAAATATCTCATACGGGCGACCATTCAGTATGCCAACGAAAGCAATCCATTTTTCCTTGTTGTTCTGGAATTTAACCACATCGGCCTCTAACTCGCGCGGACGTTTGGCAACGATAATCGGCGGTTCCATGCAATCACAATCGTCTTTTTTCTTGTTTTCCGTCGACAACAATACACCCGAACGGGAGCCATCCCGGTAAACCGTGCAACCTTTGCAACCACTCTTCCATGCTTCGATATATAGATCATTCACCAATTCTTCTGTCGCTTCATTGGGCAGATTGATTGTTACACTGATGGAATGGTCTACCCATTTCTGGATTCTTCCCTGCATCTTAATCTTCCGGAGCCAATCCACATCATTGGATGTAGCTTTATAATATGGCGAGCTGGCCACAAGGGTGTCAACTTCTTCTTGCGTATATCTTTTCGACACCGGATAACCGTTGGCCAACATCCATGTAACGAACTTGTGATGGAATACAGTATATTCTTCCCAGGCATCACCTGTTTCGTCAACAAAGTCCACCCGTGCAGAAGTGTCATTCGGATTCACTTTACGGCGACGCCTGTAAACCGGAAGGAAGACTGGCTCAATACCGGAAGTTGTTTGCGTCATCAAACTGGTAGTCCCGGTAGGTGCAATCGTCAGGCAGGCAATATTCCTGCGCCCGTATTTCACCATATCTTCATACATTTCCGGGTCGGCTTCGCGCAAACGGTTTATAAACGGGTTGTTTTCTTCTTTCTTTGCATCATAGATTTCGAAAGCTCCCCGCTCCTTTGCCAGCATAACAGATGAACCATAAGCCGCCAATGCCAGCGTCTTCTGAATATTTTCGGCACAGTCGGTAGCCTCCTCGCTCCCATAACGCAGGTTTAAGGCGGCCAACATATCTCCTTCGGCAGTGATGCCCACGCCGGTTCTGCGTCCCTGTAATGTTTTTTTCCGAATCTTCTCCCATAAATGACGCTCCGCCTGTTTTACTTCTTCCAATTCAGGATCGGTATCTATCTTCTCAAGTATCTTTTCTATCTTTTCCGATTCAAGATCGATGATGTCGTCCATAATACGTTGCGCCAGTCCTACATGTTTCTTAAACAGTTCATAGTCGAAATAAGCGCTTTCCGTAAACGGATTTACAACATAAGAGTATAGGTTGATGGCCAATAAGCGGCAGCTATCATACGGACAAAGCGGAATCTCCCCACAAGGGTTGGTCGATACCGTACGGAAACCCATGTCGGCATACGAATCAGGAACTGATTCTTTTATGATTGTATCCCAAAAAAGGACTCCGGGCTCTGCCGATTTCCACGCATTGTGGATGATTTTCTTCCACAATTCAGCCGCGTCAATATCTTGTTCAGTCGTTGGGGCGGACGAATCTATCGGATACTGTTGTCTATAGGTAGTCCCGTTAACAACGGCATTCATGAAATCGTCATCAATTTTTACCGAAACATTTGCTCCTGTAACTTTCCCTTCGGTCATTTTAGCATCTATAAACGATTCCGAATCCGGGTGTTTAATAGACACGCTCAGCATCAACGCTCCCCGGCGGCCATCCTGGGCAACCTCACGGGTAGAATTGGAATAACGTTCCATAAAAGGAACCAGTCCCGTAGACGTGAGCGCAGAATTTTTAACAGGCGAACCTTTCGGGCGGATATGCGACAAATCATGCCCCACTCCTCCCCTGCGTTTCATTAGTTGTACCTGTTCTTCGTCAATCCGGATAATCGCGCCGTATGAATCGGCATCGCCATCCAATCCGATAACAAAACAATTTGAGAGAGATGCAATCTGAAAGTTATTTCCAATTCCGGTCATCGGACTACCTTGAGGTATGATATAACGGAAATGGTCAAATAGGCTGAATAAGTCCTTTTCTGTTAACGGGTCGGGGTACTTTTTTTCAATACGCGCAATCTCTTTTGCTAAACGGTGATGCATATCTAACGGGGATTTTTCGTAAATATTCCCGAATGCATCCTTCAGTGCGTATTTGTTAACCCATACTTTGGCGGCTAACTCATCACCGGTGAAATAATCCAAAGAAGTTTTGAACGCTTCATCGAATGTGTAAGTTTTTCTGTTCACTGCTTAATAGGTATATTAATTATTTTGCAAGTTTAACAATACTTCCAAACATACACAAATTATCCAACAACAAAAACAATCCATGTTGAAAAGTTTTCCAAAAAAAATCGCAAATTTCTATCTTCCAAATTTTTACATTTTTCCAATAAAGAAAAAGTTCTCCAAAAAGAAAATGCCTATGAATATTCAACAAACAAAAAGGGATATCTCCCGTTACAGGAGATATCCCTTTCACAATAAATAATTGCATATTAATTTTTCAACTTCACTTCTATTTCCTCTACAGACGAACGAAACGATTTGTCTATTTCAATCTGGTCTTTTATCGTTTTACAAGCATGCAATACGGTGGCATGGTCTTTTTTGCCTACAATTTTCCCGATATGCGAAAATGAACAATTTGTATATTTTTTCGACAAATACATGGTTATTTGCCGGGCTTGCACGATTTCCCTTTTTCTGGAAGGTGTTTGAATGATTGACTGCTCAAGGTTAAAATACTTGCAAACTATCTCTTGAATCAATTGCACGGTTATCTGTTTTTTCTCCAACCGGATGGCTTGCCCTACGACTCTTTTTGCCAAAGACAAATCTATTTCACGGTTATTGATAATGGAGTTGGCCATCAGGGAAACAAGAATCCCTTCCAAGTCCCTGACATTTTCCGTTACATTATTGGCTATGAAATCAAGCACTTCTTCCGAAAGGATCATGCCGTCATGGTCGGCTTTATTTCTCAATATTCTTTTCCGCAGTTCAAGGTCGGGACGAGACAATTCGGCTGTCAATCCCCATTTCAACCGGGTAACCATCCGTTCTTCCATCCCTTGTAAATCAACGGGAGCTTTATCGGAAGTCAAAACCAGTTGTTTACCTAATTGATGAAGGTGGTTGAATATATGGAAAAATGTATTCTGGGTTTTATCCAATCCTATAATTTCCTGGATATCATCCATTATCAAGACATCCAGATTCTGATAAAAATAGAGGAAATCGTTTACCGTATTCTTCCGGGTCGCATCAGTAAACTGAACGCGGAATAGATGGGACGAAACATACAACACCCTCTTTTCCGGATGAAGCTCCCGGATACGCGTACCAACCGCATGGCATAAGTGTGTTTTGCCAACGCCTGAAGGACCAAATATGAACAACGGGTTAAAAGTCGTTTTTCCGGGATTTTGAGCGGCCGATTCTCCGGCAACACGCACCAGGCGGTTGCTGATTCCTTCGAAATAATTATCAAAACTATATTTGGGATTCAATTGTGAATCAAAATCCTGCGGTGGTGTTTGCACAAAAGGGTTAGGCGCTTTGTTCGCGTCTTTCGGTACAATTTTCTTAACGGCTATGGAGCTGTTTTCGGTAGGGTAATCTACCGTACCCCCGGTGGTTTTATCTACTACTACCCGATAATTAAGGATTGTGCCTTTTCCAATAACGCGATGTATCGTTACCTTTAAGACATTTACATATTTTTCCTCTAGATATTCGTAGAAGAACTGGCTCGGTACTTGAATGGTAAATTTGTTGTCTTCGTAAGATAAGGGGACAATAGGCACAAACCATGTGTTGAAAACGGCCTCAGGAACAATATCCTTTATAACTCCAATACATCGGGTCCATAATGTCTGATAATCTCTCTGCATCTTTTTTCTTTATAACTATAACTTTTATTCTTATGCTGCACAAAGTTTAGAATTATATTCAGAAAAAAAAAACAGGTTTTTTTTTGTGGTTTTTTAAATAATATTATCCTATTTACTATCAGTAAGTTATCCCAATGAAGAACGACAACGGGAATATGGCTTCGAGATTACTTAAAAAGCCTCTTATACAAAAGCCTTTCACAACTTCCTGCCATTTTTGCAGACGCGTCTGCCATTCATTCAAAGGGTTCATATTCCATTTACAATAAAGGTCTTGGGGGAGAGAAAAATTTATTTTCCATTTTTTTTTATTTTAGAATGATTCCAAATAATACTTCCTGTCCGCGGTCGTTAATCTTATTGTCTATTTTTAAAATACGGAAAATCGAACATACCGTTTGGGATTTTCTTTTAAATCCAGCAACAGTTTGGATGTGTTGTCCAGTGCGTTATTCAGGTTCAGATACAGTGAATTGTCATTCATCAGCAATCCCAGCGTATTGTCTTTTGAATGCAGCTTATCGGAAGTAAGTTTCAGATTTGCAAGCGTTTGATTCACACTGCTTATTGTAGTATTTAAGTCTAACGATTTTAATTCTTCACTCATTTCCGTAAAGTTTCCTGTGATCTTCCGCAAGTCGGACACGATAACCGGAACGTCGTTGTTCAACAATTGGTTTAATTGCCGGCTTGAGGCGTCCAGGTTGCTGGTGGTCCGTTCAATGTGGGTCAACGATTGAGACAATGCCGGATGGTTTATGATGTTTTGCAAACCTAGCAATATCGAGTCTATTTTGGGCAACATGGCCTCTACATCCGGTAATATTTTTTCCTGAACCGAAAACATCATGTCTTCCCCAAGGCGGCCTTCTATCGTTTCGCCCGACTTCATGTATTCCCCCACATATTTATTCAGATTGATATGGAGGGAAGCTCCGCTAAGAAAATTGCTTTCGAGGGAGATATAACTGCCCCGGTTGATTTTCATCGCGTCGTCCAAGCTGATTTCTACGGTTATTCTTTCTGTCGTCTTATAATCGTAATTGATACTTCTGACTAATCCTACCTTAAAGCCTTCAACGTATACCGGACTTGAAACAGTCAGCCCTTTTACTTTGGCAAACGTTACGTAATAATGATTGACTGGTTTGAACAGATTTACACCTTTCAGGTAATTCAGACCAAAATAGAATAACCCTATACTTACAATTGTAACAATCCCTATCTTTGCCTCTCTTGTTAATTTCTTTTTCATCTTCCTATTAAAATCTTCTTGTTATAAAAAATAATGTATAAGATTGGATTCAGTTCCTCTTATAGTCTTTTTCCATCTCTAAATGCAATACGAAATGCTCCCCGGAAATCTTTCTTCACTTTCACAAGCATTTTGTCGATTGTTTCCATATCGGCGGATTCGCCGTATGTATATTTATATTGCCCTCTATCTTCATAGTAACTTACATTTTTATAGCCTTTCAATAGTCTATCATTGCGTGCAAGCTTTCTTTTTGAAGTAAGAATCTGTATTTTATATACAATCTGGCCTTTTGTTTCTATCTCTTTCTCTTTTTTCCCAACTTTTGTTCCAGCCGTTGTCGCAGCCATAGCTTCTTTGGGGGAAGTTGTGGAAGTAGTAGCCGGTTTCGTAGCGCTTCCTTTATTACTTCCGTTTTTTAGGCTCCCGGTTCGTTTGTCATATTCTTTTTTGTATTTGGCAAATGCTTCATACAGTGCGGTGGCCAGTTTGTTTTGCCCGGCAGCCGATTTCATGAATTTCTCTTCTTCGCGATTGGTGATAAAACCAAGTTCTACCAATACGCTCGGCATACTGGTCTTACGCAATACCAATAACCCGGCTTGTTTCACGCCCCGGTCTCCTCTCTTTGCCGATGTTGAAAAAGCTTTTTGTATATCCGAAGCCAAACTTATGCTTTGTTCCAAATGTTTGCTTTGCATGAATTCAAAAATAATATACGACTCGCTGGAATTGGGATCAAAACCTTCGTATTTTTGCAGATAGTCGTCTTCCAGCATTATCACGGAGTTTTCCCTTTTAGCCACTTCCAAGTTTTCGTCCGTACGCGCCAGACCGAGCGTAAATGTTTCAGTCCCAGCAACATGACTTCCCTTGCTTACCGCATTTGTATGAACTGAAATAAACAAATCGGCTTTATTCCGGTTCGCTATATTTGCCCTTTCGTCTAATTCTATAAATTTGTCCGTTTTACGGGTGTACACAACTTTTATGTCGTCATGTTTATCCACAATCAAATTCCCCAACTTCAATGCCACCGCAAGGTTTATAACTTTTTCATTTACAGTAGCCCCCTTTGCCCCAGAGTCTTTTCCGCCGTGTCCGGCATCAATTACTACAGTAAATTTCTTTTCCTGAGCCCGGATTACAGGAAAATAAAAAAGCAAAACGGTTATAAACAATACATGTAGTAACGTATACTTCTTCACTTTTTTTACATATATTTGTAACATAACAGGAACAAATGTAATGTTTTTTACTGATTAAATAACAAGTTTAATGCAATTTATGTTCGTCATAACTAAGGGTAAAAGATTAGGGTTGATATAAAAAAAGGACAATCCTCATTGAATTGTCCTTTCATATTATAAATAGTTGTTCAAAAAAATTATTCGGAAATTACTTCGAAAGGTATCTCTACGGAAACATCTTTGTGAAGTTTGACAAGCGCCTTATAATTACCCACTTCCTTAACAGAGTCCTTGATATAGATTATCTTACGTTCTATTTCGTATCCTGCCTTAGCCAAAGCTTCAGCTATCTGGATATTCGTTACCGAACCGAAGATAGTACCTGTTGAACTTGTTTTTGCACCGATTGTCAATGAAACGTTTTCCAACTTAGCTGCCAACGCTTCCGCGTTTTCTTTCATTTTCGCTAATTTGTGGGCGCGTTGCTTCAAATTCTCAGCTAATACTTTTTTGGCTGATTCCGAAGCGATAACTGCTTTTCCTTGCGGGATTAGAAAGTTACGTCCGTAACCGTCTTTTACTGTTACGATATCGTCTTTGTAGCCTACGTTTGCCACATCTTCTTTCAAAATAACTTGCATATTCTGTCTCCTCTTACTTTTTATTATTTCATTAAATCGGTTACATAAGGAAGCAGCGCCAAATGACGGGCTCTTTTTACTGCTTGAGCCACCCGGCGTTGGAACTTTAAAGAAGTACCCGTAATCCGACGAGGAAGTATTTTACCTTGTTCGTTAAGGAATTTCTTCAAAAACTCAGGGTCTTTGTAATCGATATATTTGATTCCGTTCTTTTTGAAACGGCAATATTTTTTCTTTTTAACGTCTACTGACGGCGGGGTCAGATATCTGATTTCTGATTGTGTTGCCATAAATTAATTTTCCTTTACAGTTTCTTTTGATGACTTCAAATTTCTCCTCTTAATAGCATATTCAGCAGCAAACTTGTCTTGACGCAAAGTCAAGAAACGGATGATACGTTCGTCACGGCGAAATTGGGTTTCCAATTTCTCGATTATTTCCGGATTTGCGTTGAATTCAACAAGTTGATAGAAGCCTGTTGTCTTCTTTTGGATAGGATAAGCCAATTTGCGCAATCCCCAGTTCTCTTCATTCACAATCTCTGCGCCTTCTTCCTTCAGAAGGGTTGTGAATTTCTCTACCGCTTCCTTCATCTGTGCATCAGACAAAACGGGAGTTAAGATGAAAACGGTTTCGTAATTATTCATAAAACACTGTTTAATTAGTAATTAATTTTTTTTTCGAGCTGCAAAGGTAAGAATTATATTTGGTTTACAAAACAATCTGTCACAATATTTTGCTCCTTGTCTGTGTTTCAAATTCATCTGGATGATCTTCCAAAATCATCCCAATGGTTTCCTAAATTCATCCCAATAATCTTGGAAGATCATCCCAATGAAAATGGGGGAAAAACAAGTAGCTGATTTTTTTTGTTCATTAAGCGTTTAAAAATCTTTCAATATTTTTTGAAGTTCCTGGCGGGCAAAGAAGATACGGCTCTTTACAGTTCCAAGAGGAACTTCCAGTTTTTCGGCTATTTCATGATATTTATAGCCACTGACAAACATGGAGAACGGAACCTTTAATTCTTCATTCAACTGATGAATGGCGTCTGTTATTTCCCGAATTTGATAAGAACTGTCCGGAGAGCCAAAACCCGAATCATTTTCTATCTCCAAATTGTACAAATCGACACCTTGGTTGACAACTGTTTGAGAGCGTACCACCCGATGGTAGTTGTTTATAAACAGGTTTCTCATGACAGTCAGCACCCATCCTCTGAAATTTACATTATCAACAAATTTATCCTGATTGTCTAACACCTTAAGCGTTGTGTCTTGCAACAAGTCTTGGGCGTCGTCTCTGTTAGCAGTGAGCATAAGTGCAAAATTCATCATGTTATCTTGCATACTCAATAATTTTTGCTGAAATTGCAACGCATTCATAATTATACTTGTTAAAGTTGATTATACTCTTTAATAATCACCATCCCTTTTAAAGGATATATCAAAGATAATCAATTTTATCATATTTAGGCAAATTATTTGTCATTATTAATACAAATAAAGGCGGCTTTAAGTTTTAATAATAAATTTTACAACCAGTAAATAGAACTCACACATTATACAGATAGATATGAACCGGTATTTTACACCTTTTATTTTAGGGATTTCGCTGATGCTGCTTCCTGCATTACTCAAGGCTGAAAACCAGGCTGTTATATATAAGATTGACATAAAGAAAGAGATAGATAATACCACCTGGTTATATTTAAACAACGGAATGGCCGAAGCCCGTCTGCTTGATGCCGACGCGATTCTGGTTCACATGAATACGTATGGAGGGCAGGTAGACATGGCCGATTCAATGCGCACGGCCATTTTATACAGTCCGATTCCTGTTTATGTTTTCATCGACAATAACGCGGCTTCGGCGGGAGCCCTTATTTCCATCGCCGCGAAAAAAATATTCATGCGCAAAGGAGCGAACATCGGGGCTGCTACGGTTGTAAACCAAACCGGGGCTGCCATGCCCGACAAATACCAATCGTATATGCGTTCCATGATAAGGTCTACCGCCGAAGCGCATGGCAAGGATACAATCATACAAGGCAGGGACACCCTTTTTAAATGGGTACGTGATCCTCTTATTGCCGAAGCCATGGTAGACGACCGGGTCGTTGTTCCCAATTTGATAGATTCGGGTAAAGTTTTGACTTTCACATCCGAAGAAGCTATGCGCTGGGGATATTGCGACGGTATTGCCGAATCGACAGACGACGTTATTACCCAATACCTGGGATATAGTGATTACAAATTAAAAAGCTATACGCCTTCATGGCTGGATAATGTGAAGGGTTTTTTAATGGGGCCTGTGATTCAATCGCTCTTGATATTGGTAATCATCGGTGGCATTTACTTTGAATTGCAAACACCCGGCATCGGATTTCCTTCGGCCGCCGCCATTATTGCCGCCATACTGTATTTTGCTCCTTTATATCTTGATGGACTGGCCGAAAATTGGGAGATACTGGTCTTTATAATCGGCGTCTTATTGGTTGCGGCAGAGATATTTATAATACCCGGCTTTGGCGTAGCCGGAATAAGTGGGATTATACTTGTTATCGGCGGGCTTACGATGAGTTTGTTGAACAACTCAGGTTTTCATTTCGAAGAAGTTACTGTCCCTGAATTCGGCCAGGCCACGTTAACCGTATTAATGGGTCTGGGCCTCAGCTTTGCGCTGATGCTCTGGTTGTCGAGCAAAATCGGCAGCAAAGGATTATTCAGGAACGTCGCCCTTACTACAGACTTGGAAGAAGCCGTTTCGGTTTCTGTGCCACATGAACTAATAGGGAAAGAAGGCAAGGCAGCCACCGTATTACGCCCTTCGGGCAAGGTATGGATAGACGGGGAAATGCACGACGGGGTATCCGAATCGGGATTCATTGAAAAAGGAACCCCCGTGAAAGTGATACGTTTCGAAAACGCGCAAGTATATGTTCAGGCGTGTGTATCCAAATCTCACCTCTATTAAAAATTTAAGCACAAAATTAAAAGAAATAGATAATATTGGAAAGAAATGTGTAGATTAGTGCTCTGTTTTCAGAGTGACTTGTAAAAAAATACAACTTTATATTATGTTATTTAAATTTATCGGAATAATACCTGCGCGTTATGGTTCTACTCGTTTCCCCGGAAAACCTTTAGTTGATTTAGGAGGAAAACCAATGATACAACACGTGTATGAACGGGTTCGGCAAGTACTTCCCGTCGTATGTGTTGCTACGGATGATGTACGTATTGAAAAAGCTGTAAAGGCTTTTGGAGGTAATGTGGTAATGACTTCTGAAAATCATAGAAGCGGAACAGACCGTTGTTATGAAGCATTCACTAAAATAGGGAAAGGATATAACGTTATTATTAATGTACAAGGAGATGAACCCTTTATACAACCTTCCCAAATCGAATTGCTTAAGGCATGTTTTTCGAATTACAGCGTGCAAATTGCCACCTTGGTGAAACCCATTAAAACGAATGAAAACTTTGCAATGGCCCTATCTAACAAGAATGCACCCAAAGTTGTTTTAAACCAATACGGGGAAGCGATGTACTTCAGCCGTTCGGTCATTCCTTATTACCGGGGGAAAAGCCATACGGAATGGTTGGCAAGCCATACCTATTACAAGCATATCGGCCTGTATGCATACCGTGCGGAAGTTTTGCAGGAAATTACCCGTTTACCTCCCACCCCATTAGAAATTGCCGAAAGCCTGGAACAACTCCGCTGGTTAGAATACGGATTCAAAATAAAAGTTGGCGTTACCGAACAAGATACAATGGGCATCGACACCCCTGAAGACCTTGAAAAAGCATTGGAATTCCTTCATAGTCACAATCAATGGTGAATGATTAACGGTGAACGGTGAATTTCCAATTGTCGATAGTTGACCATCAATCGTTAACCATTAAAAATGGAATCCTTTCTTTAGACAAGGCTTTCTTTTCTACTTCTCTTACATCCATTTTTACGGGGCCTGATACAAATTCGGGGACATTAAACGAATACAAGGACGTTTCATAATAAGACGGATGGTTTTGCGGGACAAGGAATGGTTTTGTCACTTTTCCATTCTCATCCATAGAAGCGATATAAGGACGGGTATATAAACCGTCGATCCGGCGGCTCCCGAAAACAAACCAATGCGAATTGCTGCTCCAACTGTGATAACTGTCTGCATCGTCGCTGTTTGCTTCCGTCAGCGCCCTTGTTTCACCTGTTTCCACATCCAGTAGCCAGAGGTCGGCTTCACGATGCCAAATCATGAAATTGCCATAATCGGCCAGGGTGTACATGATGTATTTTCCATCGTAAGAAGGACGGGGGGTAGACACGCTTTTGTTTAATTCACGCGCGTTGATTAAGGTATCCACCTGATTCCCAAAAGTGCCGCTATCAGGGTCAAACGATATTCTGCACAAACTATATCGCAAGTGATTGTATTCGCCGGGAAGCGGTTTAGGCTCGGCTGTGCAGAAATACATCGTACGACCGTCGGGTGAAAAAGAGGGATATGTTTCAAATGCCGCTTTCGATTTTAACAGAGGGCACGAAAACAGTTTATTCGTTTCCCTGTTATAGACTACTATGTCTGATTGCAAATCCAACACCTCTACCCTTTCGCTTTTAATTTCATGAAATGCTTGCTGGGTCTGGTTTACCGAATAAGCAATATATTTCCCGGAAGGATGCCAATAAGGATATACACAGGCCGATATTGTTTGGTCGGTCTTGGTATTATATAATCTTGTTTCCGAATCGCTCATTAATACAGTCGCGCCATATTCGCCCCGAAGATGTAAGCTCATCTGCCTGGGATTAGTTACACAGAAAGAATGGCAATTCATACAGGTGCCTGGCATCAGCGTGTTTTCCAATAAAGCTGTCTGTGTAAAATCGGAAAGGTTTCGCTGATATATGCCCATTTTGCTATACACCTCGTAACCGGGAGCTATCAGGCGGTATACCAACCCATAGTCTATCGGATACTCACTGATATAAACAGGGAAAGAGGCGTATTGAATCCATTCGCCCTCTTGCTTCAACGATACGGTAATATCAAGGCTGCCTCCCATGTTATCAGCCAACAATCGTTCCCATGCCTTGGGGTGAATCCTGATAGATTCATCATCCTGTATGTCTAACTCCCCGGATTGGCTTCCTTTAATAACTGCGTTTATTTTTGAATAATCGCCTGTGGCCCTAAAATTGAGGGGAGCAATCGTTGCCGGGACTGTCACCTCCACATAATCCGGAAATATCTCCGGCCGGTTGTCTTGTACTTGCGGAGAAGAAATTGTTTCCCTGCAAGCCGGCATCAGCAACAAAAAAGGAATGATAAGGATATATAAAAAGTTACGTTTCATATGTCTGATTCATTTTCTGAAATGCAAATAATACCAGTATGTATCCGAGAATTGATTCTTCAACATAGGTTCGGAATTTTGGTAGTTCGTATAAACGCGTCCATATTCCTGAACCCTTCGTTTTACGTCGGCGCTTACCGGATAAGGAATGGTTGTCGGGTCATTGTTGGACAATCCCCATATATAGATTAATGCTTCCTGATAGCTAAGAGGGATTTGTTGGCCGGCAATCTCCTTTCCCAACGGATAATAGCTGAAGAAATGCTGTAAATCTTTGGTCAACAAGCAATACGCCATCAAATATTCATATGCCATCCGGTTTGTAAAATCTTGTTGCAGTAGAACACCCAGCATCTGTTCTTTTTCTTGTTCACTAAATAAAAAATCTGTTTGGGTGCGATACCTGCGTAAGTGGCTCCACTCCGGATTGGCTTCTATTTTCTTTTCATCCCTTAAAACAGTCCATGTTTTGTTTGCCCAATCCCTATAATATAAGGTATGTTGGAGCATACGCAGATATTTTCCAGCCACAACATATTCGCCGTTAACCAGGTTGGTCTCGGCCAACCGCTTAACAGCGCGCGAACTTTTCTGGAAGTCGGGGATAGCCTCCATCGCCTCAAAAGCAAATCGTTGGGCTGTATTAACAAAACCCAGATGATAATAAACCTCACCGGCCATCATCGGCATGGTGAAATCCCGGACAAAAGAGGGCATCAAACCTTCCGGCCCATTTTGAAAATAACGGAACATTTGGTCGGACATCAACCCTTGTTTGCATAAAGCCAGATTAAGGAATGACACAGACAATGGCGACATCGGGGTTTTCTGGTTTGCCATCCGGATAACTTCATCCCATTGTTGTTTACGTATATAATAATCGTAGGTCATTATCTCTTCCTTTTGCCAGTCGGCCATCCGGATAATCCCTTTATTCGTAAGGAAGCCTAACGCCATGATTAACGCGCCTGTCCAAATCCATTTCGTTCCAGGCCTTGTAAAAGAGGGAAGATAACGGAACAAAACAGGAACCAGGATTACAGTACCCCACAACAATAATATGGTAGAAGGGAATATCGTTTGGTAACGATAATAGTTTGCTCCTGACCACAATTTAGATAAAGGATATTGACCCCATATTCCTCTGGCAAGCAACGGAAGAGCAATTATCAACACTAAGCATCCAATGGTATACAAAAGGATATCCATTCGGGTAATTTCTTTTGCATTTATCTCCAATAATATACACAATATGGCGAATACGACATACGTACCACCAGCCAACCAATACAGCATGGGTAACATTAGCAGGGCATATACTATCCGCAATCTTTTCGAATCGATTTGCATATATACCTGCATCGCCATTAATGCCATAACCAACGATATTACGCCTGCCAACATATAATGTTCTTCGCATAACAATATCCAATAAAAAAGAGAGGGAATAAATGTAAGCGGCATAAAGGCCGGTTTCTTTCCGAAATTGTCTGCTATCTTGAGTAATTGCCTTTGAATGAGCATCAACAACAGCGCGATAAATAAAGCTCCCAACCAAGGTATATAATAAAACTGAGTAAAGAAACGTCCGGCATAGTCGGCAAAACCTCCCGGCTTATGGGTGGTTTCCGCCAGATAATCAGAGGTAAACAAAAACATTTGAAACTGCTCCTGATAAACAAGATGGTACCGGTAAAAATATCCCAGGAAAAGAAAGACGCATAATCCAAACAACATGTTTAACGCCAAGCCGGTATATTGTATTTGTTTATTCATATGACAACGTAATTATTTCCCAGCGAATTCCAATTTTTCGGCATCCATTCCGTAATAAATACGTTCAATATCACGTGCCGTAAAAGGCAACTTCCCTTTTGACAACTCAGGTATATTATATGATTTGAGAGTATAATCATAAAAGGCCGGGTCGCGTTGGGGTAAAACAAACGGTTTATGCGCCACACCTAAAGAGTCGATATAACTGAAATAAGGTTTGCCATAGATTCCGTCGTCTCGTTTACTGGCAAAAACAAACCAACGGCTACCGGACGACCAACTATGGTATGTATCCGAGCAACCGGCATTTACCGCTTCCAAGTGGTTTATTTCTCCGCTTTCCAGGTCAATCATCTCCAAATCAGTCTCTCGGCGCCAGATAGGGAATGTGCCATAATCGGCAACGGTATACATGATATATTTCCCGTCGGGTGATGTTTTAAGGTGACATACTGATTTACCGGTTTCAAAAGCATCGAACAACGTATCTACCCTGTTTCCGAACGTACAAGCAGACGGGTCGAAATCAATCCTGCATAAACTATACATCAGGGAATGTATACTATCCGGCAACGGCACATAAGGCGCCTCACAATAATAAACAGACGTTCCTTGAGCCGAAAAGACAGGGAATGTACGGAATGGTTTTCTCTCCACCGTATCAGGAGGGAATGGAATCACACGGTTTTCGTTAAAGTCGATAACCACAATTTCCGACTCGGTATCATATACTTCCAGCCGTTCGTTGCGATGGGTATGAAATGCCGGAATGATATTATTTGTTGAAAATACGCCAAACCGTCCGGAGGGATGGAAGTTTCCGTAAACCACCGATGAAGTCATATTGCCTGCTTTTGTATCAAGCTTCCGTAATTGTCCGTTCCGGTTTAATATCGTTCCTCCTTTTGCTCCCCTTAAATGGAAAAAAGATAATGCCGGGTCTTGGTTTCCGTATGTATGGCAATTCATGCACGCATTCTCTGTCAGGTTATTATCCGCAACCACCGTCTCCGCAAAATTCTCCAGGTTTCGCTCCCTTAGTTGGATGGCATTCCAAACCTCGTAGCCGGGCTCTATCAAACGGTAGCTCAGGTATGGGTCTATCTTGTCGGCTACCACATGCCATTCGAAGGGGGCATACTGTATCCATTCCTTACCGGATTTTACGGTTATTCCGACCGTTATCGTATGTCCTTTTTCCGCTTCTAATAATGATTTCCAAGTTTTTGGGGCAAACTGCACTTTATAACTATCACGAATTAATAATTCTTTTGAAGAACCTTTCAGGCGTATTTCCACAGCTTCCGGTTTGTTACGCAGCAGGAAATTGAGCGGCGCGATATTATAAGGTATGGTCACATTCGTGTAGTCGGGATAAATAGGAGGCAATTCATCCGACACAGTAACATTCCGTGAAAACCGGCATCCCGAGGTTAACAGGCAAGTGATCATTAATACTATATATATCCTAATGTGTTTCATTGCTTTTGCATACGGGCAAAATGATAATAAAACCAATACGTAGCGCCAAAACGTCTGCGCAGTTGTTCCAAATCCCCGTTCGATTGTTCATAAATACGGGTATATTCCAAGAAATCATTCATCATAGTTGCAGGAATAGCATAGCTTGCTACTTCCTTTTGGGTCGCTTGCGATGCCACCAATTTGATAAGCAATGCCTGATAATATAAGTCAGGCTTGCGATATGATTTGCCTTTGCACCACTTATCAAACACCTCGCCAAACGAACGGATATCTTTGTTAAGCAAATAGAAACAAAGCAGGTAATCCAACGCATATGTATTATCCGGATTACTTTCTATCAAAACATTCAATGCAGCCGGATAATCAGACGATAACCGCAAAGCATCGTATGTCGGAATTTGCGAACGTTTCGCTTTCAGCCAAGGATAATCTTCCGTTTTCCCGGTAAGCATCCGCTCATGCTCTACGGCCCATTTCCGGTGAAACCAGGTAGCTTCCAGTATTCGCAAATACTTACGCGTGGCTGTCGAGTCGTTATTTACCAAATTAATCTCCGCCAGGCGTTTTATCATTCTCGAACTCCGGTGTTTCGGAGAGAATATCTTCCCCAACATAGCCGAATGTTGCGCCATATTCATATCTCCCAAATGAAAAAAGACATCACTGCTGAAAAATATATCGATCCAATTGGAATTGGGGCCAACTTCCAGAAACAGTCCTTGTGAAAACGGTTGGTAATAATCCAACAGCTTATCGGGCAATTCATTGCGCTTTGATAAAGCGATATTGGCATAATACGTGGCAACGAAATTGGATAGTTTATCTTCATTGGCCAACTCATACACTCTCTCCCAGTTCCCGAAATAGGCTTCCGACGACAAAGCCAGTACCTTTTCACGAGTGAAATTCACCCCTCTCATTCCAAGGGTGGCCAATGGGTAGCGATATGCCTGTTTAATTGTCAGCAAATAAACTTGTTTCATCAGGTATGGGAATACAGCCGCTATTCCTGTCAAAAGCAACCAATAAAGAGGCCGTACCCTGCGTTTGTTTATTTCATATATGATTACCAACAAGGGAAATAAGAGAAAAACAGCTCCGGAAATAACATAAAGCAAAGGAAGTATTAGAATCCCATAGACCAACATCCTCCATTTATTTTGAATCCAGGTATATACAAGAAAGCTAAACAAGACAAGAATGACCGCTACTGATATGGAAAGGGAATAAAACAATTCACAATGCAGGATGCCGTCGAAAAGGACAGGAATCAAAGCGAGCAATGAAACCTTCTTTTTCAATCCGGTTCTTTCCAACAGGACAACCACCAACCACCATTCAACCAACAATACGATTGTTATCGTAACGGCTCCACCACCGCGCAAATAAAAGAATTGGGTTAAAAAATCGCCTATATAAGCAGCCAGGCTGGCTGGCTTTTCGAAATAAGAAATGAAATATTCGGCAGTTAACAGGAACAACTGTGTTTGTTCCTTAAAAAATAAATGATACGGAAGAAGAAACTGGAAAAAAGAAAAACAACATACAGCAAAGACAAAGGCTGTAATTATTCGTGTCCATATTTCTCTTCTCTCTATCGTCATTCAGGCATGTCTAATGTTTTTCTTTGTTCTTCAGTGAACAGGAATTTAGTCATACTATATATAAACCGGCCAACCGGATTATCCTTATTCTCTCTTACAAAGTTAAAATTATATTCGGAATATTCCTTACCATTCTGAGCCAATTGTGCTTCCAATACTGCTTTTTCCGAATCTTCCGCTTTACGGAAAAGTTGGCGCAAACGGTATTCTTCATAATCAAAAGAGCTCTTTTTTTCTTTCCACGTTTGTAATCTATTATTCAAAGGCGTTCCGTTCGAATAGCTCACCGAATCAAGCCTCACTTCCAATGTCCCCGGTTCGATAGCGACCAATAGAGGTTGAAGAAAATAAGATTGCAAGGGGTTTTTAGTACGGAGCATGGCTATATAAGCAGAATCCGCCTTCCGCCGGATCGCAAACCGTCCATCTTTCACAATAGCCGAATCTTTGTTGGCCGACGAAGTATTATTGCCGCCCACCGGAAGCAGGTAAATCACTTCATCATTAAAGCCTTTATCCGTACGGAGTTCACCATTGATTTCCATATAGTTGTTTTTATCATTGCAACCAACGAAAAGCAAGATTGAAACTAAAAACAAGCTTTTTTTCATATAACATCCATTTTCATTTATTTATAAAAAACACGACAATATTCTTCAAAAGACATTGCCGTGTTTTTATTAACCTGTACAACTCTTATTCCTGTGCTCCAAATATCCAATACCAGCCTTCAGAGCCGTTCGGATTATTAAAGCCTAACACCATTTTCGTTTCGGAAAGCTCAATGATGCCATATTGATATACGGGCATTTTCCCATCCTCATAGCCTTCATCCGCAAAATTTCCGGCAACACCGCAAAGAACGGTTACATCTTTCGTTTTAAGTGTCCCAATAGTCCATTTTTCTGAAACAGGAGCGCCTATACTAAAGCTACCTTCTATTGATTCGCCGGTATTCTTATTCTTAACCATCTTTCCATCGCTACTGAATACCATTGTTGCGCCTTGCCCGTCGCCGGGAGCTTGGCCGTCGACATCGGCGGTTCGTACGATCCACCATCCGGGTCCGCTGGCATCAACCGCATTGTTGCCCCAAGCGTCTCCTCCTGTCCATGTCCAGGTTTTTTCTGTCCCGCCGGTCAATAATTCGGTTTGAGCAGAACCATCGAAAGAGGTATAACCTTCCGGACGGAACATCCAGATATTTACTTCATGGCTCCATGGTCCAACGTCATCACGTATTTCATTACCTGTCACAGTAGACAATACCAGTTGGTCGTCTTCCAGCACGAGGATATAAAATTCATACGCGTCTCCCCCTCCATTGTTCATGGATTTCGGATAAGGGATGGTTGCTCCTTTTAACGTGAGGATACCTTGAGACCAGTCTGCAATTTTCTTGCTCATATTAAATGAGAACGTACCTTTTTGCTGTGTGCCGTCGCCCAATGTTTTAGTAAAGATGGCGCCGCCGTCTAAGGCAAAAGTCATTGTAGCGTCGTTTTCATCAAATGTTCCGTATTTAAGTCCCCACCAAGCTGGCGATTTATCCGCAACAGAACCACCTATACCATACGGGTAGACACCCGGACCATCAAATCCGCGTTCATTCGTCCATTCATCCCAAACCCATGTTTTGGAACCATCACCAATGAATTTATCCATTCCTACTACTTCGAATACAATGGATTCCACATTTACAAGAAGGTCTTTTGTAATCGTTGTCCCATCTCCGTTACGACCGGAAAATTTAATCACCATATCACCTACGGCAGAGACTAAAACTTCATCATAGGCTTTGTTGGTCGTTCCCATTCCGTAATCCCATTGCGATAATATAGGACTGTGGTTTTCCAATATAATTTTATTGGATCTTATGCCATCCACTACAAGAGGAGTCGCTGTTACATCCAGTTGTTCGGCAGTAATGGCGCCTGTCATTTTATCTCTATTTTCAATCGGGTCGCAACTTACGAACAGTAACAATCCCATCAAAATAGAATATATGATCGATTTATTCATATTGTTTGATTTTTTACATTAAACTTTTATTCCATTACCAACCGGGAAATTCCGCAGTCGCGATTCCCCAACCGGCATTTTGTTCCAATATACCTTCCGACAAATCAATTTCAGAGAGAGGGATTGGGAAAAATCCATTTGTCTCTTGGTAACGTTTGGTATAGCCGCCGCCAAAAGCTTTCATTACATCCGGTAAACCTCTGTTATAAACAGTTACTCCTTCTTGCCGGGCTAAAAGTATTGCGGCGTCTCCCCACCGCCGAATATCCGCCCATCGGCGTCCTTCAAAGGCTAATTCAAAACGCCGTTCATTCTTTAACGCATCCAGGGAATACCCTTTAGCAGATAATCCGGCACGGATTCGAACTTTATTCATCCCTTCGGCGTCTCCTTTCAATTCGGATTGCATTAATAATACATCGGCAAAACGAATGACGATATGATCTTGTACATGGCCCAATTGAAAATTATCATCTTCCCGGCCCCATTGCAGAGTCGCAAATGTATTCTTCAAATTTCCATCAGCATCATGAGCACGGACTGTCAAGAATTTCTTTTGCCAGAAACCGGCTTCTTCCATTTGTTTGTCGGCGCCGAGGATAAAGTTCTTCGTTTCATCTTCCACACTCAGAATGGAAGCTTTACGGCGTATATCATTGGGTTCTGCTTTTTCCCAGTCGGCCCAAAGGGTTGGATTGACAGGACCCGCGCCCCAACCTACGCCAAACGGGAATGTATCTTCGCCGCCGTTATCGGCACGAAGTCCAAAGTGAATCAAATATTGATTTGAATAACCCGTAATGGTACCCCAGTCGGCCATTTTCGAACATTTCACTACAAATACATGTTCCATATTCATGTTGCCATCTACTATCCAGGTTTTACCGGCATCCGCCAAATCTTTCACAAATTCATATTCGGGAGCTGTAAATTGATTGGAATAAGCCCATATACGGCGGTAGTCATCTATTAAATTGTGTCCGCTATTCGCTATACAATCATCCACCCAATCGATTACTTGTTGCTTCGTTACTGTTCCCGAATTGGCTTCGCCTGTCCCATCCCCTAACGGAAAATCCGACTTATTGTAAAAGCCCGTATAAAATAAGAATACACGAGCCATAAGAGCCTCAGCCGCCCATTTGGTTGCATGGCCCGACTCTATCGTATTATATTTAACTGCCGGTAATAAACTAATTGCTTGTTGCAAATCGTAAGCGATCTGTCCATATATTAAATCGATATTCGTTTTGGGAATATTAAGAGGTTCTGTTGATAATACCAATGGCACTTCACCAAACATTTCAGCTAATTCATGCAAGAAATAAGCACGGAGGAAATAGGCTTCCCCTTTATATTTGTTCAACGTGGCAACATCTACCTCGCAATTGTCTAATGTTTCCAATGCCATATTGGCTCTGAATAATCCTCTATAGCGGGCTTCCCAGAATGTTTTAAACATATCAGGTTCCGAATTCATCAATTTATCTATCGCCTGCATGAGTTTATCATTTTCGCCCCCTCCGCCAAAACGATCGTCCGCAGCCAGCTCCGCCGCATAAAAATAACTTGTCTGAGGATTCGAAATTGCCATACTTAAAGTAGAATAGATACCCGTAACCATTTGATTGGCATCCTCGAAGGTAGAAGGGAAATTCGTCGTATCTTTCTTCGTCAGGTTTTCCGTATCCAGAAAACTTTCGCAGCCCATAAACATTAAAGCTGCCACTGTAAAAAATAATATTTTTTTCATGAATGTTCTTTAATTAGAATTTCAAATTTACACCTACCATATAAGTTCTTGGACTTGGATAGAATCCCAGGTCTATATTTTTCGACCAGTTATAATCACTATATCCAATTTCCGGATCAAGACCGGAATAACCGGTTATTGTAAACACGTTTTGGGCGGTTACGTACAGGCGTGCTTGTCCTAAAGGCATCTTTGGGAACAATTTTTTGAAATCATATCCTATGGTGATATTTTGCAATTTCACGAAATCCCCATCCTCGATATAAATATCCGAAACATTTTGCCAGTTAGTATGGCTGCCTGACGTTAAACGCGGCAACTTATTGGATGTTCCTTCACCATACCAGCGTCCGAAAATATCCGTTGTGTAATTCTGTAACGGACTGTCGGCAAAGGAACGGTATGATTTAGCTATCTGGAAACCAAACTGCCCATAGGCTGTTAATGAGAGGTCAAAGCCTTTGTAACCAAAATTCAATGATAAACCGGCCGTGAAATCAGGATTCGGATCTCCTATATTCACCTTGTCTGCGTCTGAAATAGAACCATCGCCATTGGCGTCTGCAAAAATGACATCGCCTGGCTGGGCGGTGTCTAAAACGCCTTTACCCGCGGCTCTGTAAGATTCTATTTGTGCTTGATTCTGGAAAATTCCTTCTGTTTTATATCCCCAGAAGAAGCCGATGGGTTCTCCCACCTGGGCACGGAACATTTCCGTAGTTCCCTGGCTTAAAACATTTGCCGGGCCGTGGATAATTCCTTCCGAGTTTGCAATACGGGTCACTTTATTTGTAAATTTGGAAAAATTAATATTTGCCCCATAAGTAAAATCGCCAACTCTGTCATTCCAGTCCAAAGAAAGTTCAAACCCTTGATTCCTCAAATCACCTCCATTAATAAATGGCGCATTCGTACCATAAGAGGCCAATTGGGGCGCCCTGACTAACCAATCTTTTTTGTTTCGTCTGTACCAATCAAAAACAACGCCTAAACGTGAACTTAAGAAACGGACGTCCAGACCTACGTCAATCATTTCTGCGGTTTCCCAGGATATTTCATTATTAGGAAGTATATCCGCATAAGCTCCTTGGGTAGGGGTTTCTTTGTTTTCTCCAAAATAATAGGCATTCTGATCATCCATAGCTATCGTTGCCAAATATTGAAAATTATCAATAGATTGGTTACCATTCTGCCCCCAACTGCCACGAAGCCTCAAATAATCGAATCCGCTATTTCTGAGCGAGTCAAAGAATCCTTCGTTAGAGATAATCCATCCGGCCGACACGGAAGGGAAATATCCCCAGCGGTGTCCGCGCGCAAAGTTGCTGGAACCGTCCGCGCGTAATGTAATCGTTGCCATGTATGTTTCCTTATAGTTATATTCCATACGGCCAAAGAATGAGGCCATGCGTCCCATACCCCATGGATCGCCTCTACGGGTTGCCACTTCATTCAACGCTTGGGCATTGGTATTATTAATATACGCATGTTTGAATGAGCCTGGGAATAATGAACGGTCGATTCCTAATTCAAGATTCACACCCATTCCGGACTTAATTATTTCTTGTCCAAGCATAACCCCGAACGAATGTTCTTGATTAATATCAAAGTTATAATTTATTGTGTTCGTCCAAGCAATATCATATCCTCCGCCGGCGCTTTGGCTCACGCGATCCAAAGGCACCTCACTCGTGGTAGATATTTGACGGGATCCATTATAGCTACGGGAAGTCCACGAACTACTGTTGTATCCGAATTGTGAACGGAGAATAAGATTTTGTATCGGTTGTATCTCTACATATGCACTTGAGCGAAGTTCAAAATTCCTTGAATCGTTCATCGAACGCGAACCTAACGCGTAATCTGCCATCGGATTTCCAATAGAACCTTGCAAGTTCCAGCCTTCTTCTACTTTATCTTTCTGCATATACCAATCGCCTTCTTTATTGTAAACCGGTAATAAAGGACTTCCTACAAGCATATTATGAAAGTCATTCCAAAAGATATTCCCAATCCCCTGGGCGCCGCTTCTCGAACGATGTCCATAATTTAGCGTCTGTCCTATTTTGATCACATTCAAATCGCCTACCTTATATACAATATGGTCTGAGTTAATACGGGCCGTATACCTGGTATGATTGGTTGTTGTTGGTTGGCCTAAAATACCATCCTGGTCGGCATAAGAAAATCCTAAAGAAAACTGGGACGTTTCGCCACCTCCTAATATGTTGATGGCGTGGTTTTGAATCAAAGCATCTTTATGCCGGAACTCTTCCGCCCAATTTGTGCCATTCCAACTTCCATCCATAATGCTATCATATAGATATATAGGTAGTTCGTTTTCCCAGTTGTACGCGATATTACCTTCATTTATACGGGTTTCATCCTGAATAGCCATATATTCCCTCGCATTCAACAGAGCAGGCATTTTATATGGATTTTGAACTCCCACATATCCATCGTAACTCACCTGGGGTTTTCCGGTCTTACCTCTTTTCGTTGTAATAAGGATAACTCCATTGGCGCCGCGTGAACCGTAAATAGCCGAAGAAGCAGCGTCTTTTAATACATCAATCGATTCGATATCGGCAGGGTTCAGATTGTTTAGGTTACCACCGCTGATTCCGTCAATTACATACAAAGGATCCGAATTACCAATCGTACTTACCCCACGGATATTGACTTTAAAACCTTCGCCCGGCATACCTGATATTTGCGTGATATTAACACCCGGCGTCTGGCTTTGTAAAGCGCTAAAGGCTGAGATAGTACTCAGTTTTTGAAGATCGTCTCCTCCTACCTGCACGGTTGCTCCGGTAACGAGTTTCTTTTTCTGCACACCGTAGCCCACTACCACTACTTCGTCGAGTGATTGGGAGCCTTCTTTCATCACGATGTTATATTGGGAGCGTCCGGCAGTAACGGTTACCTGCTGGTTTGTATGGCCAATATACGAAAATTCGAGTGTTGAATTAACCGGAACGGTCAATTCATAGTTCCCATCAAAGTTGGTAACTGTACCGTTTGTAGTTCCTCGTTGAATAACGTTTACCCCAATCAGAGGCAAGCCGTCGGCATCCGAAGTTACTACTCCTGTTACCCTAATGCCTGTCTGCGCTATCGCCGGAAGGCAATGTGTCAGCAGAAAGGCTGCAACAATCACAAGCTGGCTAAGCTTTAAGGGTAATTTTCGAAATGTACGACATCTTTCTTCCATAAAGAATTGATTTAAATTGATAAAATAATTTGCAATCTACATGATTATAGGCTAATACATGCTTTCAGTATGTATTAACCGGTTGACAATACATCTCAACAAATGTAAAGGAATACTAATTAAAAGGGGGATAATTATTGTAAAGGAAAAGGGGTGGTTTTGTTATCCATTAAAAAAAAATGTCGTTTTTGTTTTTAAAATTGCACCATTCGCCAAAACAACAAATGAAACATTTTATACCCTTGTTTTTTTAAGTCAATTCATATCATATTGGTTAACAGTAAAATAAAAAAGAGGTACATCCTTTACAAATGCACCTCTCCTTACGATGGCTTTCTTATACGTTTTTTTATCTTTTTTTCTTTTGTTGCTGTTGTTTTTGTTTGTTCAAAACTTCCTGTTGTTGCTTTTGGGCTTCTTCCAGGCGTCGCATAAAGCTTGATTTCTTCCTGGGTTTTTTCTTGTTTTCTTCCAACTTGGCCAATAGTTTTTCTTCATTGATAAGGAAGCGGAACGAAAGTGTTTGCCCGATTGTTATCAAGGTAGATACAAGGAAATAATAGCTCAAAGCCGAGGCGCTTTGATTGAAGAAGAACAGGAACATCAACGGCATCAGGTACATCATCATTTTCATACCGGGCATCTGTTGCTGTCCGGTATTGGTCATTTCCATATTGAACTTCGTATAGATAATATTAACTGCCGTCATTAATATACAGAACAAACTCAGGTGATTACCCAAATAGGCCGATATAAACGGTATTTGCGCGTTCCAGCGAATAACGGCGTCATACGTGGATAAGTCGTCGGCCCATAAAAAGCCTTGCTGACGTAAGTCGATAGCCGATGGAAAGAAATTGTACAACGCAATCAAAATAGGGAATTGGAGCAACATAGGCAAGCAGCCGCTCATAGGGCTTGCTCCCGCGCGGCTGTAGAGTTCCATCGTTGCCTTCTGGCGTTCCATGGCTTTGTCTTGTCCGGGATATTTTTCATTGATAGCTTCCACCTGTGGACGCAATACACGCATCTTGGCCGACGACATGTATGATTTATATGTAAGCGGGAATAAGACCAGTTTAACAATCAATGTGAGCAAGAAAATAATCAAACCGTAGCTTGTAAAGAACTTGCCCAGGAAGTCGAATATCGGAATAATGAAATATTGGTTTATCACACGGAAAAGGCTTCCTCCCATCGGTACAAGCTTCTCTAAATCCAACTCCTGCCCGACCTCCGCTCCTTTGTCATAAGCTTTCAGCAAGGCATATTGGTTAGGACCCAGATAATAAGTAAGGGTGGTCGCTTCCCGTCCCTGTATGTCAAAGGGTACGGAGGTTACCGTTTTGAAACGTTTCAGGAAACTGGATGCAGGAAATAGCTTTGAATCAAGCGTAGTTGCTTCAAAACCGTCTTGCGATATCAAAACGGTGGCAAAGAATTTATCTTTATAAGCAATCCATTTCAACCGGTTCGCTACTTTCTCGCTCTGGTCTTTTACTTCGCTCAGCTTCTCTACGTCGTCGGCTAAGAACTTATAATAAAGCGCCGTATGCTGGTCTTCGTATTTGCGTCCTTTTTCCTGTTGGCGGATATCCTGCTCCCATGTCAAATCCAGCGTATTGACGCTTGGCGACAAGATACCGTTCAGCCCATGTCCTTGGATTGAATATTGGAGCATATAATCGTCTGGCTTCAATGAATAAGCGAAGTCCAGATATGAATCTTCACTTACATTCAAACGCATCGTCAGGCTGTTGGGGTCGCTACCTTTGATTGGCGTAAAAAACAAGTCGGCTGTACTGATAACACGGTTCGTAGCCGTTACTAATGTAAAGTCGAGTTTCGATTCATTTCCCTGGAAAAGAATCAAAGGCAGCGAATCATGTGTGACAAACTCTTTCAACCGGGCATATTCCAAACGTCCGCCTTTCGTTGATATCCGAACTTCCAACAAATCATTTTCCAATGTCACCGTTTCCTCCGTCCCCGACATTGTTTCGGCAAATACGCCGTATGTGTTTTGCAACTGAGCGTCTTTTACCGAATCGGGTAAATGCTCCAATGATTCTTTCTGCGCAACTACCTGTTGTTCTTCAAGCTGTTGCTCCAATTGCCTGGCATATTCCACCTGTTCGATTGAATCTCTGTAGCGATTCTGTGCTTCAATTTGTTCGGGAGACGGCCGGTTCAACCAGGAAAACGCAAATAAAACAATTCCTATTAACAGGAATCCGATTACTGTATTTTTATCCATTTATATCAATGTTATTTATTTTCAATCGCCGCTTTTACAAAGCTGACAAAAAGAGGATTAGGATTTATAACTGTACTGTTGTATTCGGGATGGTATTGCACGCCGACAAACCATTTCAGTTTCGGTATTTCCACCACTTCCACCAGTCCGGTTTCCGGATTTTCGCCCGTACACCTCATACCGTTCGCCTCATATTGTTCCCTATATTCGTTATTAAACTCGAAACGGTGTCTGTGGCGCTCCTGTATTTGTTCTTTTTTATAAGCCTGATACGTTTTGGAATTTTTTTTCAATATGCATTCGTAAGCGCCAAGTCTCATCGTGCCTCCCATATTGGTTACATTCTTTTGTTCTTCCATCAGGTCGATCACCTTGTAAGGGGTATTTCGCGCCATCTCCGTGGAGTTAGCCTCTTCAAGGCCCAGTATATTCCGCGCGAATTCAATTACCATACATTGCATGCCGAGGCAGATGCCGAGGCAGGGCTTGTCGTTTTCACGCGCGTACTTGATTGCGGCAAACTTTCCGTCTATTCCACGGTTTCCAAATCCGGGGGCGATAACAATTCCGTCCATCTCCGACAGGAGTTCTGCCGCATTTTTATCGCTTATCTTTTCAGAATGGAACAGATGCAAATCCAGGATACGGTCATTGTAAATGGCGGCCAGCAGCAAAGATTCGTCTATGGATTTATAGGCATCCTGAAGTTCGACATATTTGCCTACAAGACCTATTTTGACGGTTTCCTTTGCATTTGTCTTCCGGTCGAGGAATTCTTTCCATTGTTTCATCTCCGGAGTAGGGCCTACTTGCAAACCTACTTTTTCAAGCACGCGGACATCCATTTGCTGGTTTTGCAACACGATTGGCACTTCATAAATAGTAGGTACGTCAACCGATTGCATAACCGAATCTTCGGCAACATTACAAAAAAGGGCTACTTTACGAATAATATCATGATTGAGTAGTTTTTCAGTACGAAGCACTAAAATATCCGGTTGGATACCCAACTCCTGCAACTGTTTCACCGAATGTTGGGTGGGTTTGGTCTTAAATTCCTTGGCCGCCTTAATATAAGGTACGTACGTCAAATGTACACAAAGGCAATTCTTTCCCAGTTCCCACTTCAATTGACGTACGCTTTCAATAAAAGGCAATGATTCAATATCGCCAACGGTTCCTCCAATCTCCGTGATTACGAAATCAAATTTATTTTTTGTTCCCAACAGTTTGACGTTGCGTTTGATTTCATCTGTTATATGGGGAATAATCTGTACGGTTTTACCTAAATAATCGCCGCGACGTTCCTTATCAATTACACTTTGATAAATACGTCCGGTTGTTATGTTATTCGCACGGGTAGTTTGTGCATTCAGAAAACGTTCGTAATGTCCTAAATCCAAGTCGGCTTCATGACCGTCTACTGTTACGTAACATTCTCCGTGTTCATACGGGTTCAAGGTTCCCGGATCGATGTTTATATAAGGGTCGAACTTTTGGATTGTCACTTTATAGCCCCTCGCCTGGAGCAACTTCCCTAAAGAAGCCGAAACAATGCCTTTTCCCAAGGAGGAAACTACGCCGCCCGTAACGAAAATATACTTTGTATCTGCCACTATAATACTTATTTATTTATCAGAAATAACATGCCTAATTTCTACGAAAGTGCAAAGTTAGTCATTTTCGTTGACATGTCCATTCTTTCACAGATAACTTGTATGGAAATTCCCTCGCGGGGGCTCTTGTAGCGCCAATGTGGAGGTTGAAAAATTCATCGGGATGTTTTCCGACTTTCATTGGGATGACTTTGGACGATCATCCCAATGTTTTTCCAAAATTATCTCAATGATTTTTTAACTATTTCCGCCAATTGACCTTCGTTGGATTCACAATGCTGTTATTCAAATCTTTCGTTGTATCTTTGCGGCTCATTAAAGATAAAATTATGGTTTCGGTTGATGGGCTGACAGTTGAGTTTGGAGGATTTACGCTTTTTGATGACATCTCTTTTGTAGTAAACAAAAAAGACCGGATTGCTTTGGTCGGGAAGAATGGAGCAGGGAAAAGTACGATGCTTAAAATATTTGCCGGATTGCAATTGCCTACCTCGGGAACAGTCTGTATCCCCAAAGATATCACAATAGGTTACCTCCCGCAGCAAATGAAATTGGCCGACGGCTACACGGTTAAAGAAGAGGCCGAACGCGCCTTTGAGCATATCCATGAGCTTGAAAGCGAAATTGAAAGGCTAAACAATGAACTGGCCGAACGTACAGACTATGAATCGGAATCGTATCATAACCTGATTGATAACGTAACCCATAAAACAGAGATGTTCCAGATGATGGGCGGAAATAATTATCTGGCGGAACTGGAACGTACATTGATGGGGCTTGGTTTCACCCGAACGGATTTCGACCGCCCCACAAGCGAGTTCAGCGGTGGTTGGCGCATGCGCATCGAATTGGCCAAACTTTTATTGAGCCGCCCGGATATCTTGTTGTTGGACGAGCCGACCAACCACCTTGATATCGAATCTATCCAATGGCTTGAAAACTTTATCGCAACACGCGCCAATGCCGTCGTATTGGTTTCCCACGACCGGGCGTTTATTGATAATACGACTTTCCGGACAATCGAAATAGAACTGGGGAAAATATACGACTACAAAGTTAACTACTCAGACTATGTGGTATTACGTAAAGAACGCCGGGAACAACAATTGCGCGCTTACGAAAACCAGCAAAAAAAAATAGCCGATACGGAAGCCTTTATCGAACGTTTCCGTTACAAGGCGACCAAAGCCGTACAGGTGCAATCCCGCATCAAGCAACTCGAAAAGGTTGACCGCATCGAAGTAGACGATACAGACAACACGTCGTTAAACCTGAAGTTTCCGCCTGCTCCCCGTTCCGGTTCGTACCCGGTAATCATTGAAGATGTGGCCAAACGATACGGAAGCCACCTGGTGTACGAACATGTTACGTTTACCATAAACCGGGGAGACAAAGTCGCATTTGTCGGGAAAAACGGCGAAGGCAAATCCACCTTGGTCAAATGTATCATGGGCGAGATTCATTTCGAAGGAAAACTACAACTCGGCCATAACGTGAAAATCGGATATTTCGCGCAAAATCAAGCCCAGTTGCTGGATGAAAAACAAACCGTATTCGATACGATCGACTATGTGGCCCAAGGAGATATCCGGACAAAAATCCGCGACATCCTGGGAGCATTCATGTTTGGAGGAGATGCTTCGGATAAAAAGGTTGGCGTCCTTTCGGGTGGAGAACGGAGCCGGCTGGCAATGATACGGCTTCTGCTCAACCCTGTCAACCTGCTCATCCTTGACGAGCCGACCAACCACCTCGACATGCGTTCGAAAGATGTATTGAAAAGCGCGTTGAAAGAGTTCGACGGCACGGTGATTGTCGTGTCGCACGACCGTGAATTTCTTGACGGGCTGGTGGATAAAGTTTACGAATTTGGCAACCAGCGGGTGATTGAACATCTCGGAGGCATCTACGAATTCCTTGAACGGAAAAAGATGGAAAGCCTGCGCGAACTGGAACGTTCCGCCCAATCCAAAAACATATCAGACGAAAGCGAAGCCCAGCCTACCCAAAACAAACGATCCTACGAAGCACGAAAAGAACATGGCAAAGCCATACGGAAAATGGAAAAAGCCGTGGCCGATGCTGAAAACAAAATTGCCGGACTGGAAAATAAAATAAAAGAAATAGAAAATGGACTGGCAACCCCCGAAGGCGCGTCTGACGCATCCTTGTATAACGAATATTCGAAGCTGAAAAAGGAACTGTCTGAAACAATGGATAAATGGACGGAATTGACTATCGAATTGGAAGATTTAAACATTCAAAATATTTAACTTGTTACATTATAATAAATATTATATTTGCAATTCACTCTTTTTTATAATCAAAATACTAAATCGTATAAGATAAACATGAAGACAAATTTAAGCTCACAAATTACCCTCACCCGCATACCGACAAGGTATTATCGTCCGGAGAATGCTTATGAACATTCCGTTTTAACGCGGTTTGAAAAGATTCCGACAACTATATGCGAATCGGCCAAGGAAGGGTCTTTAGCTATCGCCAAAGAAATCGCCGTACTTATCCGCAAAAAACAGGAAACGGGCCAATTGTTTGTTTTAGGTTTGCCCGGAGGACGGTCGCCGCAGAGCGTTTTTAAAAATTTAATACGGATGCACAAAGAAGAAAACCTTAGCTTCCATAATGTAGTAGTTTTCAACTTGTATGAATTTTACCCTTTAAAAACTACCACGTTCAGTAATTTATCTTATCTGAAAGATTATTTCCTCGACCATGTCGATATCAAACCCGAGAATATTTATTCGCCCGACGGGTCGTTGCCCAAAGAAAATATCTATAACTTCTGCATGACATATGAAGAAGATATCAAGCGGTTAGGAGGTATCGACTATATGCTGCTGGGTATCGGTTATGCAGGAAATATCGGTTTTAACGGATCAGGAGCAACCGTAAGCTCCACGACTCGCCTTATCTTAATGGACAATGATTCCCGCAAAGAGGCTTCCAAAATATTCAAAACCATCGACAATGTTCCGGAAGGGGTTATCACAATGGGTATGTCTACCATACTCCACGCGAAAGAGATCGTGTTGATGGCTTGGGGTGAAAGTAAAGCCCATATCCTGAAAGAAGTAATCGAAGGAAAAATATCCGACGTTAACCCGGCCTCATTCCTGCAAAACCAGAAAAATGTTAAGGTGGTGACTGATCTTTCGGCTGCTTCCCAATTGACCAGAATCAGCCATCCGTGGCTGGTGACTGATTGCGAATGGGACAAGAAGCTAATCCGCCGCGCCATCGTATGGTTGTGCCAATTAACAGGAAAACCCATACTGAAACTGACTAACAAGGATTACAATGAAAACGGGTTGAACGGTTTATTGACAAAATTCGGTTCGGCATACAAGGTGAATATTGATATATTCAACGACATCCAACATACAATTACCGGTTGGCCGGGAGGAAAAGAAAATGCCGACGATTCAAACCGTCCGGAACGGGCGACCCCATTTCCCAAGAGAATTGTCATATTCAGCCCGCATCCCGACGACGATGTTATTTCAATGGGAGGGACATTCAACCGCCTATGCGAACAGGGGCATGATGTGTATGTTGCCTATCAAACATCCGGCAACATCGCCGTAGGCGATGAGGAAGTAATCCGCTATTGCGAATATTTAAGGGATGTCTGCAATAAATATTCCCCAAAAGACAATACGGTAAAGAAAAAGGCGGAAGAAATTATCCATTTTCTCCACAATGAAAAAGTGGAAGGTGAAAAGGAGAAAAACGAAGTTCTTTTCATGAAAGGTACCATCCGCAAGGAGGAAGCCCGTGCGGGCGCCCGGTACAGCGGCATCAAGAAAGACGACCACATCCGCTTCCTTGATTTGCCTTTCTACGAAACAGGAATGGTAAAAAAGAACGATCCCAGTGAAGTTGATATCAAAATCATTGTTGACTTATTGGAAGAAGTAAAACCCCACCAGATATTTGTTGCCGGCGACCTTGCCGACCCGCACGGGACACATAGAGTATGCCTGGATACTGCTTTGGCTGCCATAGACGAATTGAAAGGCAAAGCCTGGATGGAAGATTGCCGTATCTGGATGTATCGCGGAGCTTGGGCCGAGTGGGAAATGGATCATATTGAAATGGCCGTTCCGATGAGCCCCGAACAATTACGCAACAAACGGAATGCGATTTTGAAACACCAGTCGCAAATGGAGAGCGCGCCGTTCTTAGGCGACGACGAACGCCTCTTTTGGCAACGCGCCGAAGACCGCAACCGTGCCACAGCAAACCTATACCGAGATTTGGGCTTGGCGGCATACGAAGCCATAGAAGCTTTTGTTCAATACAAAATTAACAATTTGGAAGAATAATCGTAAAATACCCAAAAGACGGCTTTCCCCTTGAATATGGAAAGTCGTCTTTTTTTTATATGAAATTACCATGGAAACCACAAAGACAATCCGCGTCGCTGCATTGGATATATTCCGCGCGCTTACTATGTATTTTATGCTTTTTGTAAATGATATTCCCGGTTTGAAAAACATTCCGCACGGATTATTGCACGCCGCTCATAATGAAGATATGCTGGGGTTTTCAGACACAATCTTCCCGGCTTTTTTGTTTGCCATGGGGATGGCTATCCCGTATGCCATCCAAAACAGGATACGAAAAGGGGATACGGCAGGGGGCATTTGCCGGCATGTTTTCTGGCGGACGGCGGCTTTGCTTATAATGGGTGTTTACACGGTCAACCGCGATTCGTTAGACCCGGTGGCTACGGGAATGTCTAAGCCGGTTTTTTCCCTATTGATGGTCATCGGTTTTTTCCTCGTCTGGAGCGTATATCCTAAGGCAACCGACTGGAAAAAATATTTGTTCACAGGAATGAAAGTCGCAGGTATCGCACTACTTGTTTATCTCTTTTACCTATTCGAAGGCAGAAACGGTTCGTCATTCTCGCCACGCTGGTGGGGTATTCTGGGACTGATCGGCTGGACATATGGCATTTGCGCTGTCCTATTCTTAGTTACGCGCGAAAACATCCTCTACAATATCATCGCATTCTCTGTATTGGCTCTTTGTTCGATACTTTCGGCGGCCGGCATGTTTAACGGATGGAAATTTGTTAACTATCTGCCGAGCGAAGCCACCTTGCATGCCTTCGGAATGGCAGGCGTTTGCGCCGCCTTGTTGATGCAGAAATATGCCGTCAAAGCGAAAGCTGTGTGTTTTTTCACCATCATGGCGACAATTGGCGCCGGCATGTTAATCGCAGCCATAATCTCCCACCAATATTGGATCATCTCCAAACTACAGGCCACACCTACCTGGTTGTTTTATTGCTGTGCCATTTTCTTCCCACTATTCGCTTTCGTTTATTGGCTCACGGATGTTAAGCAAAAGAGCCATTGGTTCGACATTATCAAACCGGCCGGAACAGTTACGCTCACCTGCTATATTATTCCATATGCCTGGTATAGCGTACGCACCTTAATAGGCCCACAATATCCGGATTGGATGGAACAAGGTATACCCGGTCTCATCAAATCACTTATCTTTTCGTTGTTGATAGTAGCCACAGCATGGCTGCTAACGAAAGTAAAAGTCCGTCTGAAAGTATAAGGAGTATTCACGAACAAAGACCGGATTAAACTGGTTTTACAAAATGAATTAGTAAATACGAGGTTATTTGGAGGGTGGAAATTTGTTCAACTCAGATGAGGTAAATTCGTTTAGTTGATGTTACCTTTGTGCAAAAATTTAAAGAACACAGTTATGGCTATATCAGTAAATCCATCGATTAAACGCGGATTCAGGAAATTTCGCAATATATCACTTGTCGTATTAGCGCTCAGTTTGATTCTGTTTGTTGCTATCCGTTATTACTATCCTTTCGGGGAAGGTGTGAAAACGGGGCAACTAAATTATGTTGTGTATAAAGGAATTATCTTTAAAACGTATGAAGGGAAACTGATTCAAAGCGGATTCCAAAGCAACCGGATGGGAGCAATCCAGTCGAACGAATTTAATTTTTCAATTACCGACCCCCAGATTGCCGACTCGTTGATGCGTGCGGGAGGACAAATTGTAGAGCTCCGTTATAAAGAATATTTCGGAACCCTTCCCTGGCGAGGTTATTCCCAATATATTGTCGACGAGATTGTAAGCATTACTCCTATCAATCAATTACCAATCAACAACTATCCTCCGGAGGCGGCTACGATACAATAAATTACTTGCCTTTGACTCCCCTCCCCTACTGCATCTACCATAAATGGAAATCCCCTATTTTTGGGGTATCGTAAGAAATATTGTAGTCATATCTTTGTCGGTAACAAGTTAAAAATATGCTAACCAGATATGACAACAGTGCATATAACAGACGAATCCAGGATGCTGATCGAAGGACTTACCACCTCAATCAATGAATCAGGAATTGCTCGTGTGACTGGGGTTTCACATACGTTAGCCAAATGCAGAGAGGCTTTGCTTTTGCAAGTACCTGATGTTCTTTTGATAGACCTCAATCTTCCCGATAGCAACGGCATTGATTTTTGTGCAGAAATAGCAAAACATTATCCTCAGGTTAAAATCTTAATACTTACCACATATTATACGTATTCCATTGCCAAACGGGTAATGGATGATGGCGCCTCCGGATATATATTGAAGAATTCTCTGACAGAGGAGGTCATTGCCGGGATAGAAACTGTTGTGAACGGAGAAATTTTCCTCTGCGACGAAATAGATATCCTCCTAAAGAAAACAAAAGAAACACCCGTCCGCCTCACAGGACGGGAAAAAGAACTGTTGCGATTAATCGTGGATGGGTACACCAACCGCGAAATAGCAAATAAAATGACGCTGGCCGTGGAAACAATCAAAACATACCGCAAGAACCTGATACTAAAATTGGGCGCACGAAATTCGGTTGTATTGGCCAAAAAGGCAATCGAGGAAAAATTCATTTAATAATGTCCCACTCTTACTATCACTTGTCTATAAATATTTATTAAACGGCAAAAAAATGATATATTTTTTGCCGTTTAATAAATAATGCGTAATATTGCGCCATAATTTATGACTGGGAGTGAAAAAGTATATGATTAATGCATCCTCTGCATATCACACTTGGGCTTTAACAATGACCCCTTGGGGGGTTAGATAAAACAAACAAGCAATGGCAGCGGCCACGCCCTGCGTTGTAGCAATTTCCTACTATTGCATCTCTTTTTCTTATTCCGGGAAGATTCCGGGTTTCTATCAACATACATATTAAAACAAATACGATGAAAGTATTAAAATTCGGTGGAACATCCGTAGGTTCCACGGACAGCATTTTAAACGTAAAGAAAATTGTAGAGGCTGTTGAAGAGCCTGTTGTTGTAGTTGTTTCAGCCTTGGGCGGAATAACAGACAAACTGCTTAACACATCTGCCATGGCTTCAAAAGGGGATGTAGCCTATGAAAGAGAACTATCCGAAATAATAACCCGCCATCTCGACGTAATAGAGGGTGTGATTCACGATAATATGTTGCGGATGGACGTGCAAAAGCAGGCCATGAGTCTTCTCGACGAACTCTCCAACATATATAAAGGCGTGTACCTTATTAACGATTTGTCTCCTAAAACATCGGATACGATTGTCAGTTACGGCGAGCGAATATCCTCATTAATTATATCCAATGTTATCAAAGACGCAAAACTGTTTGATTCGCGAAAATTCATAAAAACAATCAAACAGTTTAACAAGCATATGGTAGATTTCGACCTGACCAACCGGCTGATTGAGGATACTTTTTCCACCCTGCCGAAAGTATCCGTTGTGCCCGGATTCATCTCTTCAAGTAAAGAGAACGGCGAAGTTACCAATCTGGGACGGGGAGGGTCTGATTATACCGCCGCAATCCTGGCAACAGCTCTCAATGCTTCCGTTTTGGAAATATGGACGGATGTGGATGGTTTTATGACTGCCGACCCACGTATAATCAGTTCGGCTTACGTTATTGACAGGCTCAGCTTTACAGAAGCCATGGAATTGTGTAATTTCGGAGCCAAAGTTATTTATCCACCGACCATCTATCCTGTTTACCATAAGAATATTCCGATCCGTATCCTGAATACGTTCAACCCCGAGGCGCCTGGTACTTATATTTCCAAAGAACGTAGCCTGGAGTCGGCCAAGTCGATGATTAAAGGAATCTCTTCCATTAACGATACATGCCTGATTACGGTTCAAGGACTTGGGATGGTTGGTATCATTGGTATAAACTATCGTATCTTCAAAACGCTGGCCAAAAATGGCATCAGTGTGTTTATGGTTTCACAAGCCAGTTCCGAAAACAATACTACGTTTGCAGTACGTAATGCCGATGCCGACCTATCGGTTGCCGTATTAAACGAAGAATTCGCCATCGAGCGTTCCCAAGGTGAAATCAGCGATATAACCGCTGAAAAAGACCTGGCTACCGTAGCTATCGTTGGCGAAAACATGAAACGTACGCCTGGTATTGCCGGACGATTGTTCGGTACATTGGGAAGAGCCGGTATCAGCGTGATAGCCTGTGCACAAGGCGCTTCGGAAACCAATATTTCATTCGTAATCAAACATAAATATTTACGGAAGGCGTTAAATTCAATTCACGACTCGTTTTTCCTCTCCGAATACAAGGTGTTGAACATTTTCCTCGTAGGCATCGGCACTGTCGGCAAAAAACTGTTGGAACAAATTCGCAACCAGCAGGCCATGCTGATGGAACAAAACAGTCTGAAACTAAGGGTTGTCGGTATTGCCAATTCAAAGAAGCTGCTTCTCAACCGCCAAGGTTTAAATCTGGATACCTGTATCAAAGAATTAAAAGAAAAAGGAGAAGACAGCTCCCCACACCACCTCTGCGACGAGATACTGGAAATGAATATCTTCAATTCCGTATTCGTGGATTGTACCGCCAGCCCGGAAATCGCGGAAATTTATTCGGAATTATTGAAAAACAACATATCTGTCGTAGCCGCCAATAAAGTAGCCGCCTCTTCATCCTACAATAACTACACCACCTTGAAAGACACAGCCCGCCAACGGGACGTCAAATTCTTGTTTGAAACAAACGTAGGAGCCGGGCTTCCCATCATAAACACAATGAATGACCTGATAAATAGTGGCGACCATATCTTAAAGCTGGAAGCCGTATTATCCGGAACCCTCAACTTCATCTTTAATACATTGAGCGCCGAAATCCCCTTCAGCAAGGCCATCCAGATGGCAAAAGAAGCCAATTATGCAGAACCCGACCCTCGTATCGACCTCAGTGGCAAAGACGTGATACGCAAACTGGTTATCCTCGCCCGTGAAGCCGGCTACAAAGTGGAGCAGAAAGACGTCAACGTTAATTTATTTATCCCTGAAAAATATTTCGAAGGAACATTAGACGACTTCTGGAAAAACATTAAAGAACTAGACGCCGAATTTGAAACCATGCGCAAACGGGTAGAAGCAGAAAAAAAACACATCCGGCTGGTTGCAAAAATGGAAAAAGGGAACTGTGAAGTAGGACTGCAGGAAGTAAACCGCCATCATCCATTTTATGAACTGGAAGGAAGCAACAACATCATCATGATATCCACCGAAAGATACTATGATTACCCCATGATAATCAAAGGATACGGAGCCGGAGAAGACGTAACAGCCGCTGGCGTTTTTGCCGACATCATATCCATTGCCAACATTCGTTAACCAATAGACTGTAAACAAATGGCAACCAACATGAAAAGTATCCTAATCCTGGGAGATGGAATGGCCGACGAACCCATCCGCAGGCTCGGTGGAAAAACACCTCTGGAATATGCCCACACCCCTTATATGGACAAACTCGCCCGATTGGGCGCTACCGGACTATTGAAAACCGTACCGGAAGGTTTCCAGCCGGGAAGTGAAGTGGCAAACCTGGCCGTGCTGGGGTATGACTTAAACAAGGTATACGAAGGCCGCGGGGTATTGGAAGCGGCAAGCATAGGAGTCGTCTTGCAACCCGGCGAAATAGCCATGCGCTGCAACCTCGTATGCATTGAAAACGACCAAATAAAAAACCATTCCGCCGGTCACATCAGTACAGAAGAAGCGGATATACTGATTCAGTATCTGAACGAAAAATCAGGCTCGGAACGCATCAAATTCTACACAGGCGTATCTTACCGTCACCTGCTGGTTCTCAAAGGAGGAGACAAACGATTGAAGTGCACCCCTCCGCATGACGTCCCGCTCAGACCCTTCCGCCCGTTGATGATTGAAGCGGAAGCGCCTGAAGCAGTTGAAAACGCAACACTTCTAAATGAATTGACCCTCAAATCACAAGAATTGCTGAAAGCCCATCCGGTAAACCGGAAAAGGATAGCAACCGGAAAAGACCCCGCCAATAGTATCTGGCCGTGGTCGCCGGGATACCGCCCAGCAATGCAAACCATGCAGGAAATGTATGGCATCAAAAAAGGAGCCGTCATCTCTGCCGTAGACCTAATCAGAGGCATCGGCGTATACGCCGGGCTGGAGGTAATAAACGTCGAAGGTGCGACAGGCCTGTACAACACCAACTACGAAGGGAAAGCGCAAGCCGCTTTAGACGCATTGAAATCAAACGACTTCGTTTACCTCCACATCGAGGCCAGCGACGAAGCCGGGCACGAAGGCGATGTGGCATTGAAAGTAAAAACCATAGAATATCTCGACAGCCGGATCGTCCGCCCTATCTACGAAGCACTACAAGCTTGGGATGAACCCGTAGCAATTGGCCTCCTCCCCGACCACCCCACCCCGTGTTCCATACGTACACATACAAACCAACCAGTCCCCTTCCTGATTTATAAACCAGGAAAACAGGCAGATTCAGTAACAAAATATAATGAATTATCCGCAAAAAACGGTACATTTGGCATGCTTGAAAAGAATGAGTTCATGCTTCAACTGATCGCTGGCAAATAACAATATGAAATATTACAGTACAAACAAACAAGCTCCCCTCGCATCATTGAAAAAGGCAGTCATCAAAGGACTCGCCGGAGATAAAGGCCTGTATATGCCCGAAAATATCGACCTCCTGAAAGACTTTGTCGTAGGAGAAATGAAAGACATGACCCTCCGGGAAATAGCATGCACAGTAGCCAAAGCCCTGTTTGGAGACGATGTCGACGGAAAAACGCTGGAAAAAATCATAGACGACACCCTTTCTTTCGACATTCCCGTCACACCCATACATGATAATATCTACAGCCTGGAACTGTTTCACGGTCCAACGCTGGCCTTCAAAGACGTCGGCGCCCGTTTTATGGCCCGCCTGCTGGGATATTTTATCACCAAAGAAGGAGTCAGGGATGTCAATGTATTAGTCGCCACGTCGGGCGATACCGGCAGTGCCGTGGCAAACGGTTTCTTAGGAGTAGAAGGCATCAAGGTCTACGTACTTTATCCCAAAGGCAAAGTCAGCCCCATACAAGAATGCCAGTTTACCACCCTGGGGCAAAATATCACAGCCTTGGAAATAGATGGTACATTCGACGACTGCCAGGCTCTTGTAAAATCAGCATTCATGGATCTGGAAATCAATGAACACATGAAGCTCACATCGGCCAACTCAATCAACATCGCCCGCTTCCTTCCCCAGTCATTCTATTACTTTTACGCGTATGCCCAACTGGACAAAACCGGAAAAGCCGACGAACTGGTTATCAGCGTCCCCAGCGGCAACTTTGGCAATATCACCGCCGGTTTGGTTGCCAACTGGATGGGACTGCCCATCAAACGATTCATTGCCGCGAACAACCGCAACGACATCTTTCTCAACTACCTGAAGACAGGCCGCTACACGCCGCGACCCTCCGTTGCCACAATAGCGAATGCGATGGATGTTGGCAACCCAAGCAATTTCGACCGCATCATAGACCTATTCAGCATCTATCCCGATCCCCATAAAGCCATCACTAAGAAAATCGCCGGATATGCCTACACCGACAAAGAAATTGCCAACACAATGCGAAAAGTCTACACACAATACGGATACATACTCGACCCTCATGGCGCCTGTGGCTACCAGGGATTAATAGACAATCAATTAAACGGCAACGAGACCGGCCTATTCCTCGAAACAGCCCATCCCGCCAAATTCAAAAGCGCCGTCGACGAAATACTCGGCACAAACATCGAAATCCCGCCCACGCTCCAAGCCTTTATGAAAGGCCATAAACAAAGCGTCGGGCTAAGCAACACATTCAACGAATTTAAGGCATACCTAATGAATCAATAACAAGTCAATCCACCGCCCACTCCTTCATTTCATACATATCCTTGTATTCCTCCCAGCCGGAATCGGCTTCGGTATAAATCGAAATCGGCAGCAGTTCAAAAGGCTCCAATACCTCGTTTAGCTTCTCGCCAAAAACCCTCGACGTGCGCGTGTAAAACACCCAAACCTTCTCGCCGCCACCGGTATATACACCCGTCAGGATAGAAAATTTATCCTTCTCCATCGCCTTACGGAGCGTTTCCTGAACAGTTTCCATCCGCTCGCCTTCCACATTGGAAGGCATCCCTTTGCTGTCGGGCTCATATTTCCATGTTATTTCCACCCGTTCCTTAAATTTACCCGATTCGATAAATTCGCCAAGCGCATCCCGTCCTATTACAGTGACTAATTCGCCCGATTCACTTTCCGACAAAGCCGTAAACCATTCATTACTTAACCTCATAATCTGTACTTTAGTTAATACCTAACAAGCAATCTCCAACGATGGAAATCACTATCAGTGTCCAAATATACACATAATTTTTTTCGACAGGTTCAGAAACCGTTTTGATTCTATTTTTTAGGTTTACGTAAGCATGATTATCATCATGCTTATGCCCATATGTCTGACGCTGTCTACGCCCTTTGAGTGCACATCTGCCCTTTTTTGTCCTTCCCCGCAGACACACAACAAAAACCCAGTGAAAACCAGAAAGTTATTACCTCAATAGCCGCCGCCTTCCGGAAAACAAAAAAGCCTTCCTTAATCAAGGAGGGCTTTTATCGTAACGCAAACAAGTGAGTCATTCAATCACGATAAAAATCCTTTAACTGCTTTTGAAGTTCCTGGCGGGCAAAGAAGATACGGCTCTTTACAGTTCCCAGGGGCATGCCCAGTTTGTCTGCTATTTCATTATATTTATAACCGCTCAGGTACATAGAGAAGGGGATTCTCAAGTCTTCACCTAAACTGTTAATAGCATTTGTTATTTCCTTTATCTGGTAAGAACCATCGGGAGAATCGAAACCAGAATCATTCAACACATCCACGTTGTAAACGTCTACGTCTTGGTCGATTACCGTTTGCGTGCGAACCGTTTTGTGGTAATCATTGATAAAGATATTACGCATAACGGTTAATACCCATCCTTTGAAGTTTACATTATCCACAAATTTGTCTTGATTGCCTAATACTTTAAGGGTTGTATCCTGAAGTAAATCCTTGGCATCTTCCCTGTTAGCGGTGAGCATCAACGCGAAGTTCATCATATTGTCTTGTAAACTCATTAATTTTTGTTGAAATTGCAGTGTAGTCATTTTTTAATTGTTTTTTATCAGTTATTATTTGTATGTGTAAAAAGACTATTGTTTTTTAGTACATTACAAAGATAAGCATAGTAAAAACATGGTGTACAGCATTTTATTTATGTTAATATCGAAACTATTTTCTTTAAGGATTCGCACAAAAATTAACCTGTCCTGAACAGGATTTACAAGTAATTCAAGCAACCGGAAATCGACAATCACAACAAATCATCAGAATTTACAACCATAAAACTGTTTTCAGGAAATTAATCTTTATTTTTGCCCGTCATTCGAAACGGCAATTATTAATCGTATGTTAGGGAAAGAAAAATTAAAAGGCCACGGGCTTATTCTTCTGGCCAATATGCTGTTTGGTATCAATATGCCTATATCCAAATATTTGCTTCCGGGCCATGTTTCGCCCGAAGCCCTCACAATCATGCGCATGTTGTTTGCCTGTGTGATGTTCTGGCTCACGTCTTTGTTTATGAAAAAAGAGAAAGTCCCGTTGAGGGATATCGGGCTTTTGTTTGTCTGCGGAATGTGCGGTATTGCTTTCAACCAAAGCTTGTTTGTCTTGGGCCTAAGCCAAACTTCGCCGGTAGATGCGTCTATCATTGCTACTACCGGCCCTATATTTGTTATGTTACTTGCCGCTTTGATACTTAAGGAGCCGATTACAAAACTAAAGGCTTTGGGCGTGTTGATGGGAGCAGCCGGGGGTGTTTTGCTTATCTTTTCGTCGGTTCATGCATCCAACCAGGCCAGCAATCTGCAGGGCGACCTCAAAATCGTACTTAGCGGATTTATCTATTCTATATATGTGGTAATATCCAAACCGCTTTGCCAGCGTTATTCCCCGGTAACCATTATGAAGTGGATGTTTTTGTTTTCGTTTATCGTGCTCGCGCCTTTCATGTTCCGGGAGATGCTTGATACGCCTGTTTTCCATCGTCGGTCTACGGACTGGAAAGAAGTCAGCGCCATCCTGTATGTATTAACGGGAGCTACGTTTCTTCCTTACCTGTTAATCCCCATGGCCCTGAAGCGTATCCGCCCTACTACGCTGAGCATGTATAATTATGCGCAGCCCATCGTCGCGTCATTGATTGCCGTCATGGTAGGACAAGACACGTTCTCTGCCAGTAAAATTATCTCAACTGTTTTAGTTTTCGTAGGCGTCTACATGGTAACGCAAAGCAAGAGCCGGGAAGATATTGAAAAGGAATTGACAGCCGGCAAGTGACCTTGTAATGGTTTTACAGCGAGGGCGCCATCTTTTCACAGCCGGTTGTGCCGCTTGGCTAAACGAACGTTTAGCGATGTTCAATTAAGCAAAACGAAGGTATATTTCATTCGTTGAAAAGTCTATTTCCCAATTGCCTCCTTCGATGCTTTCCCATTGATATTTTTCTGCCATAGTATCCCACCATTGCTGGAAACGGGTGGAGGTGGCGCCCATGTCGCGTACCATTTTTTCGTACATGGTATCGTCGTCTTTTACTATCTTAGCCAGCTCAGCCAAACCGTTTTTACGTTCGAACAGCGCGAGGATTTCTTTCTTTTCTTCTTCTGTTACCACACCTATTTTCTTCTTCATACTGTATTTTGTTTTTAACTGTTGATATGTTCATTATTGAAACCTTTCTTTTACTTCGAAAGGGTCTGTGTAATCTATCGCTTTTATCTCTTTTCCCGGAAACAGGCCTTTTGCCTGTAGTTCCTTCAACAACATGCGGCTCATATTCCTCTCCAGATGTGCCGTCACGCATTGTTCGTGCGAGGGGGTGTTGACTTCCAAGGTTGTTTTCCTGTTGAGCCAGACACACCTTTTGCAATGGAACGCATCGCAATTGCGGCAAAGGGGGGCATAGTTCAGTTTGTAAAGTTGTTTGTTCGGGATATCCAGCCCGTCTACCGGATTACCGGCCGCTTCGGCCTCATCTTCAAGATAAAAAGCCGGACAGATGTAGAACTTGCCGTTGGGCGCCAATGTAATATTCCCTACCCCGGCGTTGCAGTTGTTCATTTTGTCCAACCTGACCCTGTCGGTCAGTAGGTTTAGCTGAGGAATAGATTCTCCGTCGAATTGTTCCATGATGCCTTTTTTAAAGGTTGATACGATTTCCCCGTATCTTTCAACGTCTTCTTTACGAAACGTCTCAATATCCGTTACTACGAGTGTGAGCCGGTTCAACCGTTTGAGCAATAGCAGTATTTCCGTATAACCGGCAAACAGCTCCTCTTTGTTCACCCGTAAGACAAACGCGGCTCCGTCTTTGTGGATAAAACCTGTTTCGGAAATGGCCTCCCGACAGGTATAAACTACTACGTCAGCATCCGTATTCCCGAACGATGCCGGCTGTATCTTATGATTGTCGATAGACTCTATTACTGTTTGGTATGATTCGGGTAATTCATATGCCGGGTAAACAAACTGAACCATCAGGTTTTGTTTCATGGCGAAGAGAATTCCTTCCTTTAAATCGTTTAACGGGATAAGCCGTCGCTCTGTCTTCTTGTTTTCGTAATGGCAAAAAGAGACCGACGTATCGTCTAATAATATGATTAAATACTGCAACATACGATTAACAGATTACATGCATTTCTTTCTTCCTAAAGTTCTCGCGCTCACCTTCTAATTCCAGTTTACGATAAAGCTTGTTCCAATAATAGTTATTGGCGCGCACACGCGCTTTGTGCATCCGGCAAATAGCCGTAGACCGCTGGTAGACAGTAGACGTACAAGCCGTGTCATAATTTTCGCCCTGGCACCAGGCACATCCGCTCGCCACTTCGCAACGAATGCATTCGTCGGGGCTTTGCGTGCAGCGGTCGAGCGTAAGGAAAGGCCGCAATTTATTCCGGTCGATGCCTTCTTTCACGTTGCCGATAATACGGGCTCTCTTATCCCGCAGAGAGTATTGCGCGAAGCGGGTACAGGGATAAAAGAAGCCCGCGGCATCAACGGCCAACATCATCCCTGCACCACACCAATTTTGGTTTTGCAGTTTGCGGTCGAGTGGTTTGCCAATTTGTTCCGAGAAGAAAGAGCATCCATAGTCTTTGTATAGTCCTTTTTCAATAATCGCGTCGGCAAGGGATATTAATTGTTCCTCGAAAAGGATATCATCCTTTTCGCCCCATACGTTTTCAAATACACAGTTGATATTAATTTCCGCAATACCCAGCGAGAAGAGGTGCAATACACTTTCCTTTATATAAGGAATATCAGGGCTGCTTACCGTCACCTTTGTCGCCCCGCCGGGAAATTGTTCAAGCCATAAAGGAATGTTCTTTACCACATCGTCGTACGAGCCACGGCCACTTTTATATACACGGTTCAAGTCGTGTTTGATACGGGCGCCATCTATCGTAATACCGATACTGAGGTGGTGGTGGTTCTTTTTAATGAATTGTTGGACTTTCCCATCATGGTAATTGATGCCATTCGTGGAAAAATTAAAACGATAGGAATCGAACCAGTGATGACCTCTGGCATACAATTCAAGCTTGATATAATCACATATCCGGTCTATCAATTCTATTTCCAGAAACGGCTCTCCTCCGATAAAGTCGAACACGACAGACTCTTCACTGAACTGTTCCGGGTCATTTAACACATAGTCGATTGCTTGTTTGGCTATTTCCCACGACATCCGTTCTTTGATGTTTTTACCTACCAGGTAACAATATTTGCAAACAAGCTGGCAATCCTTGGTCACAATAAACGTAATGTTTTTCGCCATTCCCTCTTGCCAAACCTTTCGTTTTTCCATATTCTCCTGAATTACATGAATGCACCATTCCGGCAAGCTGCCGTACAAGTAAACCCGCAAGCGCCTCCACATGTACCGGAACATAAACCGACACAGTTTCCACCGCAAGCGCTTTTACAGCCATAAGCACAACTGGAGGCGCACATGATCGTACAATCTCCACACACCGTTTTTGTCGTCCCTTTACAACCCGACGAGCAGGTAGAGCCACATCCCGTACATATAACGCTTTGGCTTGTGCCTCTACACCCCGCGGTACAGGTAGAACCGCACTCCGAACAGGTACCTCCTCCGCTACTTGCTTTGGTGGTTCCCGTACACGACGCACTGCAATCCTTACAGCCTGGGTCTTCTTCTTCTTCCAATTCGAGCCAAAAATCATCATCTTTGGGGTCGCTACAGGCAGTAAAACTGCCTCCAAACACGATAAAGCCAAAGACGGGTAGTGTACGCTTGGCTGCTTTCTTGAAGAATTCACGCCTTGAGTGAAGTTCATCTTTGTTTAAATTGTCATTGAATTTCATCTTACTTCATCTTTTTTTCGTTACTAATCGAATCATTGATAACGTAAGCAAAGATATATAAGCTATCCCCTTCCCTGATACCCCACTATTAGGGCAATATGATGAAAATCTCCTATTATTTACTATAAAAATGCTTGCCCGGAATGTGCCGGCGAGACAAACAATAAATGTAATCCGATATATTTTTTATCTTTGCCCCGAACTAATAATCTCTGTGATGAAAACAATACGGCTATTCTTTTCCTGTATATTATTACTATTCATTGCTACCTGTGGTTTTGCCCAGGAAGGGAATGAACCCAATACGCTAACATACCGCGTAGAAGCTTTTGGATCGGCTGCTTCGGGCAGCAATACGCCGTTTTGGATGACAAGCAACCGCTATGGGGTTGTGCCGCTAAATGCCGGGAATGGGTATTTGAGGCCAGGCGTGTTCTATAATGGCATGTCTAATAAAGGTTTCCATTGGAGAGCGGGACTGGATATGGCGGTTGTTGCCCCCCGCTACCGGAATGTTTATATCCAGCAAGTATATGCCGAAATAGGATACCAGGCGTTGCTGTTAAGTATCGGAAGTAAGGAGCGTTATACTTCGTTATGGGACAGGAGGCTAAGTTCGGGAGATATGGTTTTGTCTCCCAATGCGCGTCCTATTCCCGAGATAAACCTAAGCTTCCCGGAGTTCACAATTGTGCCATATACCAAAGGCTGGCTTCAGGTAAAAGGAGACTTTGCCGCGGGTCGTTCTTTTGATAATGCTTATTTAAAACAATTCGTCAACGAAAAACAGCTTTATAATAAAAACATACGTTGGCATCATAAGTCTATTTATTTCAGGATTAAAGATACCCAAAACCATTTTCCCCTTTCTTTCAATGCCGGTTTGCAGCATTGGGCGCAATGGGGAGGAACAACATCCGGGTCTTCGATAGCCCAACCCCACTCGTTGAAAGATTTTATACGGATTGTTTGTGCAAAAGAAGGAGGAGGTGATGCTACAATATCAGATCAGATAAATGTGCTTGGCAATCACTACGGTTCTTATGATTTCAAATTAAGCTTTATAAAAGAGAATTGGGCCTCACACGCTTATCATCAGCGTTATTTTGAGGATAAATCGGGAATAGAGTTCCATAATGGCCCCGACGGATTATGGGGGATACAAGTAGACCTAACGTCTTTTCCCTGGATACGCACAATTGTGGTTGAGCATTTGGAAACACGTCATCAGACAGGCTCTTTCCACTTTATATCCTTCGACCATGACAAACATCCCGGAATAGGTGGCGGAGCCGACAATTATTACAACAATGGAGAATACAGGACAGGAGCATCTTATTTCAACCGGGGATTAGGCTCGCCGTTGCTTCCTTCTCCCGAATACAATACCGATGGTTCTTTAGGTTTCAAAAACAATCGTGTGAGCGCTTGGCATATCGGTCTGGAAGGTTGCATAACCTCTCAAATAGATTACCGTATTTTATTAACAAATATGAATAGCTGGGGAACTCATTCCCGTCCTTTCCTGGATACAAAAGGCAGCACTTCCGGCTTATTGGAAGTTTCTTATTGGCATCCCAAACTATCCGGCTGGTTGTTTACCGGCTCATTAGCTGCCGACAGAGGAGCCGTTTACACGAAAAGTATAGGGTTTGGATTATCCGCTTCCAAACGGGGTGTTTTTAAAATAAGAAAATAGTTTACCTGATTTAACGCTTGTTTAAATTGCCGGATGGCAAAAGATGCCAGAAGAGTGGAGGTTAATACAACACTGCCAGCGTAAAAACTCCCAAGGTAATGTCGGTGTGTTTGGAAAAGTAGCGTTTGATAAAACGAAGGGATTCGGAGATGTGTTCCTGAACGGTAGAGACGGAGATCCCCAGTTGAACAGCAATCTCTTTGTGCGATTTTTGTTCGATCCGGCTCAAATTGAAGATGCGTTGGCGTTGTGGGGGAAGTTGTTCGATGGCATTGATCAGGATTGCTTGGTAGTCCGAGAAAATCAGGTCGGATTCCGAAGCTTCGGTCTCGACTGTTATCCTGAGAGCCAATGCCTTTTTTAGCTGTTGTTCGACATCCATGTTGCGGAAGTAGTTCAGGATGCGGTTGCGGGTCATCGTATACAGAAAAGAAGAAAAAGATAATTCAGGATCCATAAAAAAACGTAATTCCCAGACACGGATAAAGATTTCCTGAATCAGATCGTCGGTTTCCTCTTCCGATTTCAGGAAGCTGAAAGCATAACGCCATAGTTTCTCTTTATAATGAATGTAGAGTTCGCGGAAAGCCGATTCGTCGCTCTTCGCCAGTCGCATAACCAGTTCTTTATCTGAAGTAAGTGGGTGGGACATTGTAAAATGAATTGGATGATGTGCCATTATGACGCAATGATACAAAAAAAATTCGGCTGTTTCCCTAAGTGGATATAAATTTTCTCCTTTAATAATTAATTGTTAATTTATGATAAAAAACAGGATATTACCCCTAGATAGGCAGCGTTTGCGGGTATTAAGGGTAAAATAAAGGAAATACTATTTATGAATCATCAAGCAGAAGATGCACAGATTGTGCATCTTCTTCAAAGATACATCGAAAACAAATGCGACGAACAGGAATTGCACCTTTTGTTAACCTGGCTCCAATCAACAGATGAACCGCTGCATTTTTATTCAGCCAGCCGCTCTCTGTGGGAACGGCTGGATAAAACCTGTCATCATCCGGATGACAAACGAACGGTTGAACTCGACCGGGAGGTTGATATCCTGCTGCAAAAAATAAAATCCCGGAACGCTTTACCTCCTCATAAACAACTTCCCCGTCGGCGGTTCCTCTTTCGTATAGCTTCTGTATGCCTTCTGCTGATAGGTATAGGGGGAGGTTACCTGTATCTGAACAACGGTTTGCCGGACAAGCAGACAACCTATACGGAGATATACGCCCGGTGTGGTGAAATCAGAGAGCATATGCTGAACGATGGAACGCGGGTGATTTTAAATTCCGAAACGAAATTGGTGATTCCTTCCGACTATAACCGCGAAAACCGGTCGGTAGAGATGATTGGCGAAGGCTTTTTCGATGTGACGCCCGATGCCGGCAAACCTTTTATCATACGGAGTGGCGAAGCGCGGGTGAAAGTGTTGGGAACCTCGTTCAACGTGAAGGCGTATACGGAAGATCAGACGATCGGAGTAACCGTTTCTTCCGGCAAAGTGCAGGTGAACATTCCCGAAACCGACCTACAGCTACAGGTGATGCCGATGGAACATTTAACGATACATAAAGCATCCGGCACTCTGTCTAAAATCGCTTTGACAGAAAATATATATAAAAAATGGATCGACGGTTCCCTCTATTTCGAGAAAGAACCTTTGAGTGAAGTGATAAAGACAATTAACCGGAAATACGACCGGAACGTTGTGTTGCGATGTAAAAACTGCAATCCTATCATTTCCGGTACGCACGATAATAAAAGCATCGAGGCTGTTGTGGAAACAATCTGTTTCACCACCGGATTGAAGTATAAGGAGGAGGGCAAGCAGATTATCATTTACAACGATTGAATTGATGACCCGTGACCGACAATTCCAGTATCCACTAAACAGAAGATTACCTATGAAGTAAGTAGACCGGATATATCAAACAAGATCAGCAGAGTTTAATAAATTTTCATTCATTAAAACTACATAAATATATGAATAATAATCTAATAGTAAGGAAGACCATTATGCTAACTGTTTTTTCTTTGTTAATCACCGTATGTTCTATTTCCTTTCTCTGTGCCGAAACGGCCTATGGACAGGGATTGAAGGAGAGCAATATATCTTATACAGCTAAAAAAAGGGGCATAACCGAGGTCTTTTCGGAACTGGGCAAACAAACCGGGGTTCATTTTTTCTATGACGAATCAGTTGTCGAGAATGTCAATACGGTAACGATACAAATCAACAACGGAACAATCGATGCCGTCCTTCATGAACTGGCCGAACAGACCGGCTTGCAATTCAAGCGAATTGATAATACGGTCTCGGTTAGTCGGAACCCATTTGCCCGGATTCCGGCATCGACCCAACTGCAACAAGTTAAAAAGCTGCTGACAGGTAGCGTTACCGACGACCGTGGCGAACCAATCATCGGTGCGAATGTTGTGGAGAAAGGTACGACCAACGGGACTATTACGGACATCGATGGGCGGTTCAGTATTTCGGCCGGCGAACAGGCAATACTTCAGATATCGTATATTGGATATGTGAATCAGGAGATTGTGGTGAAAGGTCGGGCCTCTTTGTCGGTTATCCTGAAAGAAGACTCGCAAACACTGAACGAAGTGGTGGTCGTAGGGTATGGAACTCAGAAGAAGGTAAACCTGAGCGGCGCCGTAGAAAGTGTATCAGCCAGGAAACTGGAAAGCCGCTCGACCAATAATATCGGTTTGGCTCTTCAAGGAGTGGTTCCCAACCTTACCATCGATCCGGGAAGTGGACAGGCTAATGCTACGCCTTCTTATAATATCCGGGGGATGACCTCGCTGAACGGAGGTTCCCCACTTATTATTGTGGACGGGGTCCCTACCGATCCTGCCGATTTCAGCCGGATGAATACGGCCGATATCGAAAACCTGTCGGTGATAAAGGATGCTTCCTCGGCAGCTATCTATGGAGCCAGGGCAGCTTATGGGGTGATTCTGGTAACAACTAAAAAAGGGAAGACCGACAAACTGACCATCCAGTTTAATAATAATTTCAATATACGGACGCCAGGGCGTATGCCGGAGGTGGTTTTAGACCCTTATATACAGGCCAGTTATAAATTGATAATGGGTCAGCCCTGGTATACCTTGTACGATGAACAGGATCTGGCCTATGCCAAACAACGTTCCGAAGATCGTTCCCTGCCGGAAGTAATTCCGCATTTCAAAGATCCCGAACGGTGGAGATATTTTGGTGCGACCGATTGGTATAAAGAGGTTTTCAGAAATACAGGCACTTCGAACTCCCACAATATCAATATTTCGGGTATGACGAAAAATGTGTCTTATTATTTGGCTACCGAATATTATAACGAGAAAGGATTGCTGCGATATAATACCGACGATTATGACAAGGTAAACATCAGAAGCCACATCGAATACAAACCTTACGAGTGGTTGTCGGTTGGGAATAACACCTCGTTACAATACCATATCTATAACAGGCCCCATAATTTCGAGTCGTGGACATTTAGCACGATGCATAGTATCAGTTCATTGTATCCGGTGAAGAATCCGGATGATACCTGGACTACGCCTATGTACGGAGGAACAATCATCGGAAACCTGGTTGGGACGCTGCAAAATGGAGGACAGGCCAAAACAACCCAGTATACCACCCAGACGCAATTCGACGGAGCCGTCTCCTTACTCAAGGATGTCTGGAAAATAAAGGCTGATTTTACGGCAAAGTATGCAAGCAACAAGGAGAATACTTGGGATAGCGATAAGAACATTCCGTCGAGGTCGGGGCCCAACCTGCCGGTTGAGTATTATGGTTGGGATAATTTCGCACAGGTATCCACCTGGAATAAATTGTATACAATGACAAACGTGTATTCCGATTTTTCTACAAAAATGGATAAGCATAGCCTTTCCGTATTAGCCGGATTCTCACAGGAATATGAACGGTACGAGTATGTGTGGAATAGGCGGAAGGATTTGATATCCGATGCTTATCCGACTCCGCAACTGGCCGTCGGCGAGATGACAATACATGAGAATGTATACGAATGGGCCATACGGAGCGGTTTCTTCCGGCTGAACTATATCCTTAACGACAGGTATATTTTCGAGGTCAATGGACGGTACGACGGTACGTCACGGTTTCCCAAAAAGGATCGGTTTGGATTCTTTCCCTCTTTCTCAGGGGCATGGATTGTTTCGGAAGAGAGCTTTTTCAAGCCGTTGAAAGATATGGTGACCCACAGTAAGATCAGGCTCTCTTACGGCACTTTAGGCAACCAGGATGTCAACTATTATCAATATATCTCCGAAATGACGGCCGGAAAAGTGAATGTTCTTTTAAACGGCGAGCGGCCTATGGGTATTTATACGTCCGATCTTGTTTCCAACAGCCTTACCTGGGAAAAGGTCTATACCATGAACCTGGGACTTGATGTAACTATATGGAATAATAAACTTGCATTCTCCGGTGATATTTACAGACGGGATACGAAAGATATGCTTATGAAAGGGAAGACACTACCCAACGTATTAGGAACCGATGAACCTAAAATCAATGCGGCTGATTTGACGACCAACGGATGGGAATTTTCTTTGATGTGGAACGACCATGTCTCGTTGCAAGGGAAACGGCTAAATTATAGCGCCAGGTTTATCTTGTCGGATAGCCGCTCGCATATAACGAAGTTCGACAATCCGACAGGTTATCTGAACGATTATTACGAAGGACAGGAGCTAGGCGAGATATGGGGTATGGAAACCGAAGGTTTCTTTGTGAACCAAGCTGATATCGATTCGCATGCCAATCAATGGGAAGTTACCTCTTATCCCGGCGATCGACCGCTCGAACCGGGCGATTTGAAATATAAAGACCTGAATGGCGATGGAAAAATAAATAAAGGTTCATGGACAAAAGACGATCCGGGTGATTTCAAAGTAATCGGGAATAGCAGTAACCGGTATAACTTCGGGATAGACTTGGGCGCTGATTGTTATGGTTTCGACATACGCATGCTGTTACAGGGTGTCGGTAAGAAAGATTGGTATCCTTCCGGATTCAAATTTTTCGGGTTGTATACGGCTCCGTGGGCAAACGTATTGAAGAACACACTCGACCATTGGACACCGGAAAACCCCAATGCTTACTTTCCCCGCCTGAAATCTTATATCGCCGAAGGAGGTGGCGGTGGGGATTTGTCTATCCCTCAGACACGTTATTTGCAAAATGCCGCCTATATGCGCATGAAGAATATAACGATAGGGTATACGATTCCGCCCCATGTACTCGACCCGACCGTATTCTCCAATATACGTGTCTATCTGAGTGGTGAAAACCTGTTTGAAATTACAAAGCTATCAAAGAATTATGATCCGGAAGGGCTGAATAATAATACGCACCCTTTCCAACGAACTTATTCTATCGGATTAAATGTAACATTCTAATATGACAATCATGAAAAATATAATAGCTATCGCATGCGTGCTTCTGTTGGTTGGTTGCAACGACTCTTTTTTAGAGCGGATGCCGGAAACGACAATATCTCCCGAAGTCTTTTTTAATAATGTACAGGATTTAAAGTTGTATACGAACACATACTATGAGTATATCGAACCGCAATTCAGGGACGATGTAACCGATAATTGCGCCGTCTTCTCCGATGTGTCGGAAATGCTTAATTTGATCCGTGGAAATATATCCCCTTCTACCGTATCGGGATGGAACAATTGGGATAAACTGCGCCGGTTTAACTTTATGCTGGACAATGTGCATAAGGCGACAGGCGACGCGGATGAAATAAACCACTACATCGGCCTGACCAGATTGATGCGGGCGTGTTGGTACTATGAAATGGTGAAACGGTATAACGATGTTCCCTGGTATTCGCAGGCTATCAAAGATACCGACGAAGAGTTACTTTATAAAAAGCAAGATACACGGACTGTCGTGGTAGATTCCATCTTGTCGGATCTGGACTATGCCGTGAATCATATATCGGCCGAGACAGGAAATAAAACCCAGATCAGCAAGTGGTATGCCTATGCTTGCATGGCCCGGATCTGTTTGCATGAAGGCACTTTCAGGAAGTACCACGACGAGCTGAATCTTCAGGCAACCGCCGACCGGTTTTTACAAAAAACGATCTGGGCATCGGAAGCGATTATGGAAAGCGGACAGTTTCAGATAGATAAAACGGGGACTGCCTATACGGCTTATCAGGCGTTGTTTATAAACGAAAACTTGTCGAAATCACCCGAAATAATACTGTTCAAGGATTACGACTATACGGCCAATATTAAACATTCGGCCTCCTATTTCGTATTCGATTTTATAACGGCGTTAAGCAGAAGCCTGATGGAATCATATCAGGTATTGACCAAAGACGGAACGGCCGTTCCGTTTAGTTCGGTGGAAGGATATGAAACGAAGACGTTTGTGGAGGTGTTTGAAAACCGGGATCCCCGGTTGGCCCAGACATTTATGACACCGGGCTATATGAAGCCGAATCAGTCCAATCCGTATAAACCGAATCTGAATTTAGGTGGCTATCCGCAGTTGAAGTTTGTCCCTCAGAAGCCGGATCAGGTCTCTTCTTTTACCAATTATACCGATTTGCCGGTCTGCCGCCTGGCCGAAATCCTCTTGATTTATGCAGAAGCAAAGGCCGAATTAGGTGAGCTGGTACAAAGTGACTTGGACAAATCCGTCAATCTGATTAGAGACCGGGTGAATATGCCTCCCGTTGTCATTGGAAATATCGTGTACGATCCGAGCCTGGAGAAAACCTATCCGAACGTAACCGGTCGTCAAAAAGAACTGATCCTGGAAATACGCAGGGAACGAAGAGTGGAGTTGGCGTGCGAAGGCTTCCGGCTGGATGATCTCATGCGCTGGAAAGCCGGCCACCTCCTGGCACAACAGCAGCAAGGCGTATATATCGATCAATTAGGGCTTCACGACTTTACCGGTGACGGCCTCCCGGATATCGGGATTTTTGAAAGCGAAGAGGCAAACACCGTCCCGCCCGACCAGCGCGATCAGTATTCATTTTATTATCTTACCAACACGACAGGGAATACCATTTACCTGTCTGGAGGGAGCGCCGGGTATATCATGTTTGTAGGCGACCGCGACGGCGTCCGGGAGTTTATAGAACCTCGCTACTATTTCTTTCCCATCCCTATGGAACAACGCATTTTAAATTCGAATTTACATGAAACGATATTCTGGTAATATGAAGCCGGTGAAACAAATCCTGCCGGCAATGTTCTTGTTTCTTTTTGTTGAGTCTGTGCCGGCGCAGGAGAAACGCTACCTGGATCCCTGGGAAGAGGGTTTTATGGATATTCATCATATAGCAACCGGCAAAGGAAATTCGTCATTTGCCATCTTGCCGGATGGAACGACATTGTTGATCGACGCCGGCGACCTGAGTGATCTGAACGAATACGCGCAAAAATTGATGCCGCCTTTGCCAAACTCAGAAAGATTGCCGGGCGAATGGATTGCGAGGTATATTCGTACATTTACAGCTCCGTTGAAGCGGGATACGATCAATTACGCCTTATTGACCCATTTCCATGACGATCATATCGGGGATGTGTCGACAAAAGCGATTACGATGGCGGACAGACCTTATAAGCTGTCCGGAATATCGCAGGTGGCCGAATATATCCGGCTGAATAAAATCGTAGATCGCGGTTGGCCTGATTACGATTATCCTTCCAGAAAGGCGATCGAGGCGAATAATATCGACTTCAATAACTATATCCGGTTTATCCGCTACCAGCACGACGTAAGAAAGATCCCTGTCGAACGTTTCCGCCCGGGGAGTATCTCACAGTTTAAACTGCTGTATGCTCCTGAAAAGTATCCGGAGTTCTCGATTCGGAATATCTATTCCAACGCAAAGGTGTGGACAGGCGGCGGAGAGTCGTTCATCGATTTGCAAACCGGACTTAAGTTGCTGGACAACAACGATGTGTTGAGTGAGAACAATTGCAGCAATATCATTAAGCTATCGTATGGTCCCTTCGATTATTATTCTGGTGGAGACCTATCCGCCGACGTAATAGAAACGGTTGTTGCCCGCCTTGTCGGCCCCGTAGAGGTAGCTGTTGTTAATCATCATGCCTATTCGGATGCAAACCACGAATCGTTTGTCAGCGCCCTACGTCCGCAAGTTTTTATTATTCCGGTTTGGGATTATTACCATCCGCAGCCCGAAGTGCTCAACCGCTTGCTGGATCCTATGCTATATCCACAGGAACGGCTGGTGTTTCCCACCGGCCTGGTTGAAGAAAACAAACAGCGGCTTGGCGAGCCGGGTCGCTGTTTGCAGCCTTATGGGCATGTGGTCGTCCGGGTATATCCGCAGGGTACCGCTTTTCAGATTTATGTACTAAATGCACATTCTGAAGAATATGAAGTGATTTTCAATACAGGAAGAATGAAAAGTAAATAAGCGCCCTATTGTTGGAAAATCATCTGGATGTTTCCCCCCATTCATCCAGATGATTTGGGGAAATCATCCCAATGAAACCGGGAAAACATCCAGATGATTTTTTGTCTCAAATTTCAACCGGTTTGTCCTGATACTGCTCCCATAAAGCCGACGCTACAATAGCGTGTGTCTGTTCTGCTAATTCTTTTAAATCGTTATGGGAAGTATCTATTCCGTCTGTGGATATGGGAGGATGGATTACCATCTCCATTTTATGACGTTTTAGATTCAGAGAATGAATCGGCAAAACTTCAAAAGGGCCGTTTAACGTGATCGGGATGATAGGTAAATGCTGGTCTAAAGCCATTTGGAATGCCCCTTTTTTGAATTTGGCCATCTGCCCGTCGTGGGTTCTCGACCCTTCGGGAAATATGGCAATAGATGCTCCTTTTTTCAATGCTTTTTCGGCTTCTACCACACTCCGGGCAGCAGCTTTACGGGTGGAATGATCAACAAAAATGAAGCCGGCAGCCCGGCAAGCTGCGCCAACAAAAGGTATTTTCCCCAGACTTGCTTTCATTACCCATTTGATAGGCACACCCAGAAAACCATAGATTAAAAATATATCGAAAGAACCTTGATGGTTGGCGGCAAATATATACGATTGTTTACGGTTTATATGCCTGCATCCGCGCACTTTAACCGGGCAAAGCGCCAGGTAACAGGTAAGCCTCGACCAAATCATTCCCGGATAATAAGCAAAAATCTTTTCGTCACCCAACAGGCAACCAACGGTAGTGATTAACGCTGTAAGAATGGTTAGTACCAAAAAGATAGGGGCAAAAACGAGCCAAGTGTAAACCGTATAAAATATCCGTACCATTACAAAATACTATTATTTTCCGCAAATATAAAAGCTAAATTCAATCGATTCATCATTTTTATTCTAAAATATTTTTGCAATCGGGTTATTATTGCTTTATTTGCGATAGAAAAAAGAAAGTAATATATAAATATCTATAACCATGAATACTTTGTTAAAATATCTGGGAGTTTTCATACTTCTTATTGGCGTTGCGATACTTGCGATACCAACTATCACTGGCAGTCTGAATAATTCTGCTTTATTTATCGGGCTGGTAGTAATAATTTTAGGCTATCTCGCACATATATTTCTCAATAAGAGATTTGAGTGATTCATCTCATACAGGTAAGACAAAGGAAGAGAATGTTCTGAAAAAGGGCATTCTCTTTTTGTTTTTATGGGGTATCGCCATCTTATTTTTTAATACATATTTGCCAAAAAACAAGTAGATAATTTGTTTTATTGGTTATAAAATGATATATTTGATACTCGACATTATGAAAAAAAGCAACGCTGTCGAGAATTGATATCACCTGTAACTTAAACATATATGTAAGTATGAGCTATCTTGAATTTGATAAAACAATAATGATTAACCTGCAAGAATCATTAAGCCGTGAAGTCCTCCGAACAAACAGAAAAGGCGCTTACCATTGTACTACTGTTGTAGATTGCAATACTCGTAAATATCATGGGTTATTGGTAATGCCTGTACCCGAATTAGACGACGAAAACCACGTAATCTTGTCTTCTTTCGATGAAACAGTCGTTCAACATGGAGCCGAGTTTAATTTAGGTTTACATAAATATAATGGTGAACATTTTAGCCCGAACGGACATAAATATATACGCGAATATAGCTGTGATACCGTTCCCCGCGCTTTATACCGGGTGGGAGGAGTTATTTTTTCAAAGGAAAAGGTCTTTTCGCGGGATGAAAACCGTATTATGATTAAGTATAAACTTGAGGATGCACATTCGGAAACCACCCTGCGCTTCCGTCCGTTCCTCGCTTTCAGGAGTGCGAACGAGCTTACTTATGAAAATGACGTGATAAACAAATCATACGAAGAAGCGCCCAATGGAATAAAGATGTGCCTGTATCACGGTTACCCGGAATTGTTTATGCAGTTCAACAAAGATGTTAAATTTGTCTCCGAGCCCTATTGGTACAGAGGATTGGAATACCCGAAAGAACAAGAAAGAGGGTTCCCGTATCAGGAAGACCTATTTGTCCCCGGTTATTTTGAAATTCCTATAAATAAAAATGAAACCATTATTTTTAATGCAGGAGACGCCCAGGTAGACACCACCACATTAAAAACACAGTATGAAGAAGAGGTTTCCAAACGCATTCCCCGAACGAGTTTCATCAATTGCCTGAAAAATTCTGCCCAACAATTCTATTTCCGTCCCAAAGGAAGTGAATCACGTTATTTATTAGCCGGTTATCCATGGTTTAAGGTGCGTGCTCGTGATTTATTTATATCCTTGCCGGGATGCACATTATCCATCGACGACACAAAACGGTTTGAACAAATTCTTGACACAGCTATCCTGGCGTTAAGAAACTTCATGAAAGACGGTAGCTTAGACCCGGTTATTAAAGAAATAGACCGGCCCGACATCCTGCTATGGTGCATCAATACTATTCAGCTTTACGCCTTAGACCAGGGAATGAGACGTTGCGGGGAATTATACGCCGAGTTTGTCGCGGAAATAATCGAATATATTCTTGCGCAAAAGCACCCGGATATGAAGGTGACAGAGAACGGTTTACTATTCGCCGAAGGAAAGGAAAAAGCGATAACGTGGATGAATTCAACGGTAAACGGCAAACCTGTTGTGTCACGTTCCGGCTATATCGTAGAGTTTAACGCTTTATGGTATAATGCGCTTTGTTTCTACAATAATGATTTGAATGGGGACAAACCTATTGAAAAGATAACCAAACTTATAGAAAAAGTCAAGAAGTCGTTTTCGGAAACATTTGTAAATGGATACAAATATTTGTTCGATTCAGTCAGTGGTTCAAAAGTTGACTGGAGTGTAAGGCCGAATATGATTTTCGCAATAGCATTGCCTTATTCACCTTTGGAAAAAGCGGCTCAACGTCCTATATTGGATATCGTAACAAAAGAGTTACGTACCCCTAAAGGAATCCGTTCGTTAAGCCCTAAAAGTGAAGGCTATCGTCCGAATTATGTCGGCCAGCAGACAGAGCGCGATTTGTCGTACCATCAAGGAACCGCCTGGCCGTGGTTGTTGGGGGCTTATTTAGAGTCGTACTTGCGCATATTTGGAAAAAGCGGCGTTTCTTTCGTGAAGAGAATGCTCATCAGTATGGAAGAAGAAGTGAAGTTGCATTGCATTGGCACAATTCCCGAATTGTTTGACGGCAACCCTCCGTTTACAGGACGGGGAGCCATTTCGTTTGCCATGAACGTAGCGGCCATATTGAGAGTATCAAAAATATTAGAAAAATACGATAATAACTAACTATCGTTGCGTATGAGAGCATTAATGTATGGATGGGAGTTCCCCCCGCATATTTTGGGAGGATTAGGAACCGCCAGTTTTGGTTTAACAAGGGGAATGGCCTTGCAACCTGATATGGATATAACATTTGTTATCCCCAAACCATGGGGCGACGAAGACCAAAGTTTCCTGAAGATAGTAGGGGCAAACAATGTCCCGATCGTTTGGCGTGACACACATTGGGAACATGTAAAGCATCGTATCGGACGGTTTATGGATCCACAGAAGTATTATGACTACCGGGATCATCTATATGCAGATTTCAGCTACCGTCATGTAAATGATTTAGGGTGTATAGAATTCTCCGGCCGTTATCCGGATAATTTATTAGAAGAAATCAACAACTATTCTATCGTTGCGGGAGTAATTGCACGAACTGAGCCATTTGATGTTATCCATGCACACGACTGGTTGACCTATCCGGCAGGTATCCATTCGAAGAATATCAGTGGAAAACCGTTGGTAATCCATGTACATGCCACTGACTACGACCGTAGCCGCGGAAATGTAAACCCGGATGTGTATGGCATAGAAAAGAACGGTATGGACAACGCCGACCACATAATAACCGTAAGCAACCTTACACGCCAAACGGTTATTGAAAAGTATCATCAAGACCCGTCGAAAGTGACAACAATCCATAACGCCGTAGAACCGCTAAGCCCGGAAATCCTGGCCATCCCCGATAAAAAGGGAGTAAAAGACAAAGTGATAACTTTTCTGGGTCGTATAACCATGCAGAAAGGGCCCGAATATTTCGTTGAAGCGGCAGCCAAAGTACTGTCGAAAGCCCCACATGCCCGTTTTGTCATGGCCGGAAGTGGTGATAAGATGGATGATATGATTCGCCTGGCTGCTTCGCGTAATATATCAGACAGGTTCCATTTTACCGGTTTTATGAAAGGAAAACAGGTATATGAAGTATTTAAAGCCAGTGATGTATATGTGATGCCTTCTGTTTCAGAGCCATTTGGTATCTCACCTTTGGAGGCGATGCAATGCGGCGTTCCTTCCATCATATCCAAACAATCCGGTTGTGCGGAAATCCTGGATTATGCGGTCAAAGTGGATTACTGGGATATTGAAGCGATGGCTGACGCCATGTACTCTATTATCACCTATCCCGCCATGCACAGATTTTTGCAAGAAGAAGGGAAAAAAGAGGTGGATAATATTAAGTGGGAATATGCCGGACAAAAAGTACGCCGTATATACGAACAGGTAACCAATCGATAAGAACAATAAAATATGATATAGTATGAAAACAATATGCTTCTATTTTCAAATACATCAGCCATTCCGACTGAAAAGATACCGTTTCTTTGATATAGGGAACGACCATTATTATTATGACGACTTCCAGAATGAAGAAATAATCCGGAGGATCGCCGAACGTTGCTACATTCCGGCAAACAGGCTTTTCATGGAAATGATAAAAGACAGCGGCGGCAAGTTTAAAGCGGCTTTTTCCATCTCAGGTACCGCCCTTGAACAGATGGAAATTTATACCCCCGAAGTATTGGATGGCTTCAAAGAACTTGTTAAAACCGGAAATGTCGAATTTTTATCTGAAACGTACGCTCATTCGCTTGCCTCGTTGGGAAATGAAGAAGAATTCAAGAAGCAAGTAGGATTGCACAAAGAAAAAATATATTCCTTGTTTGGCGTCGAACCGAAAGTATTTCGTAACACGGAACTGATTTATTCCGATGAAATATCAGAAATCGTCTACAATATGGGTTATAAAGGAATGCTGACAGAAGGCGCCAAGCACGTTTTAGGATGGAAAAGCCCTAATTACCTGTATAAGTCCATCATCAATCCGGAATTACAACTTTTATTGAAAAATGACCGTTTCAGTGAAGACTTATCCATCCGCTTCAACAACTACAGTTGGAGCGAATATCCTTTAACGGCTGATAAGTATATGTCGTGGATTGCGTCTACTCCTGAGGAAGAGCAGGTAATCAACTTGTTTATGAACTACGACGTTTTAGGTTCTTTCCATCCGGCCGAATCAGGGATTTTCGACTTTTTCAGGGCGCTTCCACGTTTTGCAGCCGAGAAAGGCATTGGTTTTTCGTTGCCATCAGAAGTCTTTAATTTATTGAAACCCGTAGACGCCATATCAGTTCCTTTCCCGATGTCGTGGGTAGACGAAGAAAAAGACTGTAGTTCATGGCTTGGAAACGTTCTCCAGCAAGAGGCATTCGATAAAATAAAAGAGGTAAGCAAACGAGTGCATTTAATAACGGAAAGAAGTATCCAGCAAGATTGGCTCTATTTGCAAAGTAGCGACCATTTCTATTATATGAATACGAAACATCCGGGTGAAAAGGGATTTAGCCCGTACGATAACCCGTACGAAGCATTCAATAATTACATGAATGTTTTGTCTGATTTCAAATTCCGTGTAGAAGCACAATATCCGTCTTCCATCGATGATGAAGAATTAAATTCGCTTCTTACTACAATTAATAATCAGAACAAAACAATAGAAAAGTTAAAAAAGAAAGTAGAAGAACTTGAAAAGAAAAAATCTGCCCAAAAAAAGATTATTGAGAAATAGTTGAACTTTTTCTTCTTAGTTCTGTTATCATAATATAGTATTTTTCATGGTATTAGAATTAAGTTAGATTAGGTTATCCGTCTTGTTCGCGAGAATAGGGCGGTTTTTTTATTGTAGATAATCCGTAAAACCCAGTGTATTCCCCGATGGGTCGGTAAATTCTATCGCCCACCCTGTTCTAATCTTGAACGGTTCTGTTACGAATGTTACTCCTTTTCCGTTCATTTCATTGTATAGTTCTCTTACATCAGAAACTTCTATCCAAATAGTAGGTTTTGCATTTGGAAATTTTTTCTTGTCTTTTAGAATAATCGCAGGTTCTTCATCTCCCACGCAAAAAGCAGCCATTCCTTGTGCCGCAAATTCAAATTTCATTTTTAATCCAAGTGTTTCAGAATAAAATTGTTTGCATTTTTCATAATCGTCTACAGGTAAAAAGAAATTGTCATAATTCTTGATTTGTGTTTTGCTTTCAACATCTTCAGTAATAGTAAGAATAAAGCCATTATTGTCGCTAATAGCAAATTCCTCAGCTCCATAGGACGTTGTATGCATCTCCTTAACCAAAAAATCAGAGTTTCTGATTTTTTCATACAATGTGTTTTTATTTTGTAACTTCACATAAAACGTAAAAACAGCTTTTTCATTTCTGTTTTTCAAATCAGGATATTCTTCTTGTAGATTATCCATTTGCTGAAACATAAGGTTTACATTTCCGGCATTGATAATTGCGAAAATATATTCTCCACTTTCAGGAAGACCAACTAACAGTTTAAAGCCTAACATCTCTGTATAGAATTTTACTGTTTCATTCACACTCTTAACTCCCATATTGGGGATCAACGATTGATAGTTCATTTTATCTATATTTTGCTGTGCACTAATTGGATTATACATACCAAGAAGAAGCACAATGATTAATACAACTTTCGCCTTCATGTTTTTGATACAAAAATACAATGCCAAACGAAGACAACCAGTGTAAAAAAACGACTTTATTATTTTTTGAAATCGGAAGGAGTGTTTCCCGAGAGGACTCTAAAATCTTTAATTAAATGCGATTGGTCATAGTAACCACAATCAATAGCAGCAGAGAATAAACTAATATTTTTGTTTCTTTTCAAATAAGTTCGGGTGTATTGAAATTTTATGATTTTGCTGAATGTTTTAGGCGAAATACCTACTGCATTTTTGAATTTACGTTCAAAATGCCGAATAGACAAACAGCTTTTGTTTGCAACCTCCATTAAAGGGAGTAAGCCATTTGTTTGTTGGATTAAGTTCACAGCATAAACAATTTGATCCTCAGGAGTAAAAACGCGATTTAGTTTTTTTATCAGATAGGAATCTAAATGTCGAATACAGTCTCCTGTAGTTCTTTTTTCAGGTAATTCGGCAAAGAAAGACTCGTCAAATATGGTTTCTCTATAGTCTAAACCTATTCGTTGGTCTGTAAATTCATATATTGGTATTCGTGTAAACGCCGTGATGCCTGTAGGTTTAAACCGTATACCCAGCATATTTACATTGTTTGAATAAGAACCCTCCAAATAAGTGGTCATCGTCCCAACTATATTTGGCAAGATTGGCTCTAAACCAAACTGTCTATTTTCTCCTATAGAAAAAATAATGTCAACACAGCCATCTGGAAGAATTTTATGAAATTCTTCTTTTTCCTTAAACCCGCATACAGACCAATATGTTTCAATGTATGGAGTAAGTAATATATGAGGTCGAAACTCGCTGAAAATCATTTCTATAAAAGTTGGGATAAAAATACATCTTTTTATTGGTATCTGTTTAAAAACACATCTTTCCTTTATAAGGACGTTATTTGAAGCAGTGGGAAACAAAGCAGACCCGAAGGTCTGCCCTATCTATATCCTCTCTACTACCTGCTTTTCAAACATTACATTCTTATTTAGAAAGGTTTGTATTTCGAGGCTGTCAGTATTTCCTGTGCGTTTTCCTGCTTCATCAGCTCTCCGGGTGTTGTTTGAGTTTCTTGCATATATTTGTTTACAATCTGCCAGCCCATCCATATACCTAACTTACCGGGGGCATCGGACGACAAGAATGTACTTGGCGTATTTTCAATATATTTATTGGTAGTCATATGGTCAGGCGTATAGAGGTGCTTGCGCTCTATTATAGCTTTCCAGATTGTTTTTTCATGTGCTTTACACCATTCGTAGTCTGACTCCGAATACCCCATCAATTCATAAGGGGGAATGTCTGGTAACGCTTGTGAAACCAAATATTTGATTTTACCTTCATATATCATACGTTCTAATAAAACATTTTCTTTTCCTGTAAAGGGATATTCGGCCAAAAGCCACCCCGACAAATAATCGGGTACGACATGAGAACGCTGCATATTTTCCAATTGGTAATCATAGAAGAAGTCAAGATATAAAGGATATGTTTTCCCCATGTACTTATCAATAGATACAGACAAGAGGTTTTCCGCCACCAGGACGTTTTGGTTTAACCCGGATACGTGCATATACACGTTGGGAATACTCATGGAAGGGAAATGATGCTTCAGGCAGGCAAAACCACACCCCAATTGTTGTTCTATATCATCAATGTTGTCATATAAGGTAATGGCATCACGATATAGTCCTTTTAAAGTAGGTTCGGAATAATAATTTGTCAGGCGGCCAAAAAAGCCGGGCGTCTCAGGCGATTGCATATTCAGGATACCTTTCCCGATTACCTCAAACATATTCGGATATTCCCGGAGGAGCCGGCGTCGAAGGGTGGAATCTCCCGAATCAATCAAACGATACAAATCCTTATCAAAACGCCGGATATGGATAGGTTCAGCATCGGAAAAAGGATTTTTTTCCTGGCTTTTACAACTTGTACAAGACAATAAAAGGGCAAATAAAAGAAAAATTTCCGCACGCATAAACATCTACTTTACCATATATAAAGTAACGATTTGAATAGGTTTATATTGTAGATGCTAACGAATTGTTTGATTATTTTGTTCTTCGGTTACCGTCTTATAAATACCGTGATGCGCAATGATAAATCAAAGAATACCATTTTGGCATTCACATTTTGGGTTATATGTCCTTCAGCCTTGGATAATTCGTCCATAAGTTCGAATACATTCCGTTCATTGACAAAAGGTGCGAATTTGACGGCGAATTCTGCTTCTTTGCGGTTCATGTAATTCAATTCGTTTGTCTGGAAGCGATACATAAAGTTTTCGCGAATCAAATGTTGGCAATAAGCCAGGAAGTTTTTTTGTCGTTCTCGTCCGATACCGGCAAGCAAATCGGCGGTTACTTTCATCGCTTTTACATTACGCGCCCACGAGTTGCGCATCATCTCCTTGAATTGTCCAAGGAAAAATTCATTTTCTTCATTTACGCTGATAAGTTCCAAAGCTTTCTGATAATTACCACTTGCCAAGTGGGCAATCTCTTTGGCCGCATCCGGTTCCAGCATTTCACGCTCAAGGGCCTCTATCATGTCTTCTTGTTTGATTCCCCGTATGTTTATCCTTTGCGCACGCGACTGGATGGTTCCCAATATCATATCGGGTTCTTCCGATACCATCAGGATAACCGTGTTTTGTGGAGGTTCTTCTATGATTTTCAGCAATTTGTTCGCGCAGGCCTGATGCATCTTTTCAGGAAGCCACACAAACAATATCCGGTAAGTGGCTTCATATATTTTAAGGCTTAGCTTACGGATAATTTCATCACTCTCTTTCGAATAGATAATAGCTTGCGAATTGCCGGCATCTATCGCCTCCAACCAATTATTCATGTTGAAGTAAGGCTGCTTCTTCAGAAAAGTACGCCATTCGGGTAAATAGTCGTCACAAACGTCTTTTTTAGCCTCCTTTTTGGTTACAATCGGGAAAACAAAATGGAGGTCGGGATGTGCCAGTCCATTAAATTTTACACATGAAGGGCAATGTCCGCAAGCATCCGTATCCGAAGGATTGGCACAATTCAGATATCGCGCGTAAGCCAATGCCAGCGGAAATGCTCCCGTCCCTCCTTGCTCGCAAAATAGTTGGGCGTGGGGTACGACATCCCGTTTGGCGGATTCTATCAGCCGCTGCTTCATGTCTTGTTGCCCGATAACGTCTTTAAAATACATGCCGTCCGTAAATAAAGATTCAAAAGTAGCACAATTTCCCCAATTAAGCAAAGAGGGATTTCCTCCACTAAAATTATCAAAAGTTGGAAAAAACAGTTTTGGGAAAATACATCAAAGGGTTTTAAACATAATATCGAATTTAGTCCATCCGTTTTCAGAATAAAACTTGAAGTTAGCTTGATGATTTTTTAATATTTCGCGAATAACCATTAATCCTATTCCTTGCCCTGTGTCTTTCGTGGTGAAAAATGGGACGAATAAATTTTGTCTATTTTCTTCAGTAAGTTCCGGGCCATTATTTGAGATAATAATAGATAATGGTTCAATTTGTGTGACTATTTTAATTATACCCTTTTCGTCTATTGCCTCATACGCGTTTTTTATAATGTTGACCAGGACTTGCTCAATCTGTATTGCATCCACAAATGCGATACATTTTTTGTCGCATAAATGCAATTCAAGCCTTATATTCCGATGTTGACATTCGATACTGGTGAGAGCCTCTGCCGATTTGACCAGTTCGTTTAAATCCACATTTGTTTTATGAGGTTCGGGGAGTTTTACTACCTGCGCAAAATTGCTGATGAATTTGCCCAAATGTAGGCATCTTTCCAAAGACGCTGAAACAGCCGGTAATACATATGAAAATTTCTGATCTATGTCGTCTTTGAATATACCAGATACGACACTCAAGGTAGGACTGATGGAACCAATAGAGTTATTTACTTCATGCGCCATCATTCGTATAATTCCCTCGTATGACTTTTTTTCTATTTTCAATAATTCATTCGTCAATTCTTCTATTAAGATAAACGGATGGTCAAAACCTTTATCAACAAAAGAAGAACGAACACATCTGTATGCAGTTATTCCTGACTCTCTTATTACCACATCATCCCCATGCCGTAATCTGGAGAGAGATTGGCTGATATTTATATCTGTATCTTTTATCTTTTTTCCTATTAGGTCATTTTTATCCGGGATGTCAAGGAGCTTCAATCCGGCAGGATTAATATCTGTAATATATTCATCGAAGTCCAGAATAAGAACTCCCTGGGGAGAGGCTTGTATCAATAGATCGAGAAAGAGATTCTTTTCCCGTACCTGAACCCGCTCTTCTTTCAGACTATCAATCATTTTGTTGAAAACGATAATCATTTTGTTAGCTTCGCTATCCGATATCGGTCGTAAATGGGTAGAGAAGTCTTGTTCTTGTAATAAATCCATCCCATCAGCAATTATATTATAAGGCCTTATTAATCGACGGTATAGTATAATAAAAAGGATAATAGCTAATAGCGTTATACCTTCAGCCAGATAAAACGAATGCGGACTGGTTTCCTTATATTGGAATCCCCAAAAGGCCAACGTCCCGAAAACGGTTAAAGCCAAGAGCCAGAATATGAATCTGGATACCATTACTCCCTACTATAATCTATTTGATGTTTTTCTAATTTCCGGTAAAGCGCCTGTCGGGAAATTCCTATCGCTAATGCCACTTTTGACAGATTATTTCCATAAAGAGCCATTGTCTTTACAATCATGTTTCTTTCCATTTCTTCCAATTGATGGATTGATTCCGGAAATTTGCTATTACTCGATGACGGAGGAATGTATTGTTTCTTAAAATCTTTATCGGATAAAACCTTTTTTCCGGAAACCAATAGCGTTCTTTCTACCAGATTTTTCAACTCGCGGATATTGCCGGGATAAGGCAGTGATTGTAAAAACGAAATGGCATCCGAATTTATTTCGATATTACCCAGTCCGTTAAGTTCTTGTTGCTTCTTCACGAAAAAATCAACCAGTAGGGGAATGTCGTCCATCCGTTCACGTAACGCCGGTACATGTATGGTAATTAAATTGATCCGGTAAAGTAAATCTTCACGGAATGAACCCGCTGTCACCCTATCGTTTAAATTCTTATTTGTAGCGCTGATTATACGCACATCAACCTGTTTTGTTTTACTGTTACCTAACGATTCGAACGTTTGGTCTTGTAAAACCCGTAATAATTTTACCTGGCTGGCAACATCCAAATCGCCAATCTCGTCAAGGAATATACTTCCCTTATCAGCCATTTCGAAACGTCCGGTTCGATCATAGTGGGCATCCGTAAAAGCTCCTTTTTGGTGACCAAACATTTCACTCTCGAATAGGGACTGGGAGATACCACCTAGATTTACCTTGATGAAAGGAGCGTTTTTACGTTTACTGTTTTCATGTATAGCTTCTGCAATTAGTTCTTTTCCTGTTCCGCTTTCACCTGTAATAAGGACGGCAGCATTGGTCTGGGCTACTCGTTCGATGGTATTGAATATGCCTTTGAGCAGTGGGGACTTACCGATAATCTTGCCCGTTTGAACAAAACCTGCCCTTGAATATATGGCTTGTTTGTCATTCTCTTCAATCTCTTTATTGTTTAGTAATAATGCTGTTTGAATGGTATTCAAAAGTAAAAGATGATTGCACGGTTTAGTGATAAAATCAAAAGCGCCGACTCGCATTCCCTGGACGGCAAGGCTTATTGATCCCCAGGCAGTAATCAGGATTACCGGAACATCCGGACAAAAAATTTTCGTCTGTTTCAACAACACCAGTCCCTCTTCTCCGCTTGTACCAGGAGTATAATTCATGTCCATAAGGATTAACTGAGGCGTTTGATTACGAATGAAATCAATCGTATCTTTAGGATTGGAAACAGACGCCGTTTCATAGCCGGCATGTTTCAAGACAACTTCCAGGGAAGCCCGTATCGCACTATCATCATCACATATTAATATCATTGTTTTTCTTTCTTTACGGATTGTACTCAATTTGAAGTAAAAATAGTCTCTTTATTCTATTATTTGATTATAATCTACAGAGAGTTTTTTATCTTGCAGAAAATCATGTAATGTGAGACTTCTTATTTGATAATAATAAGACCATAGTAAAAACATCTGGTTGATATAATTCCGCCGAGCTTCGTCTTTAGCCGTTTGAGAGTCATTCAGATTTAAAATATCTAATTTGCCAAGGATGAATGCTTCGACCGATACATTATAACGTTGCTGCGCAATTTCATCAGTCTCACGGGCAAGACGAAGTTGTTCCGGCTGATTATTAAAATATTGCACACGAAGGAAAATATCTTGATTGAAATCAATTTGCTCTTTTTCTGTTTTTGACAGTACGACTTCTTTGTTTGCTTCAGCAATTCGCACTTTGCCTTTGCCCTTTCCCCAGTCTAGAATCGGCATGCGTATCCCTACCGTAATCACCTGGTCGTTTCGCCAATTGTTACGGTTGATCACATCCTGCAAACGGTCTTCTTGTCCCGACATCCCAAACGAAGCGAATAGCTTGATATCCCATCGATCGGCTCTGGCCTGACTAACATCCCTCGATGCTTCGAATATTCTTTTCCTTATGTTTTGAGTAAAAGCATTGTTTTCCAAAGCCATGAATAATACCGTATCATATGATAGCCGGGGAATATCCAGGGTAATAAATTCAGGAACAATCGGTTCAAGAATAATTTCTTCTCCGATTCCGAGAAATGAACGTAATTGAAACATCCTCGAATCAAACGAAGCCCGGGCATCGGTCAGGGATGATTCCGCTTTGAATAAAGACGCTTGCATCTGCAACAGATCCACCTGCGACAGTTGTCCTTTTTGATACCTGGCTTCCGATATGATATACAATCTTTCAGCGTTGTTGCGGTTTTGCTCGGCCATATCCAAGTTGATGCGTCCAAGCAACAAGTTGAAGTAATGTTCAATTGCCATGAGAGCTATTTCTTCCTGATCGCTGATTAGCTTTTGCCGGGCTTCTGCATATTTTACGGGCTCTATCCGTTGTAGCCATTTGACGCGATTGAATCCGAAAATAGGCTGTTCCAAAGAAAGTTTAGCCGGTACGAATTTATAATGTGTCAATGAGTTCTGCCCGTTTTGCCGCAAGCGATCCAAGCTGCTTTCTATTGTTAATGTTCCTCCTGTAAGCGGAATATTTTGGGTAATAGAAAGAGCTGCATCTATTTGGTTATAATCATTGCTTACATAATTATAAGTCCCATCTGGGTTCTGAATCGAATTGTATGACTTGGAATAATGTGGTAGAACGGTATTCATGACTACTTCGGGTAGCAACTCCGTCTTATATGTTTTATATCCCCAATAAGCAGAGACATACTCATTGCGGGCAACTACAGCGTCTACCGATCGTGCGATTCCCGTTTCTATCGCATCGTTTAAACTGATACGGATAGTGTCCCGGGCATTTACAGTCGGGCAACACAGGAAAAACCCTGATACAGTCAGTATAAAATATCTCGTCGGCTTATTCATCATGTAAAGCTTCGGCGGGTTGAATGTCGGAGGCTTGTTTAGCCGGATACCATACGGCAATGATTGATACAACGGCTAGAAAAGCGAATGTAATCGCGAAATTGATGAAGTTCTGCTCTTTTCCTATTCTCCATGCTTTTTTAGACATGGTGGGTACACCTAAAGACTGAAGAGTTTCCTCACCAAGATTCAGGCAGATAATCGTACCTATAATACTTGCCATAACAAGCAACAAAATCGTTTCGAAAACAATCATTCGACGTACTTTCTTTTTGGACGAACCCAACGCAATACGCAATCCAAGTTCACTTCTGCGGTTTTGTGTGCGAAACCAGAAACTTCCCAGTATTCCCAGGAATATATTGACAACAAGGAACAAGGTAATCGCATAAGCACTGTTTATCTGATCCTTTGCTCCCCAGTGTGAATCATCTTGTGCCTTCTGATCTTTGACGGATACGATGGAAGAAAGGTAATAGGGGCCTATAAAAAGCTGTTCACGCATGTCTCTGCTAAACCGTTCCACAAAATCTTTATCCGCTTCCGGTTTTACGCGGACGATTATCTGGTTTTCTCTCGTTTCCAAATTCACGTCTTCTCTTTTGAGAGGTATAATAATACTACTTGAGCCGGGTTGAAAATAAGGGTCTTTTATTTCCACAGTCCTTCCAATTACCTTATGAATGCTCTTTCGTGCATCCCATTCATGATCATAACGTAATGTATGTACTTCGGAGATAGGAACTAAAGTCATGTCGCTATTGCTCCTTCCAAATTTATCACCACTAACAGCGCTGATAATCACATCATCTTTAACGGTATTGTCTGTCCAGTCGAAAATTTGTCCGTCCACTTTTATTTTCATTACATCAAAAAATTCTGTTGACACAAACCTTTCGCGTAAACTTATAACGACAGAATCGGAATTAATCTTATAACCATTTATCCATGTGTTGCCGCCATAAGGAACCGCAGCTCTTGCTAAAGCTACATTTTCTATATCAGGATAACGTTTTACCCGTTCCATAAATGTCATAGCAAGGGCGTAGTTGTCCAACTCCTCCGACTCATTTTCGGAAGCTTTTTTTTCCATATTAATCCTATACACATGGTCGATATCGAAGCCTTGCGGGCCGTAATAATTACGCAACATGGGATACAGATAATCGCAGCAAAACCATAGTACGCAAAAAATGATCACATATTCCACTACTAACCATGCATTTATTTTGCGTTCATTCCAGATGATTTTAAAAATATGTCGTATCATAATTATCGATCATTTTGAGTTAAAGAATTTACAATCGTCATTCGTGATGCTCTGAAGGCCGAAAATCCGGCAGACAGCAAGTTGAGAAGCAAACAGACGAAAAATACGGCTGCAAATACAGTGGGCGACAGCATAGCACTTAGAGGAATATCGCTTCCTTCAGGTATTTTTAGCAGCCAACTTCTCAGCCACATAACGGTAACATAAGAAAGAATCAGTCCGATGATACCTCCTATGAATGAGGTAATCATATTTTCATACAATACCTGTATGAGTATCACATATTTTTTTGCTCCAAAAGCCTTGCGTACGCCAATTTCAGCTACGCGTTTCTTTATTCTAGACAGGCTGAATCCTGAGAGATTTAAAGCTGGTATAATGAGTAATATAAGAAAGATAAAAATGGCTCTACGTTTTTTTATTTTTATGGCTTCTATACTTTCCTGCTCATTATTTGCCCGAATTTCCATGATATTTATTTTTTGATTTTCAGGCCCCTTCAGATATAGTATCTGGTGATGGTGGTCTATTCCGAACTTTCTCTCCATTTCCCGCACTTCAGCTATAATCCGGGGAAAATCTTCTTTATCTTTTGCCATCAAAACGACAAATCCTACATGGAGCCCATCTTTGAGCGAAGTATACGGAATCCACATATCGCCTCCTGCATATTTGAACACGGGAGAGACATCTTTTACAATACCTGTCACTTTGTAGTTCCTAAATGCTATTTGTACGGTTTTACCTAACACTTTTTCTCCTTTGAAAAGCGTTTTAGCCATGCTTTCCGATAGTACGGCATTATGTATACCTGATTTGAACTCTTCCTCGGAAAAAGCATTTCCTTCCAGAAAATCGAAAGAGAAGATTTTCCAAAAAGCTGCATCGACTTTTCGGGTGCAATACCGCCGGTAATCAGACTCCCCTTCTACATTGATCACTTCCTCATCATCAAAGCCATATACATTCATAAACGAAGTATATGCGGGAGTTTTAAGTTTCGAAAGATAATCCTTTGCTATATCATGGGTAAGATAGCCACTGTGCCACCATCCTTCCACCGTGTCTCTTTTCACCTGATAGTCTATATATAAAGTTCTGTCTCTGTTGATTTCCGGTGCCATATTGAGGATTTTTACTTCATCGGCAACAATAAGGGTCATAATCATCATAATGGCCAACGCCGTACCCAGGATGGATATAATGCTGATAAACTTATTCTGTTTCAGCATCTGTATTGCTTGTTTAAGATAGATCTTGTACATCGGTAGTTCGGATTTTAATCATTGAACTCTTCTTCCGTCGAAAAAACGCACAATACGTTTGGTTTCTCGGGCTATATGTTCATCATGTGTTACCATCACAATCGTTGTCCCCTCGCAATTGAAGTCATGCAATAGCGTCATTATTTCTTCTCCCATTTTACTGTCCAGATTTCCGGTCGGTTCGTCCGCCAGGATAATTTTCGGATTACCAACAATAGCTCTTGCAATGGCTACACGCTGACACTGTCCTCCCGAAAGTTGTGAAGGAAAGTGTTTCATCCGGTGAGATAAACCGACTTTCGCAAGAACTTCCTTTGCCTGTTCACGACGGCTTTTCTCTGTAGACTTACGATACAATAAAGGGAGTTCTACATTATCCAGCACATTCAGGGAATTTATTAAATGAAAACTCTGAAATACGAATCCAAGTGTTTTGTTCCGAAATTCGGCCATCGGTCCGTCTTTCATCCGGCTCGTTTCCATGCCATCTATACTTACTGTTCCTTCATTAGGCAAGTCAAGTAAACCCATGATATTAAGCATCGTACTTTTACCGCAACCCGATGGTCCCATAATCGAAAGAAATTCTCCCGCCTCTACTTTGAGATTGATTTTATCCAATGCTATTGTTTCTACGTCTTTTGTCTGGTACACTTTCGTAATACCTTCTAAATGGATGATCGCCATGATTTTTTCAATTTTTGTTATTTTATTTCGATAATGTCTCTATTTTTGTATTTATCCATTTCGGATAAAATTATTTTCTCACCTTTACTGAGTCCGCTAACTACTTCGATGTATTCATAACTGCTTTCTCCGAAGCTTACCTTTCGTTTCTCCGCACGATTGCCGTTTATTACCCAGACGCTGTAGACTCCTTTCCCATACTGGACAAATTGTTTTTCGAACGGAATACGCAAAACATCTTGTTTTCTTCCATATAACACATATACGTCTGCCGTTAACCCGCTACGCAGATTCGGGTTTTCCGAGTTGTCCGGAATAATCGTAAACTGTATGATGCCGTTTGTCACGGAAGGCTTGATATTATTAATCGTTCCGGTAAGCTTTTCTTTTCCTATTTCAACCAAGGCGGTTGAGCCTACGTTTAGTTTTTCGCGGTGTCCGTCCGAGACTTCCGCATCAACCTTGAAACGGGATAAATCGGATACAATCGCCACTTCCGAACCTTGTGTCACTTGTGCGCCAATTTGGTTATTGATAAATGTCAGGGTGGCCCTTTTAGGCGAAAGGATGCGGGCGTCTTTTAATAAACGGGCATTTTCTCCTACTGTTTTTTCAAAAATATTAAGTTCTAATTGTTGAATGTTTAACTCTGCTTCGGAATTTCTCTTTTCATTTTCAATCTTTTGATCCAATTGTCGCTGTTCTAGTTTTGCTTCGTCATAAGCTAATTGAGCACGTCGTTTTTTATCTGTTGTTCCGGCTCCTATACTGTCTAAGTAGTTTTCGCTTTCAAAATCATTCCCCAACTGTTTGACTTGCATGTCTTTAATTTGTCTCTGCATTTCCAGCTCGGAAATAGTATTATCCAATTTGACCTGTAGTTGGACGAGTTTACTTTTCATGATTTCCCTTTCATCCAATTTTTGCCGGTATTCTGTTTCTACTGATGCCAAATCCAACTTAAGTAAAGGCTCTCCTTCAAATACGATATCACCCGGATTTTTATATATTTCTAATATCCGGCTGTTGATAGGGGAAACAATTATTTCTTCCATTAAGGGAGACAATTTACCCGAAGCAGCAACTGTTATTTCGATACTTCCCCGACTTACTTCTCCTACCTCTATAGCGGTTAAGGATATACTGTCTTTCATAAATTGAGAGACAATTATAAAAAACACAAAGACCGATACCCCGGTTGTACCGAATAATAATAGTTTTTTCTGTATCCGTTTTCTTTTTACACTATTTGGAATTTCTCTGTCCATTGTCTGATATGATTATTCTTTTGTTTACAATAAACAAGGAATATGCCAAAGCAATATAATCATAATAAACAGACACTTAACTGTTTTATATCTGTATTAGAAGCGGATATTTTTGTCCGAAAACGGACAAAGGATAATTGCACCCGTTCCTCCACTAATAAAAAAAAGAGCCACCTTATTAAGATGGCCCTTTTTTTTATTATGTGTTTAGACATTATTTCCAAGGATCCGGCTGAACCAAATAAGGTTTACCTGATTCATCATTACCCATTGTTTGGATTTCGCCATCAGGTATAGGGAACATGGTTCTTGCCGATGACAATTTGGAAGCACCCGCAAACTTAGGAATATATTGTTTTTCATAATCAACATATGCATGAAGTTCCTGAGCCATATAATCTCCACCCCAGCGGAACAAGTCAAACGCGCGTTGTCCCTCCATTGCTAATTCAAGCTTGCGTTCCATACGGATAGCCTTGACACAAGTAGCTTTGTCGCTAAAGGCAGCGTGAGAAGCGGGATATTCGGCAATCTTATAGTTCGCGGCAGGTGTACCGTCTTCTTTCTTTACGACGTTCACTTCCAAAGAAGCACGTTTACGAATCTGATTCACAAGTTCCATCGCGCCTTTCAAATCGCCATCATTCGCCAAACATTCAGCATACAATAACATAGCGTCACGTACACTTAAATATTGGATATTCATAGCCGAACCGGGAGCCCAACCATCATAGAAGCTTGCTCTACCCAAATCAGCATCAGCCATCGCTTTGGTATACACATGCTTTCTTGGTAAGAATACGCCGCCGTTTACAGGATTACGTACCCAGTCTTTTGCAGGATAACCCCAATCTTTGTACGGAATATCATAACGTCCTACAGCAAAATCCAAGCGCGGGTCAACAGCTATACTCGGGTCGTTTACAGAGATAGACTCGTCTGAATCTTCCCTTTTTGTTACGGTTGGTTTTGTCCTGTATTCATTATTCAAATAAGGCAAACCATTGGCGTCAACCTGATAAGAATTAACTAATTCGTAAGAGGGTTGATAGAAACCGCAGCAACCGCCGGGACCTGAGTTATGAGGATAGCAAAGCGCCAAGCCTGAATTTGCATTACCATTCGCGTCGGAAGAAAATTGAATTTCAAAAATTGATTCCGGGCTTGTGTTGTCTTTGAGGGCATCCCAGTTATCAGACATGTTATCGGCCAAAGCGTATTTCTTTCCATTCGCTGTTTGTCCGTTTGCCAGCAAGTCTGCCAACAATGGTTTTGCTTCAGCCATATTGCCTTGTTGCATCAGTATCTTGGCTTTCAACGCGATTGCAGCCCATTTATATGTGCGTCCGACATCTTCCGGCTTAGCGGGCAGGTTGTCGATAGCCACCTGAATATCCGCCAATACATTAGGATAAACATCTTTGTCATTATGATATTTAGGATCGTTTCCCAATTCTGATTCATCAAAGTAAATGATATAAGAACCAAACACTTTCAATGACTCAAAATAATACAAACTGCGCAAAAACAGAAGTTCGCCTTTACGAATAGCTTTCTTTGCTTCGGATATATCCTCTGCATTAGCTAATACTTGCAAAGCCAGATTGACACGTCTGACCCCACGATAAGTCACTTTCCATTTATCACCCAGATAACTATTGGTCGGCATGGTATTGTATATTTCCATTTCATTCAATACCGACTGGTCGCCAGGGTCTGAACCTTTATTGGCATCACCACCATACATACCACCTTGTGCCCAGTTGAAAAGGCTGGCTCCCCATTCTTTGGCTGTTAACACAGCATATGCGTTGTTTACTAATAATTCGACACCCTGCTCATTAGTCAACGCTTCCTGGTCGATACTACCTTGCGGGGGAATGTAAAGAAAATCTTCCCCACAGGAACCTAATGTCAACAAGGCGGAAAAACCTATTATTGCTAAAAATTTATGTTTCATAATAACAATTTCTTTTTTTATAATTACAATCTGTTAGCTATTAGAATGTAAAGTTTACTCCAAACGCAAACGTTCTCAAACTTGGCCATCCACCCATATCTATACCTCTTGACAAGTCGGATTCATTTCCATCTTGAACTCTGGAATTTGTAAATTCCGGATCCAAACCTTCATATCCAGTGATTGTAAATAAGTTCTCAGCTTGTAAATAAACACGAAGATTAGAGATACCTGCTTTTTGTAAAATATTTCTCGGAAGAGTATATCCCAATACTAAATTCTTTAAACGCAAGAAAGAAGCATCTTCCACATAATATGAGTTAGGATTCGTTCCCGAATAACCGTCGCCATAATCCAATATTGGCAAAACAGCATCTTTTTTACCCGGTTCCCATGACTTATCACGCACGCGGGTAGACCTGTTACCTTCAAACAACCAGAAATCAGTAAAATATTTTGTGTTGTTGAACAAGTCATTGCCAATTGTGGAATAGAAAAATGCAGTCAGGTCAAAATTCTTGTAGCTTAAACCCAAGTTTAATCCGGCTACCAAATCCGGATGCGGGTTACCAATAAAGGTACGGTCGTCTGATGTTACCCTGCCGTTGCCGTCTGTGTCGGCAAACTTAAACTTTCCTACGAACGCTTCAGCTTCCGCCAATGTTTTAAAATCACGTCCCAACGGAGGCAAATCCAATACTTCCTGAGCTGACTCATAGAATCCTATCACATTGTATCCGTAGAACATGGATATAGGTTGCCCCTTTGTCGTACGCGTAACATTTCCGTCCAAACGAGTACCGGCTTTCCAAAGTGAAAAGTCGTCGGCATCAGAAAGTTTTTTCACTTCATTTTTATATTGGGAAAGGTTCAAAGACACATCCCATGCCCAATCGCCTTTAGCATCGCGATAGTTCAGGTTTAAATCCCAACCTTTATTTTGCATATCCCCATAATTGATATAAGGAGGGTCTGCTTCACCCGCCAGGTTAGAATAAGCGGCCTTCACCAACATATCCGTTGTATTCCTGATATAATATTCAAAGCCTAAACCAAACTTACCATTCAGAATGGTCGCGTCCAAACCAACATTTATAGTTTCTGTTGCTTCCCACTTTGTATCTGTATTACCATAACGTTGCAAACGGTAACCTGTGCTTGTACCGCCATTTACGCCTGCCAAGTCATAATTCGTATATTGAGATTCCGTCGTAAACTCATAGGCAAAATTTGCCACACGGGGAACTTCCGCATTACCTGTCTGCCCATAACCCGCACGTAGTTTCAAATCGTCCAGCCAATCACGGGTTGATTCCATGAAACCTTCTTCAGACAAACGCCAACCTAGTGAAACCGATGGGAAAACCCCATAACGGTGTGATTCAGCGAAACGGGAAACGCCGTCGCGACGTACGATACCGGTCAATAGATATTTGTCTTGAAACGCATAGTCTACGCGGCCAAACAGACCAAACAGAGCCAATTTGTCGTGGAATGAGGAGGTGTTGGTGCGTTGAGCATTGTTTTCACCCATAGCCAATGTCCAAGTAGCCGTATTATCTTCATACAGATAATTGAAACGAGAGGCATCCATTTTATGTCCAATGCCGTCTCTGATAGCTTCCGTACCCAACAACACGGTCAATTTATGCATTTCATTGAATGTAACATTGTATTGAAGCGTATTCGTGAATATCCAACGCAAACTATGGCCGGCTTCTTCCTTAAAGCTGTTATTACCAGGCGATTCAGAGAATTCTAAATTCTTCTTGTTCATCGCGTATGAATAATTCGTTTTATAGTCGATACCGAAGCTTGTGCGGAACAACAATCCTTTATATAAGTCAATTTCGCCCCATAAATTACCGAAAAGACGGGAATTCTGCCAATAGTTGTCTTTTTCCCTTGTCCTGAGCGCTATTATATTTTGAAAGTTACCTGTACCGGCTATTTTTGAACCGGCAAATTCATTCCTGATATCACGCACCGGTACCCAAGGGGATGAACGATAGGTCCATGAATAGCCTGTTGATTCGGATCCTTCCGGATTACGTCCCAGGTCTTTCATATAAGCGAATGTCATGTTTTCACCTACGCGCAACCATGGACGAACGTTAAATGAAGTGTTGGCACGCACCTGGTAACGTTTGAAATATGTTTCAATCTGAGTACCGTCATGTTGGAAATAGTTCGCGCTCATCGTATATTGCCCCTTGTCCGAACCGCCGGATAACGAAACCTGGTGGTTTTGAATCACACCCGTACGATCTAATTCATCCCACCAATTGGTATTGCTGAAAGGAACCATCATATTGTCCGGATATGAGTAGTCGTTTGGATTTATATTCTGGCTTCCGCCTGCGCCGGAAACGGTCATGTAATTGGGGATTGTCGGAGTCGCTCCGGTTCCAAATTGCACATGAGAAGGAAGTGCGTCTGACCCTAAAATTTTGTAGTTATTGGCTTTTGCTGCCCACTCTACATTCAGGCGGTCTTGTGAGTTTAACACATCATACCGTTTGGTGGTATTCTGCAGACCCAGATAGCCATCATAACTCAATGTTGGCTGTCCGTTTTTCGTTCCTTTTTTCGTAGTGATCAGGATAACCCCGTTGGCTGCCTGGGCGCCGTAAATAGCGGCGGCAGACGCGTCTTTCAAAACTTGTAAAGACTCAATATCATTCGGATTAATCGACGCGATATCCTGGCTACGAGTAGAAACACCGTCGATTACGTACAACGGGCCATTGTCGTTAACCGTACTGATACCACGAATACGAACCATCGCTTGTGAACCCGGCGCGCCGGAAGAGCCGATATATACACCGGCCGCTTTACCTTGCAATTGTTGAGCGGCGGAAACACCTGTCGATTTCAACAATTCTTTCGTATCCACCACAGCAACAGAACCGGTAATGTCCTTTTTCTGCTGGGTACTATACCCCACAACAACGATTTCATCGAGATTTTGGCTATCTTCACGTAGTTCCACATTCATAACATTTCCTGTTACGGGAATCGTATGCGACAAATAACCAACATAAGAAAACACCAAAATGGCATTGGCTCCTACATCTAATGAATAATTACCATCAAAATCTGTGATTGTACCATTCGTAGTTCCTCTTTCGACTACGTTTACACCGATAAGGGGTTCGCCCTTAACATCTTTTACCGTTCCGGTAACTTTGCGAGCTTGTTGATCTATAGCTACTTTAGGATTTGCCGCATTAGCTGCCGGGATTCCGCCCGAAAATGCCAACAAACCGCAAAGAACAAGACTAAGCCCGCCTCTCAAAAAAGCCAATTGTTTGTTCATCATAACAAAAAATAGGTTAACATTAATAATAACGCCTCTTTTAAAAACATGCGACAAATATATGCCTTTATCATAAAAAAACAATATTAAAGGATATGTTTTTTATTATTTATTTGAAAACTCCGTTGTTTTCCCCCTGTACAATCCCGGAAATGCAAAAAAAACTTTACCAATCTTATCAAATCTAATTTGATGAGATTAAACAATTATTAACAATGGATTTTTATTCTACTTTGCCCGAGCCAAACCACTCTTTGACGGCCTCCGTCAATACCTGATTCTCTCCCGTTGTCTGGGCGCAAAGGCGGAAATAAGTTTCGTCGAGGCCGTGGAAATTTGATGCGTCACGGATAAGGATACCGTGGGTATCAAGCAGGTATTTTTTTAATCCGGCGGCCGTTCCCTGCTTCAGCCGGACAAGGAAAAAAGTAGTGGAACTGGGGATTACTTCAAGGGCGTCGAGCTTGTTAAGTTGGTAAATCAGCTCGGCTGTTTCGCGTTGCCACTTACGCACAGGAAGGGTAAATTGCGCCGGATGTGTCAGTATGTATTTACTCGCTTCAATAGCCAGCGCGTTGACCGACCAAGGGATAAGATATTGGTTTATCACTTTTGTAATGGTGTGCGACGCCATGATGTAGCCTACGCGTAAACCGGGGACATTGTATGCTTTGGATATGGAGTGAACCAGCGCCAGGTTTTTGTTGCTCTTCAGGTCGGAAGGTTTTAATAGCCCTTCGGTAGTAAAGGCCACGTATGATTGATCGACGATGAAAGTAGTTTGCCGGTTGGCGGCTATCAACCCGAGTAATTCCGTACGACTGAATAATTTGCCATCGGGGTTATTCGGATTGCAAATCCAACAGAAATCTTGCCCGTCAAGATTTAATGCCGCGAGGCCTTCATTGTTTGGAAAGAATGTCAGCTTGTGCTTGTATAAGCGGCAGGCGTCTTCATACTCGGAAAAGGTGGGCGTGAGAATTGTCGATGTTCGTCCTCCCCAGGCTTGCGCCAACAGATAAAATGCAGTTATAGAACCGTTCGTTACCACCACATTCTCTTCGGCAATTTCAAAACGGCGGGCAAGCAGTCGTTTGAGGCTTCCGGCATCGGGTTCGGGATAACGGCTTATTTTGTCGAATTGCGTATCAAGATGGGCGACCAACTTTTCCAGATTGGCGCCATGCCATACATTTGAACTGAAGTTCATCCTTATCTCCTGCTGCGTATTGTAAAAGTCGTCGCCGTGCCCGAATAACATATTTGTAGTTTTTAAGAAATTAATACTCTCTTTCCAAATTGAAAATGGGGTGTAAAATTATAAATTCTTTTGGTTTTTCCTATCAATTGCCTTATATATCGCATCTTGAACACGAGTACGGATGTCTAACGAGCCTAGCTGATTGTTCGCCCGGGTAGGTGTAACGCGGTTGCAGAGGAAAATATAAATAAGCTGGTTGTCGGGGTCTACCCAAAAACATGTTCCTGTATAGCCCGTATGCCCATAAACAGACGGAGGCGCCAATGCCCCGCAAGGCGATAGTTTGGGGGTTCCGGTTGCCGGTTTATCAAAACCGAGCCCTCGCCGCGAGACCGGACTTTTGCTTTGGGTAAAAAGGCGGCAAGTTTCCGGCGACAGGTATTGCTCCCCTCCATAAATGCCCTGATTAAGGAACAGTTGCAACACCTTTGCCAAATCGTCGGCATTGGAGAATAATCCCGCATTTCCGGAAACGCCTCCCTGAAATGCCGCAGCCTCATCATGCACGTATCCGCGCAAGAATTGCCGGCGGACGAACGGGTCGTCTTCCGTGGGGACAATCCGCATGGTGTCGATTGTCTTCAACGGATTATAGGTCGTCGTCCTGGCGCCCAACCTGTCGTAGAAGCCCGAACGCAGTATCTCGTCCAGCGGTTGCCCGGTCTGGTTTTCCACCATCTTTTGCAACATGATGAAATTGATGCAACTATAACGATATTTGCCTTTGGGACCAAGTCTGGATTTTTTTATTTCATTCATAATCGTATCCCTGAACGAGCTGTGTACATAAAAATGGCGTGCCACTTCCGTTTCAAAACCACTTTTGACCGTGTCGGATACCAACCGCGGTAAGTATTTGAAATCGTTTCTGACATACGTACCGGCATCAAAACGGATGGGATGCGTGGCGCTCTTCGACGAACTGTAAAGGCTCCCCGAATAACTGTCCTTATCTACCGCATTCAGGTAAAAACTTATCGTCGGCGTCATTCCCGATTGGTGGTAGAGCAAATCCCTGATAATAATATCTTTTTTGTCAGACTCCTTCAGTTCGGGAATATATTCGGATATCTTACTCGCAAGTGTGAAGTTCTTTTCGTCGTACGACTTCATGACGGCAAGGAGCGTCCCGGCCGCCTTGGATACGGAAGCAAGGTCGTAAACCGACTGCTCCGTTACCCGCTGTTTTTTGTCGAAGTTATAGTAACCGAACGATTTATTGTAGATAATCATCCCGTTCTGCGCCACAAGTACCCGGCATCCCGGAAAAGCTTTTGCGGCAAGCCCTTCTTCCACGATGGCGTCTATCGCCTTGAGGCGGGTCATGTCGGCACCCACCTCTTGAGGCTCGTGGTATCCGAGGCGTGTCTTTTCGGTAAAAATCCCCGTACCGGCGAAATACATGCCGGGAATTGATACCGGCAATTTTCCCTTTGCCGCAATTCCCCCGAATATAAGTTGCGCGGCGTATTTCTGCGCCAACGGCGAAGCTTCATAGGCCATCATAACGGCTTTCGCCTCATTTATCGATTCCTTATAATCTTTTGAAAAATACGGCTGCGTAAAAAAGGCAAGGACGACCTCTTTCTTTCCGGCCAATTTGCGCAGAGATTCTGTTTCCTTTATACGAACGGTATGGATACCGCAAATAATCAGGTCGAACGTTTCCAGTTCGGCATATACTTTTTTTATCTCGGCATCTTTAGCGTTCCGTCCAAGGCTGAAGAACGCAACACTATCGTAGCGGTTGAGCATTTTCTGAAATTCGTTTCCCCGCGAATCGCCCAACGAAAGGGCGGCTATTTTTTTCTTGCCGAGTCCTTTGAGCGGAACAAAGTCGGACGTATTCTTTAATAAGGTAATGCCTTCTTCATTAAGTTTGGCGGCAAGCCAGGCGGCATGCGGGGTGTTGATACGGTCTGTTAATCCTTTTGTCTCGACAGGTTTTAAATCGTGTAATCCGGCAATATATTTATATTTCAAAACTTTGATAACGCGCCGCTCAATGTCTTTCAAATCCAGTTTTCCTTTTTCTATCGCTTCTTTGACAGCTCCGAAATCATTAACCGGAGTAGCCGGCGACACCAAGATATCGTTTCCCGCCTGCAATGCTTTTACGGAAATATTTTCGTCTTTCTTTACAACCGCCCCTTTCATGGCAAGCGCATCGGTAAACAAAAGTCCCTGAAAACCCAATTCTGTCTGCAAGAGATCTGTCACAATGGGTACGGAAAACGTGGCAGGGGTATTCTTTGTTTTATCAAGCGCAGGCACATACAAGTGGGAAACCATTATGCCTGCAAAACCGCCGCGTATATATCGCTTGAACGGTAACAATTCAATACTGTCGAGCCTTGCCCTGTTATGGTAAATCGACGGAAGGGTATTGTGTGAATCATCGGATGTATCTCCATGCCCGGGAAAGTGTTTGGCTACTGAAATAATGTTTTCCGATTCCAATCCCCTCGAATAAGCCAATCCTTTATCCGACACCCAATCGGGGTCTTCCCCAAAGGCGCGATTCCCGATAACCGGATTATCTATATTACTGTTCACATCGAGCGCCGGGGCAAAGTTGATATGAATTCCCATTTCCCGGCACTGCCTGCCTACTTCCCGGCCGTACATTTCTATCAGCGAGTCGTTTTCGATAGCGCCCAATGTCATGTTCCTTGGGAAGCGCGTCGTGCCGCTTAAGCGCATAGAGAGCCCCCATTCCCCGTCGAGAGCTATAAATAAAGGTACGCGCGAAGCCTTTTGCAAACGATTCGTAACTTCAGCCTGCATCTGCGGGCTGCCTTTGGAAAACAGGATTCCTCCTACCTTGATTTCGTCGATATAACGCGTCAGCCGCTGAATATTCTTGCTGCCGGTCGCGGGATTAGCAATAATCATAAATAGCTGTCCGATACGCTCGTCGAGCGTCATTGTGTCGAAAACAGAATCGACCCAATGGTTCATTTTATCCTTGTCTACGGCACGTAACAGATTTGTATCTGTCTGGGCTGTAACGGTTAGTGTAAGACAACATAAATATAGGAAGGATATAAACTTTTTCATCGTCGCTCATTCAAATTTTCCGCAAAAATACAAAAATTACACCGATATGTTTAACTTTGGGGCGTTTAACATTATACAAATCCAATCTAATCCACAGAAATCATGAAAAGGAGACATTTTGTAAAAACCGCCGGATTCCTGGCGTCCGTACCTGTTGTGAAAGGTATCGCTTCCGTGGCAAACAATACCGCTAAAGGAAACGAAATTTATGAATGGAGAATCTATACCCTCACCGGCGACGGCGTTTCGCTTGATTCTTTCTACGAAAACACGCTTATCCCGGCCTACAACCGGAAAGGGATAAAAACAGGCGCTTTCAAACTATACGAAGAACAAGAACTCAGGCAACGTTTTTACTTGTTCATATATCCGGATATTACGACCTTCCAAACGGTAAAACGTGAAATTTGGAACGATACAACCTTCAAAAAAGAAGCGCAACCCTTCTACGACCAGTCGGCTCCCAATCCGGTGTATAAGGAGTTTGAATCATACCTATGCGAAGCATTCGACGGGATTCCCCAATTGAAAATGCCCGGCAAAGAGCGGACTTTATTCCATCTTCGCCATTACCGCAGCCCCAACGAAGAGGCCAACCAACGGAAAGTCCGCATGTTCAACAAGGATGAAATGGCCATATTCGACAACGTGGGGATTAATCCCGTTTGCTATGGCAACGTATTGGCCGGCCCTCACATGCCCGCCCTCATATACCTCACCTGGTATAAAGACAAAGCGACCCACGACGCGGCCTGGAAAACATTCGGAAGCCACCCCGACTGGAACCGCATTAAAGACCTGCCGGAATATGCCCACACGGCCACCAATAACACAAACCGGCTCTTATTACCATTATCCTATTCGCAGGTATAAATTCATCCCAATGATTTGGGACGAACATTGGGATGAATTTCCCAAATCATCCCAATGAAACCGGGAGAACATCCAGATGAAAATTCCAAACATGATTTTGGAAAATATTTGAAATTCATTTGCGTATCAAATAAATCTTTCGTTACTTTGCATCCGCTTTACGTAATCTCTGCCGGGAAGTGGTTGCCCGTTATATTGCGTTTCGTTATAAATAATATAAAAAGCTATAAAATAATGGATTTAATTAAGATTGCAGAAGAAGCGTTCGCTACCAAAAAGGAATTTCCTAAATTTAAAAGTGGCGACACGATTACTGTAGCTTACCGTATCAAAGAAGGTAACAAAGAACGTACACAGCAGTACAGAGGCGTTGTAATCCGCATTTCAGGCCATGGAGACAAAAAACGCTTTACCGTACGCAAAATGTCTGAAAACGTAGGTGTGGAAAGAATTTTCCCGATTGAATCGCCATTCATCGAAAGCATCACTGTTAACAAAGTAGGTAAAGTTCGCCGGGCTAAATTGTATTATTTACGCGCGCTTACCGGTAAGAAAGCGAGAATCAAAGAAAAGAGATTTTAAAATCTCCGGTTCTATTGCCATACAGAAAGCCATCTGATAAACCGGGTGGCTTTTTTATTAAAATTTTAACTCTATTTGAAACGTAAAGAATTATGTTGAAGACTATCCTGTCGATTTCGGGTAAACCCGGATTATTCAAACTGGTTTCCCAAGGGAAAAATATGCTGATTGTAGAATCGTTGGCCGAAAAGAAAAGAGTCCCTGTGTATGCAAAAGACAAAGTAATATCTCTGGGTGATATCGCCATCTATACCGACGATAAAGAAATCCCATTGCATGAAGTACTTACCAGCGTCAAGAATAAAGAAAACGGAGAGAAAGCGCCTATCGACCTTCCTTCTGCAAAGCCGGACGCACTTCGTGCTTATTTTGCAGAGATTCTACCCAATTTCGACCGCGAGCGTGTTTATCCAAACGACATAAAAAAACTTCTTTCATGGTATAATTTGTTAATTGCAAACGATATCACGGATTTCACTCCTGAAAAGAAAGAAACAAAAGAAGAACAAGAAGAGACAAAAGCCGGTTCGGCCGAGTAAATATCCCTTTATAAAAATAGCGCCCGTCCGGTTTATTTGGGGACGGGCGCTATTTTGTTTCAGGCAAAAGCTGTTTATATCCGGACGTGTATTGTCAGAACAAAGGATTTTCCACCTTTTCTTTCATCAATGCCCAATCGACAACTTCGCGGATGTCGTCCACATAGTGGAAAGACAATCCTTTCAAATATTCCCGGTTGATTTCGTTTACGTCCTTTTCATTTTCCTTGCAAAGGATTAATTCTTTGATACCCGCCCGTTTAGCAGCCAATATTTTTTCCTTGATCCCTCCCACCGGAAGTACTTTCCCACGCAACGTTATTTCACCCGTCATGGCAATGTTGCTTTTGACTTTCCTCTGTGTAAAAGCAGAGACCAGCGATGTTACCATCGTAATACCGGCGCTTGGTCCATCTTTGGGAATAGCCCCTTCGGGCACATGCACGTGCACGTTCCAGTTTTCGAACATTTCTTCGGGAATATCAAACAGCGGAGCGTGCGAATGGATGTATTCGAGCGCCAGCATGGCTGATTCTTTCATCACATCCCCCAAGTTCCCCGTCAACGTCAGTTTCAAACCTTTCCCTTTGCTCAAACTTGATTCGACAAAAAGGATTTCACCCCCTACCGCCGTCCAAGCCAACCCGGTGACTACCCCGGCATATTCATTTCCCTGGTACTTGTCGCGGGTATATTCTACAGCCCCCAGATATTCATACAAATCCTCCGCTTTAATTTCAGCCGGAACAGGCTCGTCGGAGGCAATCTTGCGAGCCAGTTTACGTACTATTTTGGCTATTTTCTTGTCTAATTCCCGTACTCCGCTTTCACGGGTATATGAATTTACTATTTCTTGCAAGGCTTTTTTGTGGAACTTCACTTGCTCTTTCCGCAACCCATGAGCTTCCAACTGCTTAGGAACCAAATGTCGTGCCGCAATCTGCACTTTTTCTTCCAATATATAACCACTGACTTCTATCAATTCCATACGATCGAGCAGGGGTTGCGATATCGTATTCAGGTTGTTTGCCGTAGCAATAAACATCACCTTGCTCAAATCGTAATCAATATCCAGGTAGTTGTCGTGGAACGCGTTATTCTGTTCCGGATCGAGTACTTCCAGTAAAGCAGAAGCCGGATCTCCTTTGAAGTCGTTTGTCACCTTGTCTATCTCGTCGAGGATAAATACAGGGTTGGATGTCCCGGCTTTCAGAATATTTTGAATGATACGGCCGGTCATGGCGCCGATATAGGTACGACGATGCCCCCTGATTTCGGCTTCGTCGTGCAAACCGCCTAACGAAATCCGGACATATTTACGGTTTAACGCTTCGGCAACCGATTTGCCCAACGATGTTTTCCCTACCCCCGGAGGGCCGTACAAACAGATAATCGGCGACTTCATGTCGCCTTTCAGTTTTAAAACAGCCAAATGTTCAATGATACGTTCCTTTACTTTTTCCAATCCGTAGTGATCGCGATCTAATACCTTTTGTGCATGTTTCAAATTGAAGTTATCCTTGCTGTATTCATTCCAGGGAAGATTTACAATGGTTTGCACATATTGGGTCTGGATAGAAAAGTCGGGAGACTGAGGATGCAACCGTTCCAATTTACGAACCTCTTTTTCAAACACCTCGGCAACAGCGTCCAACCATTTCTTTCCGGCCGCCTTGTCGCGAAGTTCCTTTATTTCAAGTTCGTTGATATTTCCCCCCAGCTCTTCCTGAATCGTTTTGATTTGTTGTTGGAGAAAATATTCTTTCTGTTGTTGATTTATATCTTCGTGGGTCTTCATCTGGATTGAATTCTTCAATTCTACCAACTGGTATTCACGGTTTAATATAAAGAGTAAGCGGTAGGCGCGGTCTTTCAAGTCGCCAATCAGAAGCAATTCCTGTTTTTCGGAAGCCCCGCTGGGTATATTACTGCTTGAAAAGTTTACCAGATAAAGAATGTTCTTATTATTCTTTATCGAAAAGATTAAATCGCGCGGAGGCTCAGTGATGGCGCTAAGCATCTTTATCGTCAAATCCTTTATGGTAGATATCAACGCCTCAAACTCGCGGTCGCCTCGATCCGGAATCTTATCTTCAAGAAGGGTTATTTTTCCTTTCAGGTAAGGTTCCATATCAGTCAATTCATTGAGATGGAAACGTTTTTTTCCTTGAAGGATTACTGTCGTTGTCCCGTCGGGCATTTCCAGCACACGGACTACATCCGCAATTACCCCTGTTGTATATAAATCGTCCAGTGAAGGTTCCTCCGTATTTATATCTTTTTGACAGACTACTCCTATCAGCTTCTTTTTTTTAACGGCTTCTTTAATCAAGCGCATCGATTTAGGACGCCCGACAATGACAGGCATGGCTACGCCAGGGAAAAGCACCATGTTGCGGAGCGGAAGGATCGGAATTATGCTTCCGAGTTTTTCCACGCCTTCGGCAAAGTCTTCATCTACATCACAATCCGTCAGAATTGGCATAACAATTCCCAGATTATCCTCCAAATCATCGTACGATTCCTGGCTTAATAAATTTGTTTTAATTTTCATATTGAAATTTCACATTTCATTTAATTGATATACAATAAGCGTGTCAAAGTTATGAATTCTTTTTTACATTTGTAATCCACAAGCAGCATCTATGGCAAACGACTACTTCCAATTCAAACAATTTAACATCCAGCAAGATAAATGCGCTATGAAAGTAGGAACAGACGGCGTGCTTCTGGGCGCTTGGGCATCTGTTGACTCCTGCCACACGATATTGGATATAGGAACAGGAACCGGGCTGATCGCCCTTATGCTGGCACAGCGAAGTATCGCGGTAATCGACGCCCTCGATATCGACAAGGATGCCTTTGTTCAGGCATCGGAAAACGTATCATCATCACCTTTTGCCAACCGGATACAGGTTTACCATTCTTCATTCGCCGGGTTTGCGGCAAGCGCAAAAAAGAAGTATGATTTAGTTGTTTCCAATCCTCCCTATTTTGTCCAATCGCTGAAAAGCCCGGACAACAAAAAGAACCTGGCACGCCATACAGATACCCTCCCGCTCCCGGATTTATTATCCGGCGCCAAATCATTACTGGCGCCAAACGGACGCATCGCCATTATCCTCCCTGTCCAGCGGGAAGATGAACTGAGGGATATAACAACAAAAAACAATTTACATATAATGAAACAGACGATCGTTTATCCGACACCTGAAGCACGCCCCAAACGACTACTGGTAGAACTTTCGGCAAATGCTCCTGCTTCAACGGTTTCAAATTCGTTCGTTATCGAAACGACCAGACATCACTATACACCAGAATATACCACCCTGGCTAAGGATTTTTATTTAAAGATGTAGGGAAGCCGCTTATCAAAGAAGCGGGTTACTTGTTCAAAGAAATCACGCACTTCTTTTGTAAAAGATACTTGTTCGGGAGTAACTATATTCAAAGCCTTGGGAATGACGGAAATGTCTATCCGGCTTTCCATCTTTACAGGTTCACCGTCGAGATGCATCATTCCGTCCTTTTGCCGGATAATCGTGACCCGGCTGGCTTTTATCATTTTTATCTTACTATTGCGATCCAGTTGTTTGGTGAATAACTGGATAGCCAAAGGAGGAATATCCAGGGGCGTAAAAGGAGAGAGAACCGTAATATCCATTTGGCCGTCACATATATTGGCATGGGGAGCGATGTAGGCATTGTTGCCATATTGCGACGCGTTTGCACAAGCTACCAAAAAGGCTTTTTCCTTGATGGTCTGGTTGTCAATCAATAGTTCGTAAATCTCAGGTTCGTAACTCAGGTATTCCTCTATTGTGTTTTTTACATACGTGAGAGAACCCCGCTTTTTTTCCCGGGCAAACTTCTGGCTTACGGCAGCATCGAATCCGACCCCGCAGGTAGTAAAGAATACCCGTTCGTTGGCCTTGCAACAATCGATGGTTGTTACATGCCCTTTGGCTATCACTTCCAAAGCCCGCTTGGAATCCATGGGTATATGCAGTTCCCGGGCCAAGCCGTTACCCGAACCTTTAGGGATTATCCCTAACACAGCGTCGGAATGAATCATCGCCCGGGCAATCTCGTTTACAGTCCCGTCGCCACCTGCCGCAATAACTAATTTTGCGCCATTATTCAAGGCTTGTTTTGTTAATTCACTGGCATGTCCGGCATATTCAGTGAAAGAAACCGTCAGGGGCAATCCGCCTTTCCTGCATATTTCTTCTATCATTTTAGGTACTTTCCGTTTGGAACCCACACCGGATATAGGATTGATTATCGCGTGTACGCTAAATAGTTTATTATTCATCCCTGCTGGATATTATCGTTCTTTTTGCACTCTTGTCAGACGATAAAAATAGTACTTTTATAAAACTTTTAAAGCATATGAAGGGTATAAGTTATTTTTTTACTACTTTTGCGCTGGATTTGTCCAATCATTTATAATATATTTCTAATATGATAACAAATCCTGACTCTATGATTAAAAGTATACACGCGAAAAAAATTTCTTTTCTGATAATAATAATATGAAGCCTTTACAAGAAAAATTAGCTAAATATGATGCCCCGCAGAAAGCTAAGGCAGCAGGAATATATCCATATTTTCGTATGATTGAAAGTGACCAGGATACTGAAGTGCAGATTAGTGGAAAGAGGGTGCTGATGTTTGGCTCTAATTCTTACCTGGGATTGACAAACCATCCGAAAGTAAAAGAAGCCGCGATTGAAGCGACCAAGAAATTTGGTACCGGTTGTGCCGGCTCCCGTTTCCTCAATGGAACGTTAGACATACATATACAGCTCGAAAAACGATTGGCTGACTTTGTAGGAAAAGAAGACACCATCATCTATTCTACAGGATTCCAAGTTAATTTAGGGGTCGTTTCCTGCCTGACCGGGCGTGAAGATTACATTATCTGGGATGAACTCGACCATGCTTCTATCATTGAAGGACACCGCCTTTCATACTCAAATAAATTAAAATTCAAGCATAATGACATGGAGTCGTTGGAAAAACAACTCCAAAAGTGCGATCCTGATAAAATAAAGCTAATTGTTGTCGACGGAGTCTTCAGTATGGAAGGCGACATCGCCAACCTTCCCGGAATTGTGGCGTTAAGCAAAAAATACAACGCCAGCGTAATGGTGGATGAAGCTCATGGCATCGGAGTGCTGGGAAAACAAGGCCGCGGCACTTGCGACCACTTCGGGGTTTCCCAGGACGTAGACCTTGTCATGGGTACTTTCAGTAAATCATTTGCTTCCATTGGCGGTTTTATCGCTTCAGATAAAGACACAATCAATTACCTCCGCCACCATTCACGTTCTTATATTTTCAGCGCCAGTAATACCCCAAGCGCCACTGCCGCAGTAAACGCAGCGCTTGACATCATACTGAGCGAACCTGAACGTATCGAACACCTATGGAAACTCACAAACTATGCTTTGGAAGGTTTCCGTAATATGGGATGCGAAATCGGACATACGTCTACCCCTATCATTCCATTGTTCATTCGCGACAATGATTTGACATTCTTAATCGTACGTGAATTGTTCGACGCAGGCGTATTCGTTAATCCTGTCGTAGCGCCGGCAGTAGCTCCGCAAGATACACTGATTCGTTTCTCTTTGATGGCTACCCATAAGCAGGAACAATTGGATTACGCGCTGGAAGCTATCCGGAAGATATTCAAGAAACATCATTTAATTCCATAATATTTTTGATTTTTCCCATAAATAAAAGAGGCCACCTCCGCAAAGAGGTGGTTTTTTTAATTCCGATGCCTACATATGGGAATAATTGTCTACTTTTGTAATATTGTAGTTATTAGAGACAAACAATATTCATCAGAAATGGATTTCAAATTAAATAATGGCAGTTGCTGCATGGGGAAAAAAGGATGCAGCAAAATTCAAAATAATAAACTCAATACATACGACTGGCTTTGTGACGTACCCGATGCGGAAAACGCAACAGATTACGTTGAAGTACAATTCAAAAACACCCGCAAAGGTTATTTCCTGAACAGCGCGAAAATACCGTTGGAAAAGGGAGATGTAGTAGCCGTTGAAGCCAGTCCCGGGCATGACATCGGAACAGTTACCCTGACAGGGAAATTAGTTCTTTTGCAAATGAAAAAAAACAATACCCGGACAGACGGGGTTGAACCTAAACGTATTTACCGCAAGGCGAAACCTACTGATTTGGAAAAATACGAAGAGGCAAAAGCAAAAGAACACGAAACCATGATACGTTCCCGGCAGATTGCCATCGATTTGGGATTAGGCATGAAAATCGGGGATGTGGAATACCAGGGGGATGGAAACAAAGCCATCTTCTATTATATCGCCGACGAGCGCGTAGACTTCCGCCAACTGATAAAGGTGCTTGCCGAGGCTTTCAAGGTACGTATCGAAATGAAACAAATCGGAGCCCGCCAGGAAGCAGGCAGGATTGGAGGTATTGGCCCTTGTGGACGCGAACTTTGCTGCTCCAGTTGGATGAGCAGTTTTGTTTCCGTTGCGACCGGAGCCGCCCGTTACCAGGACATTTCCATGAATCCCCAGAAGTTGGCCGGCCAATGTGCCAAGTTAAAATGTTGCATCAATTACGAGGTCGATGCGTATGTCGAAGCACAAAAAGGTTTGCCCTCCCGCGAGATTGTCCTGGAAACGAAAGACAACTCCTACTATCACTGCAAAACTGATATTTTCAAGAAAGAGATCACTTACTCGACCGATAAATCTTTTGCAGCCAACCTGATAACAATCTCGGCTAAACGCGCTCTCGAAATCATCAACATGAACAAGAAAGGAATGAAACCTGCCTCACTGGAAGCCGACGAAAAACCTCAACCCCTCAAACGGGACTCACATGATATCCTTGGGCAGGAAAGCCTCACCCGTTTCGACAAAAATAATTCGAAAAACAAAAAAAACAAAAACAAACGTCCGGTAAACAATCCTGAGAATCATTCCGCCCACCCGAAGCAAAGACCAAACAGTGACAAGCCTGCGCATCATGAAAAGCCTCAGCCAAAAGCAAAGTCGTAGCATAAGCTGCATGGTAGCCTTTTTACTCTGTTTCCTCGTCTTTTCCTGTGGAGAACAGGCAGTTTACAATCAATACCAGGCTATTCATAATTTTTCGTGGGAAAAGAATAAAGAATATTATTTTACCTTTCAGATAGACGACAACAGCATCCCCTATGATGTCACGCTCGAAATAAGGAATAACAATTTATATCCTTACCAGAACTTATGGCTCTTCTATAATGAAGAGCCCCCCATAGGCTCAATGGTTTGTGATACGATAGAATGTCTGTTGGCTGATGATTTCGGCAAGTGGAATGGAACCGGCATTTCCCTATTCCAATCAAGTTTCCCCATACGAACCAACTACAGGTTCCTGAACAAAGGACGTTATACATTCAGCTTTCGCCAGGGCATGCGAATAGATACACTTCCGGGTATTCAGGAAATCGGTTTAAAAGTAGAAAAAACGTTCATTAATGATTAATGGATTAGTAAGTCAAGCCCTATTTCGTCTTGTATCATCGTATTATTTCTTCATCGTTCTTTCCGTGTGGCATCCATACGAAGGAAAACAAATAACAGGATGGTGAATCCCCAAAGCGAAGAACCTCCGTAGCTGAAAAATGGCAATGGAATACCTATCACAGGAGTGAGGCCGATAACCATCCCGATATTAATAAACAAATGGAAGAAGAAAATGGCTGCCACACTATATCCGTAAATACGGGCAAACGCCGTCTTTTGTTTCTCGGATAGAATAATCAACCTTACGATAAGAATAGTAAACAAAATTAACACAAGGATTGAACCTACAAAACCTTGCTCCTCTCCTACCGTACAGAAAATAAAGTCGGTATCTTGCTCGGGTACATATTTCAATTTGGTTTGCGTCCCATTCAAAAATCCCCTGCCTAATAATCCTCCCGATCCAATGGCAATGATTGATTGGTTCACATTGTATCCGGCTCCACTCGGGTCGTCTTCCAAGCCCAACGATACTTTGATACGCATTTGTTGGTGTGGCTCCAGCACCTCGTCAAAAACATAATCTACCGAAAATAGGAAACCAACAGCTACCAGGACAAACAAAAATATCAAAACATAATGCCAAACCCAATTCTTTATGGTAAGGAAAATCAGGTAACAACAAGTTGCGCCAAGTAAACCCAATGTCACTAAAGCAAAGTTTACAGGAATAAATAACGAAACTATAAATGCTGCCGGATAAGTTGCCGCTGTTGCTCCCAATAAAACCTTCACATGCAATTTGTCGCGCAGCTTATAAACAGTGGTCGCCAGAAAAACCGTTATCGCCTGGATAATACATAACACAATCAATTCGCCTAAAGGAGTGATTCCCACCATAACATCCGAATATTTCATGCTAATTACAAAAAAGGCAACCGCGGAAATACCTGCCATCAACACGTATCCCGACATCCCTTCCCTGTACAATACTAAAAAGAAAGCCAGATAAACCAATGCCGAACCTGTTTCCTTTTGCAACAGGATACAAAACATTGGCAACATGATTAACACCAGGCACAAAGAGAAATTCTTGAAGGTGGCAAACTTAAATCCGTATGCTCCCATAAATTTGGCCAAAGCCAAAGCCGTAGCAAACTTGGCAAATTCGGCCGGCTGCATCTGTAAAGATCCGATTACAAGCCACGAACGGGAGCCTTTAATATCGGGTGCAAGGAATATGGTGGCTATCAGCAAGATTAACATTCCCCCGTATATCAGATAGGCAAAGACCCCATAGAAGTCGGCATCCAGCATCAATACAATGAATACGAGGACAAAAGAAAGGCCAATCCACATCAATTGGGAGCCGGGGCGTCCGGACAGATCGAACAAGCTTACGCTGTCGTATTCGTAGCTTGCCCCGCAGATACTGAACCATCCGGCTGTTACCATGATAATGTACAGCAAGATTGTCAGCCAATCAATATTTTTCCAAATACTCGTTTTCTTATAATACATTCCTTGGCATTATAGCTGTATTTATAATGAAATCTTCCAGGTATTTGTCGCTATCTTGTATTTCGCCTTTCAAATACTTTTGTAACATCAATTTTGCGATAGGCGCCGCGTAAGTTGCCCCAAACCCTGCATTCTCCACAAATACGGAGATTGCCACTTCCGGCTTCTCATAAGGAGCAAAACCTATAAATATGGAATGGTCTTTCCCATGAACGGTCTCCGATGTTCCGGTCTTACCGCATACGGCGATATCGGGTAAAGCCACCCTGCGGCAAGTTCCTCCTATAACGGCATTCCGCATGCCTTCTGCCAGATGAGCATAATGCCTGGCCTCTATCGTCGGGGAATTCTTTTGGGTATATTGGGAGGCTAATTCCCCATTTTCTATAGACTTTACGACATGAGGGGTATAGAAATATCCTCTATTAGCAATGGTAGCAGCCAAATTACACATCTGAAGTGGAGTTGCCAGCACTTCTCCCTGTCCGATTGCATTTGAAATAATCGTGCTGGAAGACCATCGCCCGCTATACAACTTGTCATACATCTTACTGGTAGGGATAGAACCTCCTCTTTCTCCCGGCAAGTCAAGCCCTAATGGCCGACCGTATCCCATACTCAACATGTGGTTACGCCATACATCTAATCCGTCTTGAACGTTTGGGTAACGTTTACGGTTGTCTATCATATCCCGCAATCCCCAACAAAAGAATGCATTACAGGATGTCGCAATCGCCGCAACCAAATTTAATGGCGAATAGTGCCCGTGGCAGGCCGGTTTCCCTCCCAGTACAGGATAGCCATGCCCACATGAGTACATCGTTTCCGGTGTTATTATCCCCTCTTGCAAAAAGATTAATCCCATTGCCGGTTTAAACGTTGAGCCGGGGGGATAGCCCGCCATGATTGCCCGGTCGTAAAGAGGTTTCAAAGGGTTGCCCTCCAATAAGGCATGATTTTTTCCACGTTGGCGGCCTACGAGCATATTCGGGTTATACGTAGGAGTTGAGACCATGCAGAGAATTTCGCCTGTCGACGGTTCAATCATGATAATACTCCCCAATTTATTACGCATCAGTTGCTCTCCGTAGGCTTGCAATTCCATGTCCAGGGAAAGTGTAAGGTTCTTCCCCGAAACAGGGGCCACATCATGTTTGCCATCTTCATACTTCCCTTTGATTCGCCCGTGTGCATCACGAAGCAGTATTTCAACTCCTTTTTCTCCTCTCAACACATCCTCGTATGAACGTTCTACTCCGGAACGGCCGGAATAGTCGCTTTGCACATAATAATTATCCCGCTCGATATCCCGTTTATTTACCTCCCCGATGTTGCCTAAAACGTGGGCGGCGTTAGGATATTCGTATTCACGGATTGTACGATTTTGAATATAGAAACCTGGAAACTTATATAGTTTTTCTTGCAATACCCCATAATCCTTAGCCGAAAGTTGGTTCATAAATGTTTGAGGCACATAAGACGAATAACCCGGATTCAACCGCCTGTTTTTGATGTCGGCAATACGTTTAACAAACTGTTCTTTTGTAATGCCTACCGTATGGCAGAAGTCCAACGTGTCGAAAGGCTTGACTTCACGCATAATCAGCATCACATCATAGGCGGGTTGGTTATAGACAAGCAGTTTGCCGTTCCGGTCATATATCATGCCCCTTGAAGGGTAAAGCGCCTTTTTCAGGAAAGCATTACTGTCTGCAAATGCTTTATATTCGTTTTCTATCACCTGCAGGTAAAACAAACGGATAATAAAGATGAATACAATCAAAATGATAGCTCCTGAAATAATAAAACGCCTGTTTTCAAATGTATATTTCGCATTAGTCGCCATTTTTCTGAGATTCAATATTAAATGCTTCAACAATACAAATCAAAAGCGTGACCGTCGTTATACTCGCAACGATACGTATCGAAAGGAACAGCGGGTCGAAAAGTGTAAGCGATTCCAACAAAAACAATGTCAGGTGATGTATTACAACCAATGTCGCCACCAAACGGGAAAACCCGCCATATCCAAAGGATTTATAAGAAGGAAAAACAGTATCTGACAATTCTTCGCCCATGAGAACCCGGATAATCAGCGGCCGTGAAAATCCTGCCAGCGTACAAGCCGCAGCATGCATACCGGGGGTGTTCGAAAATATATCAATCGTAAGACCAATCAGGAAAGAAGCGCTTGTAATTTTTGAAGAGGTTAAGCCCACCGGCAACTTTATGATAAAATACAGGTATAGAAAAGGAGTTACCAAACGAAGGAAATGGATATTGTTCAGGATTAACACCTGCACCAATACCAATACAATAAAGTACATCAGGTTTCTCACAAAACTAATCATTTACCTTTACCTCCTCCTCTATTGCCCTTTGTTCTTCCTGCCGGAAATTCCTTATTACCATTACATTGTTTAAACGTTGGAAATCGGTAGCCAGTTCTATTTTCAATGAATTAAAGTTGTCGTCGCGCTGCCGTTCGAAAGAAGATACGAAACCTACCAGAATCCCCTCGGGGAAAACTGTTGAATAACCGCTCGTCACAATCGTGTCGCCAATCTGGAATTGCACGTGCCGGGGAAGTTCATCCAGGTTGGCATAACGGGCATTCCTCCCATTCCAGCTTAACGAACCGATATGGCTGCTTCCCAACACTTTACAACTTAAATTGAACTTTGTATTCAAAAGGGGTAGTACTACCGAATAATAATCGGATGCTTTTATTACTATCCCCACGGCTCCGTTGTCGGACATAACGCCCATATCCGGATTGATCCCATCTTTCTTTCCCTTATTCAATGTGATATAGTTTGAAAGATAGGTTACGCTGTTGTTTATCACTTTGGCTGTTACAAAATCGTACGGAAACAACCGGACATTATCCATAGAAAAAGCCCGGAATACTGCCGTATCAGCTTTCATTGCTTCAACCAGTTCTTTAAACATGAGCAACTCCATTTCGAGCTTGCCGTTGCGTTCAAGAAGTTCCTTGTTTATTTCGCGTAAATCAAGATAAGACGTTACCGAACCTGTAACAGACACAATATTTGCCGCTATGACATTTGCCGTACTAAACATGATGTTCCGCTGGTAAACATTGTTGCGGTAAATCAGCGTTAGTGATACAAATTCAAGTAAAATAAATACAAACCAATGCCTTTTTCTTACCAGGAAATCAAGCAGTTTACGCATAATCAGTCAACTGTCAAACTGTCAATTTATCAACGTATGAGGAAATTAAACTTCTCTATATTCTTTAACGCAATACCGGTTCCTTTTGCCACGGCATGCAACGGGTCTTCCGCTACGTGGAACTGGATGTTTATCTTTTCGGTTAAACGCTTATCCAAACCTCTCATCAAGGCTCCGCCGCCGGCCAGGTAAATACCGTTGCGCACGATATCGGCATACAATTCGGGGGGAGTTGTCTCTAATGCACTTAAAATGGCTGCTTCCATTTTGGAAAGGGATTTTTCCAGGCAGTGGGCTATCTCCTGATAGGATACGGACACTTCCATTGGAAGAGCTGTCATTTGGTTCGGGCCGTGTACAACATAGTCTTCGGGAGGGTTATCAAGGAAAGTCAGGGCCGAGCCAACGTTAATCTTGATTAGTTCGGCTGTGCGTTCGCCTACTTTGACATTGTGTTGGCGGCGCATATATTCCATAATGTCGGCTGTCAGGTCGTCGCCGGCAATCCGTATGGATTTATTGGAAACGATGCCCCCCAGTGAAATGACGGCAATCTCGGTGGTTCCTCCCCCTATATCCACGACCATGTTTCCTTCGGGCGCTTCCACATCTATGCCGATACCGATAGCTGCCGCCATAGGTTCGTAAATCATATATACATCCCGCCCTCCGGCATGTTCGGCTGAGTCGCGAACGGCGCGAAGCTCTACTTCCGTACTTCCCGAAGGGATACACACTACGACACGGAGAGAAGGCGAAAACCAGCGGCTCTTTGGCCCTATCATTTTGATCATCCCGCGAATCATTTGCTCTGCGGCAAAGAAATCGGCAATCACTCCGTCGCGCAACGGACGGATTGTGCGGATGTTTTCATGTGTTTTACCGTGCATCTGGCGTGCTCTTTCACCAACTGCCAATACTTTGTCTGTGCGCCTGTCAAGCGCTACTACCGAAGGCTCGTCGACAACTACTTTGCCATTACTGATGATAATGGTGTTTGCCGTACCCAAGTCCATTGCTATCTCTTGTGTAAAAGAAAATAATCCCATTTTTCCTATTCTGTTCTATCAATTAATGTTTAAAATGACGGATACCCGTCTTCACCATCGCTAAACCGTGTTCGTCGCAGTATTCTACCGACAGTTTATCGTTAACGGAACCTCCCGGCTGGATAATGGCTGTAATGCCTGCTTTGTCTGCTATTTCCACACAATCGGGGAAAGGGAAGAAAGCGTCTGAGGCCATAACGGCGCCATTCAAATCAAAGTTAAATGATTTGGCCTTTTCAATTGCTTGCCTTAACGCGTCGACGCGTGAGGTTTGCCCTACGCCGCTGGCGCAAAGTTGTTTGTTTTTTACCAGCGTAATGGCATTCGACTTACTGTGTTTCACTAATTTGTTGGCAAACAGTAAATCGATAATTTCTTGCTTGTCCGGCTGCTTTCCGGTCATCGGTTCTAAATCGTCTTCTGTTTGTATGCTCAGGTCTTTGTCTTGCATAAGCACTCCATTCAACAAGGAACGGAATTGCACGGAAGGGGTTCCGGATTCTTTACGGATAAGTATGATACGGTTTTTCTTTTGCATTAATACTTCTAATGCACTTGTATCGTAGTCGGGTGCGATAATTACCTCGAAGAATATCTTGTTTATTTCTTCGGCCACCTCTTTATTGATTGCCGCATTGGTTACCAGTATACCGCCAAAGGCTGAGACGGGGTCGCCTGCCAGCGCATCTTTCCATGCCTCAACAACGGTGTCGCGGGAGGCTATGCCGCAGGCGTTATTATGCTTTAATATGGCGAATGTCAGTTCGCTGAACTCGTCTATCAGAGCAACGGCGGCATCGATGTCGAGCAAATTGTTATATGATATTTCTTTGCCGTGAATTTTGTCGAATACTTCTTCGAAGTTGCCGAAGAATTTTGCTTTCTGGTGTGGGTTTTCGCCGTACCGCAGGTGTATCGGTTGGTCAACGGCTACCCGGAGGGCGGAGCCTTCTTTATCGTCGAAGTAATTGAATATGGCTGAGTCGTAACCTGAAGATACGGCAAAGGCTTCTTTGGCAAACCAACGGCGGTCTTCCAGTGTTGTTTCCGCCCCTTTTTCTTCCAGTATATGTAATAATGGGGTATACTGGGCTTTGGATGCCACAATGAGGACGTCTTTATAGTTTTTTGCCGCGGCGCGTATCAGTGATATACCGCCTATATCTATTTTTTCAATAATTTCTTGTCCGGTTGCGCCTGAGGCTACAGTTTCTTCAAACGGGTATAAATCTACAATCACCAGGTCTATTTCGGGGATTGTGTATTCTGCCAGTTGCTCTTTGTCTGTTTCGTTTTCACGACGGGCCAGAATACCTCCAAATATTTTCGGATGGAGTGTTTTAACCCGTCCTCCTAAAATAGAAGGATACCCTGTTAGCTTTTCCACCGCTTCACAGGGTAAGCCTAACGATTCGATAAAGGCCTGGGTTCCACCGGTAGAAACAAAACTGACACCCTGTTCATGAAGCTTTTCTAATATTTCATCCAGTCCTTCTTTGTAGTATACCGAGACCAAGGCATGTCTCATGCGCTTCGATGCAGTCATCTTTTATTTCTATGATTTACATTATTATTTAATGCACAAAAGTAGACATTTATTTCTAATTACTTAAAGATGAGAATCAAAAAATCAGGGCAAACGCGTTTAAAAAAAGTCAATCAGCGAAAAAAAGTTCATAATAGGGCATAATAGCCCCATCTGGGCTTGCTGGAGTCATAATTCATCTGGATGAATGGGGGAAAACATCCCAATGAAATTGGAAGATCATCCCAATGAAACCGGGAGAACATCCAGATGAATTTTCCAGGGTTGTTTTTGGATGTAAAGATTGATGAATTGGCCTTCGGATTTACTCTTTTTTCGTACCTTTGCTGCCTCCTTTGCAATTTAATAGGTATAATAGATATGATTACTGTCAACAATCTGGACTTACAGTTCGGGAAACGTATTTTATTTCAAGATGTTAATTTAAAGTTTACTCCGGGTAATTGTTATGGTATTATTGGCGCCAATGGCGCGGGGAAATCTACTTTCCTCAAAATAATCAGTGGAGAAACGGATCCTACGCGAGGGGTTGTTTCTTTGGGACCGGGTGAACGTCTTTCGGTGTTGAGCCAAGATCATTTTGCTTTTGATGAGTTTACGGTATTGGATACTGTGCTTATGGGGCATAGTGAACTTTGGGCTGTGATGAATGAAAAAAACGATTTGTATGCGAAGCCTGATTTTAATGATGAGGATGGTATCCGCGTTTCGGAATTGGAAGAGCGGTTTGCCGAGATGGAGGGGTGGAATGCTGAGAGTGACGCTGCCAGCCTCTTGAGTGGTTTGGGGATTAAAGAGGATTTGCATTATTGCTTGATGAAAGATTTGAGCGGGAAACAGAAGGTGCGTATATTGCTTGCCCGCGCGCTTTTTGGGAGGCCTGACAATTTGTTGCTGGATGAGCCGACGAATGATCTTGACCTCGAAACGGTGGGCTGGCTTGAACAATATTTGTCGAATTTCGACAATACGGTATTGGTGGTGAGCCACGACCGGCATTTCCTTGATTCTGTTTGTACGCATACGGTTGATATAGATTTTGGCAGGTTGCAATTGTTTGCAGGGAACTATAGTTTTTGGTATGAGTCGAGCCAGTTGGCGCTTCGCCAACAGCAGCAGCAGAATAAGAAAGCGGAGGAGAAGAAGAAGGAGCTGGAGGAATTTATCCGCCGTTTTAGCGCTAACGTAGCGAAATCTAAGCAAACGACCAGCCGTAAGAAGATGATTGAGAAGTTGAATATTGAGGAGATAAAACCTTCGTCGCGCCGGTATCCCGGCATTATCTTTACTCCTTCGCGCGAACCGGGAAACCAGATATTGGAGGTTAAGGGGCTGACGCAGAGTATTGAGGGGCATGTTTTGTTCCGGGATTTAAATTTTAATGTGGAGAAGGATGACAAGATTGTTTTTATTAGCCGCGATCCGCGTTCTATGACGGCTCTTTTCCGGATTATTACTGATGAAGAGAAGCCGGATGCCGGCACGTTCAGGTGGGGGCAGACAATTACGACTGCTTACTTGCCGCTTGATAATGCCTCTTATTTTAATTCGGATTATAATTTGATTGAATGGTTGAGCCAATTTGCGTCTGATACAAACGAGGTTTATTTGAAAGGGTTTCTTGGCCGGATGTTGTTTTCGGGTGAAGAGCTACTGAAGAAGGTGAATGTTTTATCGGGGGGTGAGAAAATGCGTTGTATGATTTCGCGCATGATGCTGAAAGATGCTAATACATTGCTGTTGGATACGCCTACCAATCATTTGGATTTGGAGTCTATCCAAGCGTTTAACAATACTTTACGCGCATATAAGGGGAATATTCTTTTCGCGAGCCATGACCATGAGTTTATCCAAACAGTGGCTAACCGCATTATTGAACTTACTCCGAATGGCGTCATCGACAAGATGATGGAGTATGATGATTATATTTCGGATCCGGGCATTGCCGAACTCAGGGAAAAGTTGTATAGTTGACCTGCTATCGTAGTGGGGCACAGATTGGAAGATTATGCAGATGTTATTTGAATGAAAAAGAGAGTCCTTTTTATTTTAGCTGTATTTGTGGCTTGGTTGCCGCTTTTGGCTGTCCAGAAGCTTGTATTCATGTTTTACCATAAGTCGTTGGCGGATGGTTGTACATTGATGGATTGGGCACGGGTTGTGTTTCATGGGTTGAAACTGGATTGTACTATTTCCGGCTACCTAACGGCTATTCCTTTGCTTTGTACCCTTGTTTCGGTTTGGTTGCCTGGGAAGTACCTGCATCGGATTATACGGGTGTATTTTGGCGTCATGGCGGTGTTTGTTGCTGCCATATTTGCCCTGGATGTTGCTTTGTATGCTTTCTGGGGATTCCGCATTGACGCAACGGTTTTCTTTTATATGCAATCGACTTCGGACGCGATAGCCGGTATACCGACGGGGTTGCTTGTTCAACAAATCATTGTATTTATTGTTTACGCATTAGGTATTTATTGGGTTTTTAACCGGTTTGTTGTTCCTCTACTTCCGGATTTGCCTGCAAAAAAGCGACTCCTCAGCACGATTGTTTGTTTAATTGCCGGAGGGATTTTATTTATTCCTGTCCGGGGAGGGGTTACTACTTCTACGGCTAATGTGGGGATGGTTTATTTCAGTAATAACCAATTCTTGAATCACTCGGCTATTAATCCGGTTTTTAGTTTAATGGTTTCCCTTTCCAAACAGCAAGATTTCGCTTCGCAATTCAATTTTTTTGAGGAAACAAAAAGGCAGCAATTGTTTGAAGCGTTGGTGGCTCCCACGCCTTATCCGGTGGCAAACGACAGTGTGGTTGCCGGATTATTGAATACCAAACGCCCGGATATTTTGCTTATCATATTGGAGAGTTTCTCGGCCAACGTAGTGGAAACCACCGGTGGCGAGAAAGGGGTTACGCCCAGCTTGAACCGTTTCAGCAAAGAAGGGGTTTTGTTTACTAATTTTTATGCTAATTCGTTTCGAACCGACCGGGGATTGGTTTCGGTTTTAAATGGTTACCTGGCCCAGCCTACCACTTCGATTATGAAATATCCTCCCAAAAGCCAAACGCTTCCTTCTATTTCTAAATCGCTTATAAAAGAAGGGTATACGGCTGATATGCTTTACGGCGGCGATATAAATTTCACTAATATGCAAAGCTATTTCTACAGTTCGGGATATAGCTACATCGTAGCTGACAGGGATTTTCCTCTTTCAAGCCGTTTAAGTAAGTGGGGGGCAAATGATAATATTACTTTCGATTATTTATTCCATTCTTTGGCTGATAACAAACGGAAGTCGCCTTGGTTTAGCACCTTCCTGACATTGAGCAGCCATGAGCCTTTTGAAGTTCCTTATCACCGGTTGGACAATCCGTACCTAAACTCTGTGGCATTCACGGATAGTTGTATCGGCGATTTTATTGATAGGATAAAACAACTGCCTGTTTGGGAAAACCTTTTGGTGATTTTGGTTTCCGACCATGGATTCCGTTATCCTGAAAACCTCCAGGAATATGATCCGGCACGTTATCATATTCCCATGTTGTGGATTGGCGGCGCCGTAAAAGAACCCAAGCTTATAGATACGATTGCGAACCAAACAGACTTGGCAGCTACTTTGCTTTGTCAGCTGGGAATTCCACATCAGGAGTTTGTTTTCAGTAAGAATCTTTTTTCTCCGGATTATCCTCGCTATGCTTATTACACATTTCACAACGGATTTGGTTTTATTGACAATACCGGACTCTCTGTCTATGATAATGAAAGCGGCAAACCCTTGATAGAAACACCGGCTGAAGGCAGCAATCTCCGCCTGGATAAAGGCAAAGCGCTCCTTCAAACCCTCTATGATGATTTAGGGAACAGATGATATATATCAGACTGCCCTTTTGTTTTGAACTTTTCTTGTCAAACTTTGTTTTAAAGATGTATCAATTTAGAAAAAGGAGAAAATTTTATGAAAGTAGTAGTTGATAAAGCGAACACAAGAGGATTCTTCAATCACGGTTGGCTGAAAACATACCATACCTTTAGTTTTGACAACTATTATAACCCTAAACGAATGCACTTCGGAATGTTACGTGTATTGAATGATGATACCGTCGCACCGCGTGAAGGTTTTGGTATGCACCCCCACAAAAATATGGAAGTCATCTCCATTCCGCTTAAAGGTTATCTTCGCCATGGCGACAGCATCAAAAACAGCAAGACCATTACTCCGGGTGATATCCAGGTGATGAGTACGGGGACTGGTATATTCCATAGCGAATACAACGACAGCGCAGATGAAGATTTGCAATTCCTCCAGACATGGGTGTTTCCCAAAAGAGAAAATACGAGACCCGCTTACGACAATTACGATATCCGCCCCACTCAGAAAAGGAATGAGATATCATTGATTGTCTCACCTGATGGTGATGCTCCGGCTTCTATCTTGCAGGACGCCTGGTATTCTATGGGGACTCTGGACGCCGGACAAAAAAAGGAATATCAACTCCATAAAAAAGACACCGGTGTTTATCTTTTCGTTATCGAAGGGGAAGTACAAGTAGGGGAATTAATATTATCCAAACGCGATGGCGCAGGTTTTAGTGAAACAGACCGTATTTCAATCGAAACGCTGAAAGAGTCAACCGTTCTTTTGATAGAAGTTCCGATGCACTAAATAATAACCAACAAACAGGGAATTGAATAAGTGAATGGATGCCGGGAGAAATATTTGTTCTTCCGGCTTTTTTGTTTTGGTTATTTAATTTATACATTAGAGGCTGTCTCCTACAAGATACACTTCGTTTGTTAGAAAATCAATTTCCCAATTAGCATTCGGGTGTTTTTCCCATTGATATCTTTCGCTCATCTTATCCCACCATTGATTAAAAGAAATATTTGCTTCAATTAAGTCTATCATCAATTTCTCATAGTGCAATTTGTTGTCATCTCCCGTAGATATTATCCTCAATAATTCATTCAGTCCATTTTTACGATTAGACAATACCTGAATTTCTTTTTTTTCTTTTTCACTAACTCGGCCAATTCGTTTTTTCATAAGAACGATTTTAGACAATAAAAGAACGTGGACTTAACCATGTTTGCTTTTAGAGGTTCTCCAAAACCGTTGCGAACAAACAAGGAAAGCCCACGTACACACTACGTGAGCGCTGAACTTCCTTGTTCTTGTTCGCTAAAAAATTTTGGAGATTTCTAAAAGCAAGAACAAAAGTTAACGCTTTTTTCTTAATATGTCAATTATAACTTTTTATTTCATATAATAATCACTTGATGCAAAGGTAAAAAATATTGGAGAATTAAGAAAACACTTTGTTGGGATCGAACTCCATTCTTAATACACGTTATCCGTGAGGAAATTAACCATGCGAAGGATGGCTCTGCTACATGCCGGGCAGAAAGGGGCGTAATCGCGCATCATGCAATGATCCATCGGGCGGTAAATCCCTTTGGGCAGGTAGCCTCCTCCTTCGTACACGCCTGGTTTGTCTTTGTATTTATCTTCTAATGGAGTGGGTATGGGCGTATTCGGAAGCAATAGGTTTTTCCATTTGCTGTCGAAGTCGACCAATGTTGTAATATTGGGTTCCCAAGGTTCTGTTTTCAGGCTATAAAAACTGTCGTCGTAAGCTACTTCCGATGAGTAATATTCGTCGGCCAATCCGGCAAAGCTATGCCCGAATTCATGAACAAATACAACCGGCGTACGGGGATTGTCGGATGTCCCCATGGCGTAGAAGTTATACATCCCGCCACCGCCATACATGTCGGTGTTGACCAATATAAAAATAGCATCACAAGGTACGTTCCAAACGGCGTCACGTATAGACTTCATATCCGGAGTGGTCAAATACCTGCTGACGCCGAACGTATAATATCCTGAATTCAGAGCTGTATTTTTGAAAACACCTTTGCCTGACACATCCGTCCCCGAATCTTCCGACGCCAATCCAACGGCCCATACGTTGAAATCATCTCTTCGTGTATCAAAAGGAGGCGTATTAAATAGTGATTCGGCAAACTTCCCGGCATCTTCTATAAACTTTTTCTCTTCGGCTGCCGTATATCCTTCGGCCAAAAACACCAAATCTACCTTCGAGGCCGGGTCGCCTTTGTATTGGATTTGTGTAACTGTGTTTTCATCCAGCTTCCCGCGGTCAATAAATATACTGGAAGGGTCGATATCCAATGTTAGTAACGGGTGGAATTGCATATCGTCTTTATTGCGTCCGGTAATCTCCAGAACTACTTTTTTTCTGGGAAATGGCACCGATACACTGTTTGTCCATGATTGTGTTTCATTCTTAGCTTGTTCCGTTGAACGCCATTCTTCAAACAATGTATTAAAGCCACGGGAATAAATCAATTGTCCGTTTGCTTTGTCATATAGGTTTACATAATAGCCTCCGTAATAAAATTTATCAATCAGGTTCTTTACCGGGCCTCCCCAAACAGGTTCTTCGCGTATTTGTTGCAAGGCTGCCGCCTGATATTCGTAATTCCCGCTCAAGGCGAAATCAACCCGAAGGCTCTTTTTTTCAAACCAATCATCAAATAATGCCTGAGCAGAAGCGCTACACATTCCAATAAAAGATAATACAAGAATAAATAATGTTGTTTTCATGATATGTGATTTATATTTTTTTCGATAAAGAAGGAGGTTCCAGAAACAGGTATTCTTTCCTTATGCGAAAAGAAGAATTGTTTCCCACACCAGATATTACGGGACTATTCTATCCTGTTTTAAATCAAAGCAAGATCCGTTTTGTCGGCATCAGGCTTCGCCTTTCATGCCTCCCATAGGTGGTATAAAATCGTCAAACTGGGGCACATTTTCTTGTTGCTCGAATTTAGCAATATTATCTTGCAAGGCATGCAGCAGACGTTTGGCATTATCGGGAGTAAGAATTATCCGGCTTTTTACTTTTGCCTTCAACATTCCCGGAACCACACGGATAAAATCTATAATAAATTCAGAAGAAGAATGGGCTATAATAGCCAGGTTGCTATAAGTACCTTGTGCCACCTCTTCCGACAGTTCCACCTGGATTTCGTTAACCAGATTGTTTGTATTGTCATTTTCCATAAGATACATACATTTTAAAAGATAAGTTGATAGGCAAATATAGCTATTTATTTGAGATTAGTATCAAACAAAAACGGCGACCTTCTCAGGCAACCGTTCTCTAGTTGTGTTTTTTAATTCTCAATTCTTTAGACCAATGTAAAAAAATATCTTTTCGTTATAGTTATAAAATCAATTTCTTCTTGGCATTTAAGTTAAGGTTCTTACATAAGTGCTAATTGTCATTATATATTGATGCAAATGTATGGGGTTTGATAAAAACCACCAAATACTATTTTTTCAATAAATAATACTTTTTTGTCAATTTTGGATAAAAAGATTCTTTTAGCTATACTCTGAAGCGGGAACGGGCGTATTTTTCCCTATATTCGGTAGGAGTAATGCCCTTTTTCTTGCGAAAGATACGATTGAAATTCGACAGATTATTAAAGCCGCTTTTATAACATATTTCCGATACTGTATCATTCGTATCAATTAGTTTACAGACAGCTACGGATACGCGGATATCGTTCAGATTGTCAATAAACGTTTTGCCTGTCCATTTCTTCAGAAAGCGGGTGAGAGAGGATTCGCTTGTGTTTATCAGATTGGCCACGTCTGTCAATGTAACCGAACGCTGATAGTTTTCATGCAAATATAACATGATTGTTTCCAAACGGTCGCTGTCCCTATCTTTGAAATCGCTCAATTTATTAGAGGTATTCAAACGCCTGGCAGCATCGTCTAACGACAATATTTTCAATATTTCTATTAAACGGAGGAAATTTCTGAATGAATCGGGCACTTCATCTGAAAGCAATTTCAATTCGGGTTGGATACGTTCAATCATCTGCCTGCTGAAAACCAGTCCGCGGGAAGCATTTTCAAACATATTCCGTATCGTCTTGAAATGTCTTTTATTTATAACGCTGTCGAACAATGAACGGTGGAACTGGATGGTTATCTCTATCGTTCCTTCGAATTTACATTTATGGTTTGAGTAGGCATGTTTGGTTCCTCCAGCCACAAGTACTAAGTCCAAATCCCCTATTTCTTCTGTCGAATCACCTACAATACGAATAGAACCGGCTGCGTTTTCCAGAAAATTCAGTTCAAATTCCGGATGTATGTGCGGAGGATAAGGGAATCCTTGCTTGTACCGTTTCATGACGAAAAAACAGTCTTCCGGTGAAAGTGATATTTCTTCCCTTAATACATCTATCTGACTCATGGCACTTATGTATATTGTCTTAAACCGGGAGGATAAAATATATTCTATTGACAAATATAAATTAATTGATTTTATTTCGCAAATAACAAATAAACAAAAAAGGCTGCCTCATAATTGAAGGCAGCCTCTTTGTATTTATCTGAGAAGAATTATTTATTCGTTACCATCTTTATCGGCAACTTTATCCATCATATTAAGTTCTACAACATTTTTACGATTGGCGTAAATTCGTTCAAATTCATCTCTTGCACCAACAACCAATTTGTCGAAATCGCGCTGGCCTGTACCTGCTGGAATCAAGTGCCCGCAAATAACGTTTTCTTTCAAACCTTCCAAACGATCCACCTTGCCGTTGATAGCGGCCTCGTTCAACACTTTTGTCGTTTCCTGGAATGATGCGGCCGACATAAAACTGTTTGTCTGTAATGCCGCACGGGTTATACCTTGGAGAATCTGGTTGGCTGTTGCAGGAACGGCATCACGAACTTCGATCAATTTCAAGTCGCGACGTTTCAGCATACTGTTTTCATCCCGCAATTTACGGGCTGTAACGATTTGTCCGGCTTGCAATGTTTGTGAGTCCCCGGCATCCATAACGACTTTCTTTCCCCAGATACGGTCGTTTTCGTCCATCACGTCAAGTTTATCAACAATCTGTTGTTCAAGGAAGCGAGTATCTCCCGGATCAACTACTTCTACTTTACGCATCATCTGGCGTACGATCACTTCGAAGTGTTTGTCGTTGATTTTTACACCTTGCAAACGATATACGTCCTGAACTTCGTTCACGATATATTCCTGAACAGCCGTCGGACCTTTAATTGCCAAGATATCAGACGGAGTGATAGCACCGTCCGACAACGGCATACCGGCACGTATATAGTCGTTTTCTTGCACTAGAAGTTGTTTTGACAGCGGCACCATATATTTCTTAACTTCTCCCAATTTTGAGGTTACGGTTATTTCACGGTTACCACGTTTGATTTTACCAAATCCAACTTCACCATCAATTTCGGCAACCACTGCCGGATTAGACGGGTTACGTGCTTCAAACAACTCGGTTACACGAGGAAGACCACCGGTGATATCACCCGTTTTACCTACGGCCCGAGGCATTTTCACCAATACTTCCCCTGCTTTTACAGAGTCTCCGTTTTCTTTAACAACGTGAGCTCCCAAAGGCAAAGAGTAGTTTTTCAAATGGTTTCCTTCTTCATCAACAATATGTACAACCGGAGCTTTTGTTTTATCCTTTGGTTCAATGATAATCTTCTCCTTCAAACCGGTTGTTTCATCGCTCTCGACTTTATAAGTTATCCCTTCGATTACGCTTTCAAATTCAATCTTACCGGCAACTTCGGAAACGATAACAGCGTTGAATGGATCCCATTCAATAATAACATCGTCTTTTTTAACGATATCGCCACTATTAAAGTACAGCTTGGAACCGTAAGGTATATTGTGAGTCAATAAAACAATTCTTGTATTGGGGTCGACAATACGCATTTCTGCCAAACGACTTACTACTACCTGGTGTGCTTTTCCCGTTGTATCTATTGATTCAACAGCGCGAAGTTCATCAATTTCCAGAATACCGTCGTATTTGGACATGATACTATTTTCTGTCGCAATGTTGGAAGCAATACCCCCTACGTGGAATGTACGCAGCGTCAACTGTGTTCCCGGTTCGCCAATAGATTGGGCGGCAATTACACCTACCACCTCGCCTCGCTGAACCATTCGTCCGGTAGCCAGGTTACGTCCGTAACACTTTGCACATACTCCTTTCTTTGATTCACAGGTAAGAACCGATCGGATTTCCACACTTTCAATTGGAGATTCCTGAATCTTTTTTGCTGCGTCTTCACGGATTTCTTCTCCGGACTCAACAATCAACTCGCCTGTTAGCGGGTGTTGGATGTCATGTACAGATACACGTCCTAAAATACGTTCGTATAATGATGCGATAACTTCTTCGTTGTTCTTCAGTTCTGCGCAAACCAAACCACGTAAAGTCCCGCAGTCTTCCTCATTAATAATTACATCATGTGATACGTCTACCAGACGGCGGGTCAAGTATCCTGCGTCGGCTGTTTTCAATGCCGTATCCGCCAAACCTTTACGGGCACCGTGGGTCGAGATAAAGTATTCAAGTACGGAAAGACCTTCCTTAAAGTTTGAAAGAATAGGGTTTTCAATAATCTGACCGCCCTCTGCCCCACTCTTCTGCGGCTTGGCCATCAAACCACGCATACCGGAAAGCTGGCGGATCTGTTCTTTTGAACCACGAGCCCCGGAGTCCATCATCATGAATACAGAATTGAACCCTTCATTGTCGGCAGTAAGCTGTTTTATTAAGATTTCAGACAAACGGCTATTAATATGCGTCCACGTATCAATAATCTGGTTGTAACGTTCATTGAAGGTAATGAATCCCATATTATAGTCTGCCAGAATTTGTTCTACCTCTTCATAACCCTCTTCTACCAATTTGTCTTTTTCCTTAGGAATAAGCACGTCTGCCAAATTGAACGACAAACCACCTTTGAAGGCCATTTGGTATCCAAGGTTTTTGATATCATCGAGGAACTGGGCTGTACGGGCAACTCCGCAAACTTTAATTACATCACCAATAATATCACGCAAGGCTTTTTTACCCAGCACCTCGTTAACGTATCCCACTTCTTTTGGTACAAACTCGTTAACAAGGACACGACCTACCGATGTTTCCAGCATTACCCTTACTTCGTGCCCGTTTTCATCTATATCGTCTACATAGACTTTCACGGGAGCATGGATATCCACCTTTCCTTCATTGTAAGCAATGATAGCCTCTTCTACACCATAAAATGTCAATCCTTCTCCTTTTGCACCCGGACGCAATTTGGTTATATAATACAACCCAAGTACCATATCTTGTGAAGGTACAGTGATAGGAGCGCCATTTGCAGGGTTCAAAATATTGTGTGAGGCAAGCATCAACATCTGTGCTTCAAGAATCGCTTCGTTTCCCAACGGCAAGTGAACAGCCATCTGGTCTCCATCAAAATCAGCATTAAATGCAGTACATGACAGTGGGTGCAACTGGATTGCTTTACCTTCTATCAACTTTGGCTGGAATGCTTGTATACCCAAACGGTGGAGCGTAGGGGCACGGTTCAACAACACCGGATGCCCTTTCATGACATATTCCAGAATATCCCAAACGACAGGTTCTTTACGGTCTACTATCTTCTTCGCCGATTTGACCGTTTTAACGATACCACGCTCAATTAATTTACGGATAATAAATGGCTTATAGAGTTCGGCTGCCATATTTTTAGGGATACCGCATTCATGCATCTTCAACTCCGGCCCAACGACAATAACCGAACGGGCAGAATAGTCTACGCGTTTACCAAGCAAATTCTGACGGAAACGTCCTTGCTTTCCTTTCAAACTGTCTGAAAGGGATTTCAACGGACGGTTGGCATCTGTCTTAACCGCGCTTGATTTACGGGAGTTGTCAAACAATGAGTCCACCGCTTCCTGAAGCATACGTTTTTCGTTACGTAAAATTACTTCCGGCGCTTTAATATCAATTAATCGTTTCAGACGGTTATTACGGATAATAACACGACGATACAAATCATTCAAGTCTGAAGTTGCGAATCGTCCGCCATCCAACGGCACCAAAGGCCGTAGTTCGGGAGGTATTACCGGTACGACTTTTATAATCATCCATTCCGGCTTATTGCGTCCTCTGGAAGCCCGGAATGACTCAACAACCTGCAAACGTTTCAATGCTTCGTTTTTACGTTGTTGCGAGCTATCGGTACTTGCCCTGTGACGTAAATCGTAGGAAAGTTTATCCAAATCCAAACGAGCCAACAAATCGTTCACAGCTTCTGCGCCAATTCTGGCAATGAATTTGTTTGGATCCGTATCTTCCAGTAATTGGTTTTCTTTCGGCAGATTATCCAGGATTTGCAGATATTCTTCTTCCGATAAGAGGTCGAGCTCTGCAACCGTATCAACAGTTCCCGGTTGAATAACGACATAGCGTTCGTAATAAATGATCGAATCCAGTTTTTTTGTTGGTATTCCCAACAGATAACCAATTTTGTTAGGCAAAGAACGGAAGTACCAGATATGGGCAACAGGAACTACCAAATGAATATGCCCCATGCGCTCACGGCGTACTTTCTTTTCCGTAACTTCTACACCACAACGGTCGCACACAATCCCCTTATAACGGATACGTTTATATTTTCCGCAATGACATTCGTAGTCTTTAATGGGACCAAAAATACGTTCGCAGAACAATCCGTCACGTTCGGGTTTATACGTACGATAGTTGATTGTTTCCGGTTTTAAAACTTCACCGCTTGAATTCTCCAGAATTTCTTCGGGAGAAGCTAAACCGATTGTGATTTTCGAAAAGTTACTCTTTATCTTGTTTTCTTTTCTAAAAGCCATATGATAATTTATAAAGAGTTATTGTATTGAATTAATCCAGTGTGAAACTTAAACCTAAACCTCTCAGTTCGTGCAACAACACGTTCAATGATTCGGGAATACCGGGATTTGGCATCTGTTCTCCTTTCACTATTGCCTCGTAAGCTTTGGAACGACCTACTACATCGTCAGACTTAATCGTAAGTATTTCCTGCAATATATGAGCTGCGCCGAAAGCTTCCAGCGCCCAAACTTCCATCTCTCCGAAACGTTGTCCACCGAATTGTGCCTTACCTCCTAATGGTTGTTGTGTAATCAATGAATACGGGCCAATAGAACGGGCATGCATTTTATCATCTACCATGTGTCCTAACTTCAGGAAGTAAGTCATCCCTACTGTCGCGGGTTGGTCAAAACGTTCGCCGGTACCACCATCATATAAATATGTTTTTCCATATCGAGGAACACCGGCTTTATCTGTCCAATCATTCAAATCATCCATCGATGCGCCATCAAAGATCGGAGTCGCAAATTTCATATCCATTTCTTTTCCTGCCCATCCTAACACAGCTTCAAATATCTGCCCCAGGTTCATACGGGAAGGCACACCCAACGGATTCAAACAAATATCAACAGGCGTTCCATCTTCCAGGAAAGGCATATCTTCCTGACGGACAATCTTGGAAACAATACCCTTGTTACCATGGCGTCCGGCCATCTTATCACCTACTTGAATTTTACGCTTCTTGGCAATATATACTCTCGCCATCTGAACGATACCGGTAGGAAGCTCGTCACCAATCGTAAGGTCAAATTTCTTACGTTTCAAGTCTGCATCCAATTCCTTATATTTCTTCAGATAGTTTAGGATTACTTCTTTGATCAGGTCGTTCTTGGGAGTGTCCGCGGTCCATTTGCTCACTTGGATAGCGCTATAATCAAGCGTTTCCAGGTCTTTGCGGCTAAACTTTACTCCTTTAGGGATAATCTCAAGATTCATATAGTCTTTAACCCCCTGTGACACTTTTCCATTCGTCAGAATCAGCAGTTTATCAACAAGAACGCTCTTCAAATTAGCCATTTTCTGTTCGAACTCTTCGTCCAATTTAGGAAGAATCGCTTTATCTGTCAGTCTGGATTTACGTTTCTTAATGGCTTTCGAAAACAGACTTGTCCCAATAACGACACCGCGCAACGAAGGAGTAGCTTTTAGCGAAGCATCTTTCACGTCGCCGGCTTTGTCTCCAAAAATAGCGCGTAGCAACTTTTCTTCGGGCGAGGGGTCTGATTCTCCTTTAGGAGTAATCTTACCTATCAAAATATCTCCCGGTTCGATTCTCGCGCCTACACGGACAATACCTCTTTCATCCAAATCTTTTGTCGCTTCTTCGCTCACGTTGGGTATGTCGGAGGTTAGTTCTTCCATACCACGTTTGGTTTCACGAACTTCCAGAATGTATTCATCTACGTGTATGGATGTAAAGAAGTCTTCACGAACCATGCGTTCATTCAACACGATAGCGTCTTCGTAATTGTATCCTTTCCAAGGCATATAAGCCACCTTCACATTACGTCCCAAAGCTAATTCGCCGCCTTGTGTAGAATAACCTTCCGTAAGTATCTGGCCTGCTTTTACACGGTCGCCTCGTTCAATAACCGGACGAAGGTCTACCGTTGTGCTTTGATTGGTCTTACGCCATTTAGGTATGTTATATGTTTTAACCGCATCTTCAAAGCTTACAAACTCTTCGTTTTCCGTACGGTCGTATTTAATCTTTATACAGGTAGAGTCAACAAATACTACTTCTCCGTCGCCTTCGGCTATGATTTGCGTACGCGAATCCCTTGCCACATGTTTTTCGATACCGGTTCCTACAATCGGCGCTTCCGGACGCAATAATGGAACTGCCTGGCGCATCATGTTCGATCCCATCAATGCACGGTTCGCATCATCATGTTCAAGGAAAGGAATCAAAGATGCAGCGATAGAAGCTATTTGAGTCGGCGAAACGTCCATCAAGTCTACCTCGGCAGGAGTTACCAATGGGAAGTCTGCTTCCATCCTCGATTTTACCTTATCACGGATAAATTTACCCTTGACGTCTAATGGGGCATTTCCTTGGGCAATAGTCAGCCTCTCTTCTTCTTCCGCCGTATAATACCGCAAACCTTCATCTGAAAAGTCCACTTGCCCGTCTTTTACATGGCGGTAAGGCGTTGCGATAAAACCAAGATCATTGATTTTGGCATATACACATAAAGAAGAAATCAAACCGATATTTGGTCCTTCCGGAGTTTCAATCGGACATAAACGCCCGTAGTGAGTATAGTGAACGTCACGAACCTCAAAACCGGCACGTTCCCTTGATAAACCACCAGGGCCTAAAGCCGATAAACGACGCTTGTGGGTAATTTCTGCCAGCGGATTCGTTTGATCCATGAACTGCGACAACGCATTTGTCCCAAAAAATGAATTGACAACAGACGAAATAGTCTTCGCGTTAATCAAATCAATCGGAGTAAATACTTCATTATCGCGTACATTCATACGTTCGCGTACCGTACGCGACATACGAGCCAAACCGATACCGAATTGGTTATATAATTGTTCCCCTACCGTACGCACACGACGATTACTCAAGTGGTCGATATCATCAACGATCGCTTTTGAATTAATCAATTCAATCAGATATTTGATGATTTCAATTATATCCTCTTTGGTGAGAACTTTGATATCGTCGCTGGTATTGAGGCCCAACTTCTTATTGATTCTGTAACGCCCAACTTCTCCTAAATCGTAGCGTTTCTCAGAGAAAAATAGATTTGTTATTACTTCACGGGCACTTGCTTCATCTGCCGGTTCGGCATTTCTCAATTGCCTGTAGATATACAATACAGCCTCTTTTTCCGAGTTGCTCGGGTCTTTCTGAAGCGTATTATAAATAATCGCATAATCAGACAGGTTCTGATCTTCGCGATGCAATAATATATTTTGTGTACCTGAATCTAAAATGGCTTCGATATTGTCGGCGTCCAAAACAGATTCGCGGTCTATAATCACATCGTTGCGTTCAATAGAAACAACTTCTCCGGTATCTTCATCTACAAAGTCTTCAACCCAGGTTTTCAATACACGGGCTGCCAGTTTCCGCCCGATAATTTTCTTTAAATTTGTTTTTGTAACTTTTACTTCTTCGGCCAGGTTGAATATTTCAAGAATATCTTTATCGCTTTCAAAACCGATAGCTCTTAATAAAGTCGTTACAGGTAATTTCTTTTTACGGTCGATGTAAGCGTACATCACATTATTGATGTCTGTCGCAAACTCAATCCATGAACCTTTGAACGGAATAATACGCGCCGAATACAATTTCGTACCGTTGGCATGTATACTTTGTCCAAAAAACACCCCCGGAGAACGGTGTAACTGGGAAACGACAACACGTTCGGCGCCGTTTATCACGAAAGTACCTCTTTCCGTCATGTAAGGGATAGGACCCAAATACACGTCTTGAATCACCGTATCGAAATCTTCGTGATCGGGATCGGTACAGTATAATTTTAATTTAGCTTTTAAGGGGACGCTATAAGTAAGACCGCGCGCGATACATTCATCAATGGCATAACGTGGCGGGTCAATGTAATAATCTAAGAACTCCAACACAAAATTGTTGCGAGTATCTGCAATTGGAAAGTTTTCTGCAAATACCTTATATAATCCCTCCTTTTTTCTCTTTTCGGGAGGCGTATCAAGTTGAAGAAAGTCTTGGAATGACTTCAATTGTACTTCGAGAAAGTCCGGATAAGGAAGTGAATTTTTTATCGAAGCGAAATTAATTCTTTGGTTTCCAGTTGTTGAAGACATTTAATAAGGAATTTATTGAACTTAATGAAAATATAGACACAAAAAGGTTAAGAATCATTTTTTATCGATGATTCTTAACCAACTTACCTGATTTACAGGATATAATACTATTTAAGCTCAACTTCAGCTCCAGCTTCTTCCAAGCTTTTCTTTAAACCTTCGGCATCTGCTTTAGCAATACCTTCTTTGATGTTGCTCGGAGCGCCGTCAACTAAATCTTTAGCTTCTTTCAAACCAAGACCTGTTAATTCTTTTACTAACTTAACGATTGCCAACTTATTAGCACCCGGAGCCTTCAATACTACATCGAAAGAAGTTTTTTCTTCAACAGCTTCGGCAGCACCACCGGCAACAGGACCGGCAACAGCTACAGCAGCAGCGGCAGGTTCGATACCATATTCTTCTTTAAGGATAGTCGCTAATTCACTAACTTCTTTTACAGTCAAGTTTACTAATTGTTCAGCAAAAGCTTTTAAATCTGCCATTTTTATATGATTTAAATGTTTGTTTATCTATATAAATAATTATTATTTTTCTTCCAGAGTTTTCAAAACTCCAAGGATAGTTTGTCCTGACGACTGTAGAGCCGACACAACATTCTTTGCCGGAGATTGCAACAAAGCGATAACATCTCCGATAAGCTCGTTCTTACTCTTGATATTTACCAAAGCTTCCAGATTTTCCGCGCCTATATAAAAGCCTTCTTGCACATAAGCGGCTTTCAATTGTGGTTTAGGATTCTCTTTGTTTTTAGAAGCTTTTACAAAATCTTTAATCAAACGGGCAGGTACATTGGCTACTTGAGAAAACATGACAGCCGTATTACCTTTCAAGGCAACATCTAACGGGGAAAAATCTCCCTCTTGGTTATCCAGCGCTTTCTTAAATAACGTGTTCTTTACTACTACCAGCTTCACTTCTTTTTTGAAACATTCTCTTCTCAATGCACTTGTAGCCTCTGCATTGAGAGCTTCAATGTCCGCCAAATAGAAGTTCGGATACTCTTGTACCGTAGCAGTAAGTTGTTCAATAATTATGCTTTTATCTTCCTTTTTCATCGTTCAATTGTTTTTATAAATTTTCTTCGACTGATTTCGGGTCAATTTTAATACCCGCACTCATAGTACTTGAAAGATAAATGCTCTTAATATATGTACCTTTAGCTGCAGTTGGCTTCAACTTATTTAACGTTGAAATAAATTCCTTCGCATTGTCACGTATTTGTTCGGCGGAAAAAGAAACTTTCCCGACAGAAGTGTGTACAATTCCGGTTTTATCCACTTTAAAATCTATCTTACCTTGCTTGATTTCTTTTATGGCTTGACCAATATCATTGGTCACGGTTCCACTCTTTGGATTCGGCATCAAACCACGAGGGCCTAATATTCTACCTAAAGCGCCGATTTTACCCATAATAGAAGGCATTGTAATGATAACATCAATGTCAGTCCAACCCCCTTTTATTTTGTCAATATATTCGTCTAATCCAACATAGTCGGCGCCAGCTTCCTGAGCTTCGGCTTCCCTGTCGGGTGTACATAATGCAAGAACCCTAATCTGTTTACCTGTTCCGTGAGGCAATGACACCACGCCTCTTACCATTTGATTGGCTTTACGAGGGTCAACACCTAAACGTACATCTACATCTACTGAAGCATCAAACTTGGTAGTCGTGATTTCTTTTACCAATGCCGCGCCTTCTTTCAATGTATATGATCTCCCCGGTTCAATTTTGCCTAAAACCAACTTTTGATTTTTTGTAAGTTTACTCATCTCAATTGAATTTTATTAATTATTACCCGGGAATTCCCCTTTTACAGTGATACCCATACTTCTCGCTGTCCCCGCAACCATTTTCATGGCTGAGTCAACAGTAAAGCAGTTCAAATCCACAAGTTTATCTTCTGCTATCGTCTTTACTTGTTCCCAAGTAATTTCTGCAACTTTTTTACGGTTAGGCTCAGCAGAACCTCCTTTTAATTTAGCAGCTTCCATCAATTGGATTGCTACAGGAGGGGTCTTCACTACAAAGTCGAAAGACTTATCGACATAATAAGTAATTACAACAGGTAATATCTTACCAGCCTTGTCTTGGGTCCTGGCATTGAATTGCTTGCAAAACTCCATAATATTAATACCCTTAGAACCTAATGCCGGTCCTACTGGTGGAGAAGGGTTTGCGGCTCCTCCTTTAATCTGCAATTTGACTTGTCCAGCAACTTCTTTAGCCATTTTTCTAAAATTTATTGATTATAACATCAAAAACAGAAAAAATACACATCGCTTCGTAACAAACGGTGTTATTCTTTCTCAACTTGCATATAACCCAACTCAAGCGGGGTTTTCCTTCCGAAGATTTTAACCATCACTTTCAGTTTCTTTTTCTCGGTGTTGACTTCTTCGATAACTCCACTAAAACCATTAAATGGTCCGAAAGTTACCTTTACGTTTTCACCGACATAGTATTGGATATCCAAGTCGTCCTGTTGCTCCTGCAACTCATCAACCGTACCTAAAATACGACCAACTTCAGCAGGGCGTAAGGGAACCGGATTATCCGAACCGCCAAGGAAACCGATTACATTGGGAACGTTTCTTAAGCGATGGGCTACTTCTCCTACCAAAGCTGCTTCTACCAATACATAACCCGGCAAGTAGGCTCTTTCTTTAATCACCTTCTTACCATTCCGCATGGTAACCGTCTTTTCCGTAGGAATTAACACCTGCGATACATAATCTCCTAAGTCTGTATTTTTCAATTCAGCCTCCAGATATTCTCTCACCTTATTCTCTTTGCCACTAATGGCGCGTAGAACATAAAATTTCTTTTCGATGTCAGACATACCTTAAAAGACCTTAGAAAATTCGCTCGTAGATAAACCGCATAATGTTTTCAAAGCCCAAGTCTATTACAAAGATTAATGCTGCAATTATAAGGGAAGCAAACATGACAACCACAGCACTGTTAGAAAGTTCTTTCCTTGTAGGCCAAGAAACTTTATAGACAAGTTCGTTATAAGATTCCTTAAAATAGTTAATTAATTTCTTCATTTGAATCTTTCAGATTTTTTGCACGGAAGGAGAGGCTCGAACTCCCGACACCTGGTTTTGGAGACCAGTGCTCTACCGACTGAGCTACTTCCGTAAATGATAGCCGGAGTGTATTTTCCAGCTACCTGAGTTTATAGAATTAGTCTAATAATTCTGTGATCTGTCCCGCACCTACCGTACGTCCACCTTCGCGGATTGCGAAACGTAAACCTACGCTACATGCTACCGGGTAAATCAATTCTACCGTAATTGTTACGTTATCGCCAGGCATTACCATTTCTGTTCCTTCAGGAAGCGTGATTTCACCTGTAACGTCCAAGGTACGAATATAGAATTGAGGACGGTATTTGTTGTGGAATGGAGTATGACGTCCACCTTCTTCTTTCTTCAGGATATAAACTTCAGCCTTAACTTTTGAGTGAGGTTGAACTTTTCCCGGGTGAGTAATTACCATACCACGTTTGATTTCGTTTTTGTCGATACCACGAAGCAACAAACCTACGTTGTCGCCGGCTTGGCCTTCATCAAGTATCTTACGGAACATTTCAACACCTGTTACAACAGACTTCATGTTTTCAGCTCCCAAACCGATAATTGCAACTTCTTCACCTGATTTGATGATACCGGTTTCAATACGACCCGTAGCAACTGTTCCACGACCGGTGATAGAGAATACGTCTTCAACAGGCATCAGGAATGGCTTGTCAATTTCACGGGGAGGAATTGGAATCCAGCTGTCGCAAGCATCCATTAATTCCATTACTTGGGCTTCCCATTGGGCATCACCGTTCAAAGCGCCTAAAGCAGAACCACGGATAACCGGTGTATTGTCGCCGTCGAATTCATAGAATGAAAGAAGTTCTCTCATTTCCATTTCAACCAATTCCAACATTTCTTCGTCGTCCACCATGTCACATTTGTTCATGAAAACAACTAATTTAGGAACGTTTACCTGACGAGCCAAAAGGATATGTTCGCGAGTTTGAGGCATAGGACCATCTGTTGCAGCAACCACAATGATAGCGCCGTCCATCTGAGCAGCTCCCGTTACCATGTTTTTTACATAGTCGGCGTGACCCGGACAGTCTACGTGAGCATAGTGACGGTTCGCAGTCTGATACTCTACGTGAGCGGTGTTGATTGTAATACCTCTTTCTTTTTCCTCTGGAGCGTTATCAATAGAATCGAATGAACGCAACTCAGAAAGACCTTTTTTTGCCAATACCGTAGTAATAGCAGCTGTCAAAGTTGTTTTACCGTGGTCAACGTGGCCAATCGTACCAATGTTAACGTGGGGTTTCGATCTGTCAAAATGTTCTTTTGCCATAACTTAATTTATTCTTTATTTAATTAATGTTCATATGTTGATTATACATCTAAATCTTTATTGTCATGAGCCGGTGCCGAGACTTGAACTCGGGACCTCTTCCTTACCAAGGAAGTGCTCTACCGCTGAGCTACACAGGCAAACTAAGAGCGGAAGACGGGGCTCAAACCCGCGACCCTCAGCTTGGAAGGCTAATGCTCTATCAACTGAGCTACTTCCGCAATTTTGTGGGCAGTGATGGATTCGAACCACCGAAGGCGTAAGCCAGCTGAGTTACAGTCAGCCCCATTTGGCCACTCTGGTAACTGCCCTTATCCGTTGATTGTGAAATGACACAACCGACTTTGAGCCTCTTGTCGGATTCGAACCAACGACCCCGAGATTACAAATCACGTGCTCTGGCCAACTGAGCTAAAGAGGCAAAAAAAGCATTCTATAAAAGAACAACCGCTTCGTTACAAGGCGAAACGGCTGCAAATTTAGATATTATTTCTTAGTTACCAAAAATATTCTTGCTTTTTTTATTTGGCCCTGACTTTTTCTTTATACTTCATCAATTGCTTGGATAATGCTTCGCTGCAATCGTCAACAGCCTGTTCGAACGAGTCGGCATTTTTTTCAGCAAATAATTCACCGCTCTTAATAGATAATTTAATAGATGCGCTTTTGTTCTGTACGGTTTCGGGTTTAATCACTTTCAGGATCACTTCGGCGCTTATAATACCGTCAAAGTACTTTTCTAATTTTGCAACTTTCTTTTGAACAAATGCTTCCAGTTTGCCGGTAGCGTCAAAATGGATGGATTGAATTTTAATGTCCATAAAAACCTCCTTCTTTTTTAGCTCTTGGATGAGCATGATACACTTTTTTTAATTCTTCAAAGGTTGTATGTGTATAAACGCTGGTTGAAGCCAGGCTGCTGTGACCCAATAGTTCTTTTACAGCATTCAGCTCTGCCCCATTGTTTAGCATACTTGTCGCAAATGAGTGTCGTAATACATGAGGGCTACGCTTCGACAGTGTCGAAATATCCGACAAGCATTTCCTTACTATATTATAAACAATTCCGGTAGATAGTTGTTCACCGTTTTTACGAATTAAAAACCATCCGCGGCTTACTCCTATCTCCCTGTTTCTAACTTCGGCGTATGCAAGCATGAGTTCTTTCAATCCATCGGCAAAAGGTATCAGGCGCTGCTTGTTTCGCTTGCCTGTCACTTTTAGCAAAGATGCTTCATAATCAATATCGGCATCCTTAATTCCAATCAATTCCGAACGTCTGATTCCTGTATCGTAAAGCAATTCGAGTATCAGCCGGTTTCTGATTCCTTCAAAGTCTTCGTCGAACCCATCGCCATCCAACAACATATCCATTTCATTTTCCCTTATAAAATAAGGTAAGGGCTTTTTTGCCTTTGGACCGTTTACCAAACGCAGGGGATTGGATGATACGAGTCCTTGCCGAAGGAGGAATTTGAAAAAAGATTTCAAAGAACTTAATTTCCGATTTACCGAAGTGGGGGATATCCCCTCATTCAATAAAAAAACAATCCAATTCCGCACAATGTCGGAATCAATCGTATCCGGGTCGAACCGACCTTCCAAATTTTCTTTCGCGTACTCTTCAAATTGTTCCAAATCTTTAGAATACGAAATAACGGTATAATCGGAATAATTCCGCTCATACCGAAGATAATTTATAAACGAATCAATCAACCTATTCACGCTGCATCACCTTATAAATATTCTATGCAACGAATATAGGAAATAGAATTCAAAAATACAAGCCCGAAGAGGATTATTATTCTATTCTTCCGCCTGCTGCAATTGCTGAACGTAAACAGCACGCATCATTTTCTTCCTTTTCTCTACAGATGGTTTTATAAATGCCTGACGGCTTCTCAGCTCTTTAACAACGCCGGTTTTCTCAAACTTTCTTTTAAATTTTTTAAGCGCTTTTTCTATATTTTCGCCTTCTTTCAATGGAACTACGATCATAAATTTCTTTGTTTCTTTTATTTATTGTTTATTACATTACACTTTCAAACGGGCGCAAAATTACGGATTGTTTTGGGATAATCAAATTTTTTTGGCAAGAAATCTTTTTTTGAGAGAAAACAGTTCCTAATTGGATTTCATTTGGATGATTTCCCCAAAATCATCTGGATGATTGTCTGGTTTCATTTGGATGAATTTGGGAAAACATTTGGATGATTGTCCAAATTCATCCAAATGTTTTATTTACAATGATACTATTTGCTAACTTTGCGAATTACAAACAAAGTGATGAAATAACAATAAGGACATGAAAACGAGCATACAAGAACGACTTTCCGCCTTGCGGAAAGCCATGAAAAAGCATGGGATCGACGCATATATCATCCCCAGCTCAGACGCGCACTTGAGTGAGTATGTACCGGCCCGTTGGAAATCCCGCGAATGGATTTCCGGTTTTACAGGTTCGGCCGGAACAGTGGTGGTAACAGCTACCAAAGCAGGCTTGTGGACAGATTCGCGCTATTTCCTGCAAGCTGCCGAACAACTGAATGGTTCGGGTATCAACTTATATAAGATGGCTTTACCTGAAACGCCTACTATTTTCAACTTTCTTGTACATGAACTGGAAGAAGGGCTTACGGTTAACCTGGATGGACAATCGTATAGCGTGGCAGATACGCGCTTACTAAACAACGCGCTAAAGAAAAAAGGTATCAAATTAGATACGTCCGTTGATTTAATCAATGAGATATGGGAGGAGCGTCCGGCTATCCCACAAAACAAACTATTTGAATTACCTGTAGAATTTACCGGCTGTTCTGTTCATGACAAACTGAATGCCATCAACGACAAACTACATGAAGCTGGCGCCGATTGCTTGGTTATTTGCGCGTTAGATGAAGTGGCCTGGACATTCAATATCCGGGGGAATGATGTGGAATACAACCCGGTTGCCGTGAGCTATGCGTTTGTATCCGAAAATGAGACGGTTTTCTTTATCGAACCGTCTAAATTAACGCCCGAAATAGCCGGACATTTAAAACAGGAAGGGGTAATACCGGCCGATTATTCAAAAATTGAATCTTATCTTTCAAACTTACCGGAGAAAACAACCGTCTTTATTGACCCGGCAAAAACCAATGTCGCTGTGTTTAATGCTATTCCAAAAGGCTGTAAAATAATGGAGGGTATTACTCCTGCCAATTATTTGAAAAGCATTAAAAACGAAACGGAGATTGAAGGATTCCGCAAGGCCTTGGTAAAAGACGGTGTTGCCCTCACACGCTTCTATATATGGTTTGAAAAGCAATTGGCTGCCGGGGAAAGGCTTACAGAGATAAGCCTTTCGGAGAAATTATCATCACTACGCGCCGAACAGCCGATGTATATCTCCGATAGCTTCAATACTATTTGCGGATATGCCGGGCATGGGGCGATTGTTCATTACAGCGCCACGCCCGAAACCGACGCGACTATCAAACCCGAAGGTATCCTGTTGATGGATTCTGGCGCGCAATATCTGGACGGAACGACAGATATCACCCGCACGATCGCCCTTAGTGAACCGACGGAGGCGATGAAAAAAGATTTCACCCGTGTATTGAAAGGCCATATCAGCCTGGCGAAATGTAAATTCCCGGCCGGTATGCGCGGGTCGCAACTGGATATTCTTGCCCGCAAAGCGTTGTGGGATGCCGGAATCAATTATTTACATGGAACGGGGCACGGCATCGGCCACTGCCTCAATGTACATGAAGGGCCGCAAAGTATTCGCATGGAAGAAAATCCGGTCAAACTGGAAACCGGTATGGTAATGAGTAACGAACCGGCCATGTACCGCACAGGTGAATATGGTATCCGCACAGAAAATATGATGGTTGTACGCGAAGACAGCGAAACCGAATATGGGAAGTTCCTTTCGTTCGAAACACTTACCTTGTGTTACATCGATACAAATTTGGTTATCGTCCCGATGTTGTCTGTTCGCGAACATGCCTGGTTAAATAAATATCACCAAATGGTATACGATAAGTTAAGCCCGCACCTGGACGAAGATGAAAAAGCGTGGTTGAGAGAAAAAACAAAAGAGGTTTAATAACGGTTGGCGGTTCATGGTTGACAATTCATATTTCCTTATCATCGTTAACCATGAACCCTCTGACCATTAATCATTAATAAAGTGGCTTTAATTAAATCAGTAAGAGGTTTTACACCTAAAATAGGAAAAGATACATACCTGGCGGATAATGCCGTCGTTATCGGGGATGTTGAGATTGGAGAGGGATGCAGTATATGGTTTGGAACCGTCTTACGCGGCGATGTAAATTCCATACGTATCGGTAACGGGGTAAATATCCAGGATGGCTCTGTTTTGCATACACTGTATGAGAAATCCGTCATTGAGATTGGAAACGATGTCTCGGTCGGGCATAATGTAACCATACACGGGGCAAAAATTTGTGACGGAGCATTAATTGGTATGGGGTCGGTTGTTTTAGACCATGCCGTAATTGGCGAAGAAGCCGTTGTGGCAGCCGGTTCCGTAGTCCTCAGCAATACCATTGTGGAACCGGGAAGTATCTATGCCGGCGTACCTGCCAAATTTGTAAAGAAAGCAGACCCCGAACAATCCAAAGAAATCAATCAAAAGATTGCGCGAAACTACCACATGTATGCCTCCTGGTATGAAGAAACAGTTGAACAGGATACAGGGGAAAATACGGCCAACGATGACGGAACTCCCAATTAGACTCACTACATCTGCATAATTATGAAAACAAACATCTTGTGTATTCTTCTTTCCGGTTGTATGTCACTGCTCTCTTGTTCCCAACCGAAACAGACGGAACAAAGGGAGATCGACTACGACGCGCCTGTCGTATTCAACCCTCCTGCATACGTATGCTATAAGGCGCCCGCCGCTATTACAATAGATGGCGTACTCTCTCCCGAAGAGTGGGATTTACTATCATGGACTTCCGACTTTGTTGACATCGCCGGAGGCGACCAACCCAAACCTTTTTTACAAACCAACGTAAAAATGACGTATGATGATAACGGCCTTTATCTCGCGGCGCTTCTGGAAGAATCCCATATCTGGGCTGATATGACTGAACATGATTCTCCTCTTTTCTTAAACAACAACTTCGAATTCTTCCTGGATATGACAAACGATACCCACAATTATGTAGAATATGAAGTAAACGCTTTAGGCGCCGAATGGGATTTATTCCTCACCAAGCCCTATCGCGACAAGGGCATCGCTTTCAATAACTGGGAATTTATGGGGATGCAATCGGCTGTTCATATTGACGGGACACTAAACAATCCGGAGGATACGGATCAATCGTGGAGCGTGGAGATCTTTTTGCCCTGGAAAACAATTTATCAATTGGTACCGGGAAAAAACAAGCCGGAAGAGGGAGACCAATTCCGCGCCAATTTCTCACGGGCGGAATGGAATACCGGAACACAAGATGGAAAAGAATGTTTCTGGGCATGGGCGCCAGGGAATGTGAAGAATATCCACATGCCGGAATTTTGGGGATTCATACAACTATCCGACCGTCGGGCCGGAACCGGGGAAGCCCCCTTTATCAAACATCAGGACGAAGAGACCAAATGGATTTTGCGCAACCTTTATTATCGCCAGCAACAATATCATAAAACGTTCAACCAATATGCTACTTCCCTGGCCGGCCTGAAAGCGGATGAAGTATGTCCCGAAGAGTCGCTTACCCAACTTACATTAAATAACACGCCCTCCATGTACGAAATAACGCTCCCCTCTCCCAACGGCAGAATCTGGAGCATTCGCCAGGACGGACTTGTTTGGAGTAATTAAGGAGGGACACGCGACAAGTTGTGTAAACGTCTTTTTTAAATACGAATAGTTATCCATACCTTTGCAAAGCAACAAATAATTCTAAACATATCATGAAACGAAACAGATTTTGGATAAGCCTCTTCATACTGGGAGCCGCTTTTTCCACACACGGACAACAATCAACAGGCGGTATCTCTGCCGGCATGCTGCAACAAATCAAACAGTCGTACCAGGGGACGGCAACCGACAAAGCCTTGCGAAACGCCATCACAAACAACGACATCAACAAACTCGCCGTTAACCTGGAGAATAAAAATCATCTCGACACGCACTTCTCGCACAAAGTAAACGGCAAAGGCATTACCAACCAAAAGTCGTCCGGACGCTGCTGGTTATTTACAGGCCTGAATGTTTTCCGTTCAAAAATCATCGACACATACAGCCTGAACGACTTCCAATTCTCCCACAGTTACCCGTTCTTCTGGGACCAATTGGAAAAAGCAAACCTATTCCTCCAGGGAATCATCGACACGCGGGAAAAGCCCATGGACGACAAAATGGTAGAGTGGCTGTTTAAAAACCCGCTGAGCGATGGCGGGCAATTCACCGGAGTTGCCGATATCCTGACAAAATATGGGGTAGTCCCGGCCGACGTGATGACAGAAACATACAGCAGCGACAACACGCGTATGATGGCAAACCTGGTTTCGTTAAAACTGAAAGAGTCGGGGCTGGAGCTTCGCAAACAGGCATCCCAAGGCGCAACGCCCGCCGACTTGGAAAAAAAGAAAACCGCCCTGTTGACCACCATCTACCGCATGCTGGCGCTGACATTGGGCGAACCTCCCGCGACATTCACCTGGACACTCAGAGACTCCAAAGGGAATCCCCTCTCTACAAAAGAATACACCCCCCAATCCTTTTACCAGGAATTCATCGGAGCCGACCTGAAAAACAACTATGTTATGCTGATGAACGACCCAAGCCGCGAATATTACAAACTGTACGAAATAGCGTTCGACCGCCATGTTTACGACGGGAAAAACTGGACCTACGTAAACCTCCCGGCAGATGATATCAAAGAAATGGCCATCCACTCCATCCAAGACAGTACCATGATGTACTTCTCGTGCGACGTGGGCAAATTCTTCGACCGGGAAAGAGGATTGCTCGACGTAAACTATTACGACTACGCCTCGCTGATGGGAACCTCCTTCGGTATGGACAAAAAACAACGCATCCAAACATTCAGCAGCGGTTCGTCGCATGCCATGACACTAATGGCCGTCGACCTGGACTGCAACGGAAAGCCCACAAAATGGATGGTGGAAAACAGTTGGGGGCCGGGAGCAAACAACGGACATCTAATCATGACCGACGAATGGTTCAACGAATACATGTTCCGCCTGGTAGTAGAATACAAATACACAACCGATACAGTAAAAGAAATCCTCAAACAAAAACCCATCCGTCTGCCCGCATGGGATCCAATGTTCAGCGAAGAAGATTAATAAGGCCGGCTCAATATAGTATTTATTCATAAGCAGGTTTCTTGCTGTTTTTCAACTATGAATATAACGAATATAAGCAACAACCAGACAAAAAAGCATATCTTTGGGGATTGAAGAAAATAAAAGAACTACATTATTCATGAAACAGAACATCATCTTTCCTAAGGATTGGATCAAACACATGCCTTATAAAGTTGGCAACAGCAATGATCGGTACTATGCCAAAGTAGCAACCCAAATATACTCCATCTTGAATCAAAGCGGCATAGCAAATGCCTTCGATCTGGATACGGATGATATGCAAACGGTGAGCTGCTACCTGACGGCCTGGTTTGTTGATATTGCCTCGGAGGTCAACATGTGGAAATCATTCACCTCCGAGTGCCGTAAACTATATGGAAAGCCTTTACCTTTCTATGATATTGACGAAGAATACACCGACGGCGACATCAATATCGAAGATATCTGTTTCCTATTGTGGCATTATCTCCAGCAGATTAACTACGACAAGATTATTAATCCTGAGAATCCGGGCATCGCAATTACTGCCTCCCAAATAGAGTATTACCTCTATGAAGAACTCGACAATGCCCCTTTTGACAATAGGATACATGATTTTCTTTATCCTGATACCGACACGCTGGATTTCTTCCGTTACAGAGATCTTTTAAACTGGTTCCATTTTAATTCATACCTGAACATTTTCAACATCTATGACCTTGAAGATAGAATGGAAGAACTCATCAACAGCGACAGGGATGATTCCGAAAAAGCAATCATCGCTTATGCTGCCGAATTGAATCTATGCTTTTTAGCTCCCAACAAGATGCTGGCATTGACCTCACCGGAATGGCTCGCTAAAATCATTCCCCAAGAGCATCCCCTTCATCCCATTTACAATGGGATCAAACAAAGGGATTACACAACTTATTTATTCAAGAGGGAAGATGACAACTATGTATATGTTACCAATGCTGAGACAGAGGAGGAGTTTGCCATTACAAAAGAGTCTTTAGATACAGGCATTATCAAAGATTTGACCAGTGGTGAAAATATAATACTGATGATGTTGGTTTTTTATAATAAGGAATGGTGGCAATGCGGCCTTTTGTCTCTTTCACCAAAGGAAGAAAAGCCGGAAGGGAAAGTAACAAGCGAGACAGAAAAGAAAATGGTATACGATATCTTCATGTCTGCCAGTAAAGGAAAGCAATTCCTCTATTTCGCATCCGAAAAAGAATTTTACGCCTTCATGAAAGAGGATCTGAATTATTCAATTGTTGAAGATCCTAAAATGTCGGAAAAGATCAAAGAAAAACTATTTGTCACTGCTACCCCGGAAGACGGAATATTAATCCTGAACCATGCCATTGAATGTATTAAAGACCCGGACAACCCGTTCTACGACAAGAAAGTAGCCGAACAAATGGCCATTAACTTCTTTACTGTCCCTAATTTCTATCCTTTCAACATAGTGTGCCTGCTAATAGATAACAATATGTTGCCCGACGCCAGCTTAAACAGCATACAAGGAAAGAAACACGGAAGGGAAGTATTAACCGAGAACCTGGACTTTTTCATACGGTACTATTTAGGAAAGCGCCGATAATTGGCGGTGGGGCAACCTGCCGGGAGCGTTTGCCCCATGCTGCATTTGATATTGAATCTATTCCCAGGAAGGAATCGCTTACAAAGGCAATTGTTTTAATATCTTGTTGGTAGCTCCGGCATTGTTTCCAACGAAATCCCCGGCAGCTTGTCCGGCGGCTTCCAGCAGATGACGGTAGGTTAGCAGTTCGTCCATTTTCTCCTGAAAGGCATTTCCATTGCTAACGGAGAACCCACCGCCAACGGATATGATGTCTTTCGCTTCCTTGAATTTCTGATATTTGGGGCCAAAGATAACGGGAATACCATAAACGGCAGCTTCCAATATATTATGGATACCTTTTCCAAAGCCGCCGCCAACGTAAGCGATATCACCATACCGATAGATAGATGATAGTAGCCCGAAGCTATCAATTATAAGGCAATCTTTATCGGCAATATGTTTTTCAGTAGCATCGGAAAGGCGCACGGAAGGGCGTTTCAACTTGGAATGGATATCCAGTAAATGTCCCCGGTCTATTTCATGGGGGGCGATAATCAATTTTATTTCCGGATGTTCATTAAAATAGTGGATAATAAACTCTTCGTCTTGAGGCCAGGAGCTTCCGGCAATTAAGGTTGTTTGTTTTTCCCCTTCGGAATTCCTTATGAATTGTTCTACTATCGGGATTGGACGGGATTGTTTTTGTACATCTATTACCCGGTCGAAACGAGTGTCTCCTAATACTGTGACATTTGGCACTCCATATTTTGTCAACAATCCGGCAGAGGCATTATCTTGTATAAACAAATGGTCGAAACAATGCAACACCTTTCGGTAAGGTCTTCCAAACCATCTGAAAAACAATTGGTTCGGACGGAAAATTGCCGATATTATATAGGTTGGAATATTCCGCTTTTTCAATTCTGTCAGATAATTCATCCAGAATTCATATTTAATAAATATCGCTATATGAGGATTGGCCAACCGGAGAAATTTCTTGACTTTATAGGGGGTATCGAAAGGCAGATAACAAATAACATCCGCTCCTACATAGTTTTTCCTTACCTCATACCCCGATGGAGAGAAGAACGTAAGTAAAATCTTGTACTGGGGATAATCGGCCTTGATTTTCTCCATCATAGGACGACCTTGTTCGAATTCGCCCAAAGAAGATGCGTGAAACCAAATGTATTTAGCTTTAGGGTCTATTTTTTCACGAAGTATCCCGTTTGTCTTCCATTGCCCGAACCGCATCATCCTCGCTTTCCTATGGAAAGGCGACAATAACTCCACAAGAAGAGCATATAAGTGAATTACTATTGTGTACATCTCTTATGCCCAACTATCAACCAAGCTTATTTATGGCTTGGTGAATCCTCTTGATTGTTTCTTCTTTCCCTAAAGTTGCCGTAATATCAAAGATATGCGGGCCTTTACTCTCGCCTACCAACGCCAGACGGGTAGCATTCATTATATTTCCTAAATGGTATCCTTTGGCTTCAATCCATGCTTTTACAACATCTTCTGTGCCATGTACGTCGAAAGGTTCGCGGGATTTAAGAACTTCGGCCAATTCTGCCAGTTGGGCGGCAGAATCGTCTTTCCAACGTTTTTTTACAACTTTTTCATCATATTGGGTTGGAGCGACAAAGAAGAAAGAGGCCTGTTCCCATAACTCTTTTACAAAGGTTACCCGCTCTTTCACCAAACCTACCACTTTCTCTACATATGCTATATCGGCATTGATTTGATGCTCCTGTAGTACCGGCATAAAAAGCAAAGCTATTTCTTTGTCATCTTTCTTAACCAGATATTGATGGTTGAACCATTTCCCTTTTTCGTAATCAAATTTTGCACCGCTTTTGCTGCAATGTGTAAGGTTGAACAGGCGAATCATTTCATCCATACTCATGATTTCCTGGTCGTTCCCCGGACTCCAACCCAACAGGGCAAGGAAGTTGACTACCGCTTCAGGCAGGTATCCGCTTTCACGGTATCCGGAAGATATTTCTCCTGTTTTAGGGTCTTTCCATTTCAAGGGGAAGACAGGGAAACCTAAACGGTCGCCATCCCGCTTGCTTAGTTTGCCGTTTCCTTCCGGTTTAAGTAATAATGGCAGATGGGCAAACTGCGGCATAGTGTCTGTCCAACCAAAATAGCGATACAATAGTATATGCAAAGGGGCGCTCGGCAACCATTCCTCGCCACGGATTACATGGGTGATTTCCATCAGATGGTCGTCTACAATATTCGCTAAATGGTATGTAGGTAATTGGTCGGCCGACTTAAATAATACTTTGTCGTCTAAAACCGACGAATTAATGACCACTTCTCCTCTTATCAAATCGTTTACACAAATATTTTCGTTGGATTCTATTTTGATACGGACAACATATTTTTCGCCATTTGCTATCAGTTTTTCCGTTTCTTCTTCCGGTAAAGTCAACGAGTTTCTCATTTGCATACGGGTAGAAGCATCGTATTGGAAATTCGCGATTTCCGTTCGTTTTGCCTCCAATTCTTCAGGAGTGTCAAACGCATAATAGGCCAACCCTGCATTCAGTAATTGCTCAACATATTTTTTGTAGATTTCTTTTCTTTCGCTCTGACGGTAGGGACCATAGTTACCACCGAAACTTACTCCTTCATCAAATTGGATACCCAACCATTGAAATGACTCAATAATATATTCTTCGGCACCCGGAACAAACCGTTGCGAATCGGTATCTTCAATCCTGAGAATGAAATCACCTCCTTTTTGTTTGGCTAATAAATAATTGTATAAAGCGGTGCGTACACCTCCGATATGTAATGGTCCGGTTGGGCTTGGAGCGAAACGAACTCTCACTTTCTGTTGACTCATGTGTTCTTAATATTATAGATATGATGCGGCAAAAATAGACCTTTTTTTTCTCTTACCTAAACTTTTTTTACGTAATTTCGCTTTTATATAAAAGAAGGCTATGAAATTAAAATATTACACAATCCCTACTGCTGTTTTTTTTGTTCTTACGGTAGCTCTCATCGCTTATTTCTTTCCCCGCGAGGGAAAGTTTCGTTATCAATTTTATGAGGGTAAACCTTGGCGTTACGAATTACTGACAGCTCCAAGTGATTTCCCTATTTATAAAACGGATGAAGAAATAAAAACGGAAAGAGATAGTGTGTTGAGCAACTTCAAACCTTATTTTCGCCTGAATAAAGAGATAGAAACTACGGAAGTTGCCAAATTAAGAGAATCGTATGCCTTTTTAAACAATCAGGAAGTTACTCCTTCATACATGCAATATATCGAAAAGAGTCTGGTACAATTATACAAAACCGGTATTGCATCCAATACGGATCTGGAGGATTTGAAAAGCGACAACTATGAACGAATCAACCTTTTGGAAAACAATATCTCCCAAACACGTTCTGTAACCGACCTTTTTACCGTCCGCACGGCTTATGAATTCATCATAAACAATGCGCCGCCCCATCTGGATAAGAATCTGATCCGGACATGTAACATTAATAATTACCTGGTCGAGAATATCACATACGATAAAGACATGTCGGAAAAGGTAAAGGAAAACCAGTTGCAAAGTGTTCCGATTGCCAATGGCATGGTGCAAGCAGGTGAACGAATTGCAGACCGGGGAGAGATTATCGATAATCGTACCTATAATATACTCCGTTCGTTGAAGATTGTCCACGAATCCAAAACCGGAGGAAGTCAACGTCAAGGACTGATGATTAGCGGGCAATTTATATTGGTACTCGGTATTATATTCTGCTTTTGGCTGTACTTATGGTCGTTTCGTTCCCGTATATTATATAGCAGGAAGAATACGCTGTTTATGCTGCTATGCATCCTCTTCAGTTGTTTGCTGACAGAGTTGTGCATCCGACACAATTTGTTCAATGTTTATATACTGCCTTACGCTATTGTCCCGATTGTTGTCCGGACATTTTTCGACTCGCGTACAGCTTTATTCGTGCACCTGACCACTGTGTTGATTTGTTCGTTAATGGTTCCTTATCCGCATGAATTCTTAATACTTCAGATTATTGCCGGTATGGTTGTTACTTTCGGCCTGAAAGATTTGTCGGAACGTTCACAACTTATCCGTTGCGCTTTCTTCATCTTTTTGTCATATACGCTTTGTTACACAAGCATGTCTATTTACCTGGAGGCCGACTTTCACAAGATAAACTGGCTGATGTTGCTTTATTTCGGAATTAACTTTATCCTTCTCATGTTTGCCTATATTTTGGTTTATATGTTGGAAAAGGCATTTGGTTATGTTTCCAGTATTACATTGGTCGAGCTGTCAAATATCAACAACCCGTTACTGAAAAAGCTTTCCGAAGTCGCGCCCGGAACATTCCAACATTCACTCCAGGTTTCTTCTTTAGCTTCCGACGCGGCAACCAAAATAGGGGCTAACGCACAGTTGGTTCGCACCGGGGCAATGTACCATGATATTGGGAAAATGGCTAATCCGGCCTTTTTTACGGAAAACCAAACAAGCGTAAACCCGCACGATCAAATTTCTTACGAGCAAAGCGCCCAAATTATTATCAGCCATGTAACGGAAGGAATCAAGCTGGCAGAAAAAGCCTCCCTCCCACAGGCAATTATTGATTTCATACGGACGCATCACGGACGTGGGAAAGTAAAGTACTTCTATACGATGTTTAAAAATAAATACCCCGACAAGGAAGTAGACGAAGCCTTGTTCACTTATCCCGGACCTAATCCGTTCTCGAAAGAAACCGGTGTTTTGATGATGGCCGATTCGGTAGAAGCCGCATCCCGTAGCTTGAAAGAGCATACGGAAGAAAAAATAGCCGAACTGGTAAACAAAATAGTTGACAGCCAACTGGCGGACGGACTATTGAAAAATACACCCTTGACGTTCCGCGATGTGGAACTTGTTAAAAATACGTTTATTGATAAATTAAAAATTATGTATCATACCCGGATTAGTTATCCAGAGATGAAATAATAGATTCCATTAATCCCCGACAGGCATCTTCCAGAATATTAAGAACCAACGTAAACCCGTCGGTTCCACCATAATAAGGGTCGGGTACATGGTCATAAGATAGTTTACACGAATAATCTGTCATTTTATGAATTTTCGCAAGCGATTCCACATCGGGAGCTTCCCTTTTCAAATCATCTAAATTGCTATTGTCCATTCCGATTATGTAATCGAAATCATAAAAATCTTCTATCCCAACCGGACGAGATCGTGAAGTGAGTTTCAATCCACGTGAAGAGGCGCACATTCTCATCCTCGAATCAGCAGGTTCTCCTTCATGATAAGCCGCAGTTCCTGCCGAGTCAACAAAAAAACGGCTTTCATAGCCTGCCTCTTTTATCAGCCTCTTCATTACTCCTTCAGCCGCCGGAGAGCGACATATATTCCCCAAACACACAAAAAGTATTTTTATCTTTCCTTGTTTCATGGAAATTCAACTATTTTATTTAATTGATAGAGCCGCAAAGATAATCAAAATACAATTGCCAACCGTAATTCCGAATTGGCGTAGATGTTTCTTTATATCTTGTGCCTTGTTAATGATGATGCACGTTTGGGAAATAGAAACAAGGGGAATGTAGCTCCGACTGCCAAAAGAAAAACAACCGTTATTGTTACCATTGTATTGGAAAAAAACATATCCATATACTTCATTTTTTCAACAGGATCATCCATTGAATGTAAGAACATAATAAGAGAAAATACCATGTTGTAGGCAAATTTTCCGGGAATCATCGGCAACAATGCCGGTATATAAAGTACTGTCATTGGCGAATGTACTTTTTTGCCAAACCACAAGCTACCCATTCCAATTATAAAAGCGCCTGCTAACGATGCCGTTGCGATTTCTACTCCGGAAAATGTCATCAGGCAATACCGGCAGGCATGACCAACCGCAGCAAGCAGGGCGATGTAGCGGAAAGCCCGTAACGGAGGATTGGATATTGCGCCAAAACCAATTCCGGCTATGGCCGCAAAAAATGCGTCGGAAAGAATATTAATTGCTATCATATCAAACGGTCTTTAACAAAAAATAATGTGGAAGAAAGTCCTATTGCAATACAAATAATGAGTAACGCTGCTTGAGTGAGACGGGCAAACCCCGTTAAAGTATGTCCTTCAACGATGTCTATTACTCCATTTATAAGAGGCACTCCCGGTACAAGGAACAAGACGCTTGTGGCAAGAGCTATGTCGGAAGTCGTATCAAATATGAGTGACGTTGAGGCACATAGAGATGCCGCAAGCGCTGAGGCAATAAAGACAATGTAATGATTGATGCCTGATGCTGACATTTTCTGTTTTAAAAATAGCCCGGCCACTGTTGCAAGAAAAACAATTCCCATCGAACACCAGTCTCCTCCAAAAAGTCGGCAAAAAGAGGCATTTGCCAAACTGGCAAAGAGTAATACAATCGGGGGATGAATAGGTGGAGCGGATATAATCCGGTTGTATTTCCCTCGTAAGATATCAAGAGGTAAATGATCGTCATAGGTTTCCCAGCTTAATGCGCTCAATTCGGAATTATGTTCGAAACTTATAGGAAGAGAAGGGATATCAACTACTTCACTGCAAGGATTGTGTTCATCTTTCAGCGTCAATATAAGGCTTTTTTGAAACACACTTATTTTTACGACATAACCGTAAGCTTCCCCGATTCTTTTAGCGCTTCGTATGACCCGTGATGTATGTATTCCGCATCCCATCATGTGGGCCGCATATTCAGCTATAAATTCTTCAACATCACAAAGATTTTCTTCTTTTCTATTCATAAGCCATTATTTAGGATATTATCAAGTTCTTGTTACTTTGACACAATTATTCCGCGAAACTATATTTTGTAAAAAAATACAGCCAATCTTTTATAACAAGCCTGAAGGCTTGCTTAAATTAAGCACAATACTTAAATAAATTCCGCATCAAAATCTAATCCACGAGATTATTGATCAATATACAGCATGGCAGATCTCCTGACTTATCCCCATCCCGGTCGGCCTTCCCGATTATTCTTAAATCAGTGGCAAAGGTAGTTGCCGGAATGTTGCATAGGATTTACAGTAGCGGGTCTGTTCAGGATTCGCACCTGATTCCCTTTTAATCGCTTTCCATGAAAATGAAAAGCGAACCAATGCGGGGACAAAGGTATTAATAATTATTATATCAAGGAAGGGTCTTTGCGAAAAAGCCTCGCTTCCCGAATGTTGATTTTCCTGTATCTCATCAAAAATTTGTTTTTGTATTGTTTTTGTATTCTTTTTCTTATTTTTGCAGATAAATCATTTATATCCAATAAAAAAGATTGACTTTATATGAAAAAAGTATTATTCGTTTTCGCACTGTTAACAGCCTCGTTGGGCGCTTTTGCCCAAAACGCTGGAGAAACCGTTGTTGAACTTATGAATGGCAGTATTGCCAGAGGAGAACTTATAGACGTCGGCGACGGACAACGTCTTTATATAAAGACCGCGAATGGAAGCACGATATATTTTACCCGCAGAGCTGTAAAAGAAATTGGCAACCAGAGAGCTTCGTCATCATTACGGAATTTCAGGAATCCGGTTACTGTATACCTGCGTAATGGCAGCGTAATTACAGGCCAATTGACAGAATTACCGGAAGGGGGTGAAATGAAAATTGAAACGCCAAACAGAAGTATTGTTTACTTTACGGAAAGGTCGTTGAAAGAAGTCGTTTCCGGAGACACTCCCGCGATAAGACCCCGAGTTGCCGAACAACAAAATCAAACCGCTTCCACAGAAAAGAGAACAACGACTCCGAGAGAACAACAGGCACGGAGCGCCGAACCAAGAACGGCTGCTACCACCAAAGCAGAACAAGTACTGACACAACCGGAAGAACCTCTTCCCAGTATAAGCGGATACAAGGGATTTCTTGATGCAGGATATACTTCCAAGATGGGAGATCTTTCAAAAAACCGGATTGAAATAACAATGAGCCATGGCTACCAAATCAATTCATCCCTGTTCATAGGGATAGGATTGGGTGTCAATATCTATAACGACGGGTTTTATAAAAATGACACCAAAAGGGCTATCGATGAAGCCGCTAAACAAAATATCACACTCGGAGGACATAAAAAAGTAATTGCCGGGACTGTTGATTCATTGAACATACCTATGGCATTGCCCGTCTTCGCTGATATAAGATATAACTTCACCAAAGGAAACAAATTCGTTCCTTTTGCCGGACTAAAAGCCGGATATACTTTAGGTTTGGGGAAAAGCACTTTTAAGAGTGAAACCGTGATGCGAACCGAAACCAGCGTAGAGTCCCTCGGTTTTTATGTAGCTCCATCTATAGGTGGAAAATACATTGCCGGTTCCCGGCTTGCATTTAACTTTACATTAGGCTATACCATGCAAATGTTTGATTATTCGCATAAAGATGCCGCCGGCGCCAATATTGTGTCGACTACTAAAAACAACGGAGGTATCAGTTTTAGAATTGGCATTGAATTTTAAAACCTATACAGGGTCTACGTCATAGTGTACCAGCAATTGTTTGAATGGAAGGTATCTCTGCATTTCGGCATGGATACCTTCTATTATTTCACGTACCGGAGCTATCGCTGCGGTTGCTTCAATTTTCAAAAGAATCTTCCGGACATGGAACGTCTGCACCCGGGTGACCGGAGGTGTCACCGGGCCTAATACACGCTCTCCCAAGCGGGTTCGCAATTTATCGGCATGCAACACGGCCATTTGTTGTAAAATATGTTCATCCCGGCTACGAATTACAAGCACAATCAAACGATGATAAGGAGGATAACGAAACAGACTGCGCTCGCTGAGTTGCAGGTTCACCATTCCTTTATAATCAACGTGCTGCACCAGGCGGATTATAGGGTGTTCCGGTTGTGATGTTTGTAATATCACGACCCCACGCTTCTCTCTTCTGCCCGCTCTTCCGCTTACTTGCACCATCAATTGAAATGCTCTTTCATGGGCTCGGAAATCGGGATAGTTCATCAAACTGTCGGCATTCAATATCCCGACAACACTCACATGGGCAAAATCCAATCCTTTGGAAAGCATTTGCGTCCCAATGAGTATATCGGTTTTGCCTTTTTCGAAGTCGTTAATAATCCGCTCATAAGAAGAACGTGTTCGGGCCGAATCAAAATCCAGTCGCTCTACCTTGGCCGAAGGAAATAAGGATGCAACTTCTTCTTCTACTTTTTCTGTTCCGAATCCAACCATTCGTATGTCGGTACTTTGGCATTGCGGGCATTGTTTGGGCAACACATCTTTATGCCCGCAATAATGGCATTCCAGCCTGTTGTGGTATTTATGATATGTCAGGCTCACATCACAATTTATACAATGGGGCACCCAACCACATTCTTTACATTCTATCATCGGCGCAAAGCCCCGGCGATTCTGGAAAAGTATGGATTGCTCCCCTTTTTCCAATGCCGTATTAATCTGCTGAACCAGTAATGGAGAGAAGAGCGTATCTTTCATAATCTTTTTCCGCTTCAACTCTTTTATATCTACCGACACGATTTCGGGCATCAGGCGCTCTCCGTAACGCGCAGAGAGTTTTACCAATCCATATTTTCCTGTCAACGCGTTATAATATGAATCAATAGATGGTGTGGCCGATCCCAGCAACGTTTTCCCTCCATGCATATTCGCCAGGATAACGGCAGCATTACGCGCCTGGTAACGGGGAGCAGGGTCTTGTTGCTTATAGGTGTTTTCATGTTCTTCGTCTACAATAATCAACCCCAAATCTTTAAATGGAAGAAACAAAGACGAGCGGACTCCAAGCACCAGCCTGGGAGTATTTTCATGAAGCAGTTTATTCCACACTTCGACCCTTTCGTTATCCGAAAATTTGGAATGGTAAACCAACAATTTATCGCCGAATAATTTGGCCAGCCGTTCCGTTATCTGGGTGGTAATTGCTATTTCCGGCAAAAGGTATAGCACTTGCCTGCCCTTTTCCAAAACGTCTCCTATCAAATGGGTATATACCTCGGTTTTGCCGCTGGAAGTAACTCCATGTAAAAGACAGACATCTTTAGTTTTAAAGATATCATATATTTCATCGTATGCTTTTTCTTGTGCATCAGTAAGGGGAGTAAGCGGTTGCAAACGGCAAATGGACGACTGTAATCGTCCTATTTCCTTTTCATAGCTTTCCAAAATACCCCGCTTTATTAACGCGTCTACGATAGCCGGACTATAGCCGCTCTGTTCCTGCAACTCTTTTTTCGTAACTTCTTTTGTTAATTGAGGGTTCAATACATGGCTGATATCCAAATAGCAAATAAGTAAAGCTTCTTGTTTGGGGGCGCGTTTCAATACTGAAAAAGCTTCCTGCAATTTATTTTCTTCCTTATACTCTTTTGCTAAACGGACAAAAGTCTCTAATTTAGGAACAAAGCCTCGTTTTATCTCTTCACTAATCCCCACGGCTCCCCGCGCCATAAGTGACGACAGGATAGGAACCACATTGCGCAGGCCTGTTTTCTTTTCCAGTTCGGAGACACTCAGTTTCATTTTTGTTGTAAAAGCGTCAAGTACGGTTTGTTCATTCCGCCGCAAAGGTATATCGGATTCAAAATCTTCATAATATTCAACAATTGTCTCGCTTTCCAGTTTTAATCCCGAAGGTACAGCCGCTTTATACACATCGCCCAGCTTACATAAATAATACGAAGCAATCCATTGCCAGAAACGAAGTTGGGGACGGCGAAGAACAGGCGTTACATCCAGCAAGGCGTAAATTTCTTTTATCTCAAAGGTTGTTTTGGGGATCCGTTCTGATATTCGCATTACAATCCCTGTGTAATATTTTTTTTTCCCAAAATGAACCAAAACCCGACAACCCGGTATCACGCTTCCTTCCAAATCAGAAGGGATAAGATAAGTATATGTGTTTTCTAAAGGAAGCGGCAATATTATGTCGGCATATTTCATCTTCAGTGAATTATATATGAAGTATTACAGAATCATCAATAAAAAAGCACGGGTAATAAACCCGTGCCAAATATAATCAAAATTAATTCTACGTTTACTGATAGAAATGATTATCGTTTAAAACAGAATAGCAGCCGAGATTGTCCATCCTCTATGCTTTCCTTCAAACGTTTCGTTGCCGTCTACGCCACTGTAATTATTCGTTAATCCTAAACCATAATTAAATCCAACCTGGAGGTGACTAATCACTTCTACACCCAACCCGAAATTCAATCCGGCCGCAAATGATTTTGTTTCAATTTGCGAATTAACCCTGCCTGGTATATTCCAAATCCTATCCCCTCCTATCCGAAAACCAACATAGGGTCCCGCGGCAAGATAGCCTTTTAATAATGGCAGTCCGAATTTCCACTTAAAATTTAAAGGAACATCAATGTAATCAGTTGTAAGGTTTTCTTCTTGTCCGTCTACATCTTTCATTCCTTTCTGGGAATACAAAACAGCGGCATCTATCCCTACTCCCAGATAAGGAGCCATAATCTCAATCATCGGTCCAATTTGAAAGCCGGTGATATTACTGGAACTTACAATATCCTTATTGAATTGCACAGACGAAATATTAACGCCACCCTTCATTCCGAAGTTTATTTGGGCGTTAGCCGGAATGGCTATTAATAGCATCAAAGCTACCCATATAACCTCAACGATCTTTTTCATATAACAATTGTTTTTAGTGATTATCGATTTGCAAATAAATATAGTTTGCAAATAAATATACTTTTCAAATAATAAACAAATTTTCGGCGCAAAGTATTGCACAAAAGAAACAAAAAGCAAAATGTACCTTTTTTGAAATATGAAACGGAATTTTACATACATTTGTATTAATGGAAAATCCGGCCGCAATAGCGCGGAAAAAGATACGCCAAAGGTTATGAATGGTTGATGGTTTTTTCAATTTATATTCTAATATATGATAGTTGACAATATAAATATTGCCGTAATAGGTTTGGGGTATGTCGGTTTACCTTTAGCTTGTCTGTTTGCTACCCAATATAAGACGATTGGTTTCGATTTGAACCAAACCAGGGTCGACTCCCTGATGAAGGGTTTGGATGATACGCTTGAGGTAAGTCCCAACGTGTTGCAATCGGCTATTGAGAATGGTTTTACGTGTACAACTGAATTGGAGATGTTGCGCGATAGCAACTTTTTTATCATCACGGTTCCAACCCCGGTTGACGAAAATAATCATCCGGACATGTCTTTCCTTTACAAAGCGAGCGAGTCTGTCGGGAGAGTTATTTCCAAAGGAGGCGTCGTAGTATATGAATCAACTGTTTATCCGGGAGCGACAGAAGAAGAATGCATACCTGTTGTAGAAACTACTTCGGGATTGAAATTCAATACAGACTTTTTTGCCGGCTACAGTCCGGAACGGATTAATCCCGGAGACAAAGAGCATACCGTCGATAAAATTAAAAAAGTCACTTCCGGTTCCACTCCTGAGATTGCGCGATTAATCGACGAAGTATACGCGTCGGTTATTTCAGCCGGGACACATTTGGCTCCTTCGATAAAAGTGGCGGAAGCCGCAAAGGCCATAGAAAATGCCCAACGGGATATCAATATCGCTTTTGTAAATGAATTATCAATGATTTGCGATAAATTAAATCTTGACACTCAAGATGTATTGGAAGCTGCCGGAACGAAATGGAATTTTTTACCTTTCAAGCCGGGGCTTGTTGGAGGACACTGTATCGGGGTAGACCCCTATTATCTGGCGCAATGTGCCAAAAAACATGGTTACCATCCTGAAATAATCCTCGCGGGAAGGCGGCTAAATGACCGGATGGGCGAATTTGTTTCAAACCAGGTCATAAAATTGATGTTGAAAAAAAGTATACCGGTCATTCATTCATCCATTCTCGTTTTAGGATTCACATTTAAAGAAAATTGTCCCGATATAAGAAATACGAAGGTTATTGATATCGTAAATACGTTGAAAGAGTATCATGTTGAGGTCTCCGTTTACGACCCTTGGGCCAATACCCAAGATGCCATAAACGAATATGGCATCCGGATTTTAACTCAATTACCCGACAAAAAGTTTGACGCTGCAATTTTAGCCGTGGCGCACGAAGAATTCAAAAACATACTTTTTACAGACTTGATGGAAGAAAAACATGTCATTTATGATGTAAAAGGCGTGTTAAAGCGGGAAATTATTGACGGACGTCTCTAAACGTCCAATTATCAACTTGTCATTTGCCCACACATGAACGATTTTTCTTCTTTTTGTAATCATACGATATTAGTCACAGGAGGAGCCGGGTTCATTGGTTCCCATCTATGTGAAAAACTGTTGGAACTTGGCAACAGGGTGGTCTGCCTGGATAATTTTTCAACAGGAAGAAAAGAAAATATTTCAGCTTTTCAATCCAGTCTCAATTTTACCTTGATCGAAGGCGACATCCGTTCGTTGGAAACTTGCAAGGTTGCCGTAAAAGGAGTGGATTACGTATTACATGAAGCGGCATTGGGGGCTGTTCCCCGTTCGATAAATGATCCGGTAACGACGAATGAAGTAAATATCTCCGGATTCCTGAACATGTTGATCGCGTCGCGGGATGAAAAAATAAAACGTTTCGTCTATGCGGCCAGTTCATCCGCCTATGGAGATTCCGAATCATTACCCAAAGTCGAGAACGTAATTGGTAAACCATTATCGCCTTATGCCGTAACCAAATACGTAAATGAACTTTACGCCGATGTCTTCTCAAAAACGTACGGTATGGAAACCATCGGATTACGTTATTTTAATGTATTCGGCTCCCGTCAAAATCCCGAAGGTCCTTACGCGGCTGTCATACCCTCATTTATCCGGCAATTAATGAACCATGAAAGCCCGATAATCTACGGCGATGGCACTCATTCCAGGGACTTCACGTATGTAGCAAACGTTGTCCAAGCAAACCTGCTATCTCTAACAACCACCCATCCCGAAGCCATAAACCAGCTATACAATGTAGCATGCGGCGAACGAACAACATTGAATGAATTAGCCGGGTATCTTAAAACGCTTTTATCCCAAAAGGATCCCTACATTAAAGATATAGAGATAAAGCACGCTGATAATAGAACCGGGGATATTCCACATTCGTTGGCAGACATCGGGAAAGCGAAGGCTTTGCTGGGATATAATCCTCAATATTCAGTCAAAGAAGGGCTGGAATCTTACGTGAAAAGATAATTTGCCAAAATAAAAAAGCCACCTTTGGAAAGATGGCTTTTTTATTTTTATTACAAGGTATTCATTACTCTCCCAACAATATTTCCAATATCTGAACGGCTGCCTTGGCAACGGAGGTGCCGGGGCCGAAGATGGCGGCCACACCTGCTTTGTATAGGAAATCATAATCCTGAGCCGGGATAACGCCTCCTGCGATTACGATGATGTCGGGGCGACCCAGCTTTTTCAACTCTTCTATGACTTGCGGGACTAACGTTTTATGTCCGGCGGCCAATGAAGAAACACCCATTACATGCACGTCGTTTTCCACGGCCTGGCGGGCAGCTTCAGCAGGAGTCTGGAATAAAGGCCCCATATCCACGTCGAAACCACAATCGGCATAACCTGTCGCTACTACTTTCGCTCCGCGGTCGTGTCCGTCCTGACCCATTTTCGCAATCATAATACGAGGTTGACGACCTTCTTTCTTTGCAAACGCCTCTGCTAATTCACTTGCTTTAGCAAAGTCGGCATCTTTTCCTGATTCTGATGAGTACACGCCTGATATTGTTCTGATTATTGCTTTATAACGTCCGGCTACTTCTTCGCAAGCATCGGATATTTCTCCTAACGTGGCCCGAAGCCCGGCTGCTTTTACCGCCAGTTCCAGCAAATTGCCTTTCTTGGTACGGGCACATTCCGTGATGTCTGCCAACGCTTTTTTCACAGCTTCATTATCACGATTCGCGCGAAGTTCTTGCAAGCGTTTGATTTGTTCTTCACGAACAGCCGTATTGTCAATCTCAAGGATATCAATCGGATCTTCTTTTTCCAAACGGTATTTATTGATACCAACGATTGTCTGAGTTTTTGAGTCTATACGCGCTTGCGTACGGGCTGCCGCTTCTTCGATACGCATCTTGGGAAGGCCGGTTTCGATCGCTTTGGCCATCCCTCCCATACGTTCGATTTCCTGAATCAGCTCCCATCCTCTTTGCACCAATTCATTTGTCAGTGTTTCCACATAATAAGAACCGGCCCATGGGTCGATTTCTCTTGTTATCTGGGTTTCTTCCTGGATATAAATCTGGGTATTACGGGCGATACGGGCTGAGAAGTCGGTTGGTAAGGCAATCGCTTCGTCCAACGCGTTTGTATGCAACGACTGGGTATGTCCTAATGCCGCCGCCATTGCTTCGATACAGGTACGGCCTACATTGTTGAACGGGTCTTGTTCCGTCAACGACCAACCGGAGGTTTGGCTGTGTGTACGTAAAGCTAATGACTTGGGATTCTTTGCCCCGAAGCTCTTTACTATTTTGGCCCACAACATACGCGCGGCGCGCATCTTGGCGATTTCCATAAAATGGTTCATGCCAATTGCCCAGAAAAATGACAAACGGGGCGCGAACGCATCTACATCGATACCGGCATTAATACCTGCACGGAGATATTCCATACCATCGCACAACGTGTAAGCCATTTCGATATCCGCCGTAGCGCCGGCTTCCTGCATGTGATAACCTGAGATTGAGATTGAATTGAACTTAGGCATCTTCTGGGAAGTGTATTCAAAGATATCAGCGATAATCTTCATGGAGAATTCGGGCGGATATATATAGGTATTACGCACCATAAATTCTTTCAGGATATCATTCTGGATAGTCCCCGCCATCTCTTCCAATTTAGCGCCTTGTTCCAAACCCGCGTTGATATAAAACGCAAGTACAGGAAGCACGGCTCCATTCATCGTCATGGAAACAGACATTTTATTCAAGGGTATTCCGTCAAATAAGACTTTCATATTCTCCAGCGAACAGATGGAAACCCCGGCTTTACCTACGTCTCCTACTACACGTTCGTGGTCGGCGTCGTATCCACGGTGTGTTGCCAAGTCGAAAGCAACTGACAAACCTTTTTGTCCGGATGCCAGGTTACGACGATAAAACGCGTTCGACTCTTCCGCTGTGGAGAATCCCGCGTATTGGCGGATAGTCCAGGGACGCATGGCATACATGCCGCTATATGGCCCGCGAAGGAAAGGCGGCAAGCCCGAAGCATAATTCAAATGCTCCATACCTTCCAGGTCTTCTTTTGTATACACTGACTTCACCTCTATATGCTCAGGTGTTTTCCAATCAGCTTCTATGCTGTTGGCTTTTGCCCACTCTGCCGCATTCGTAGCAGCAAATCCGGCATTCTTAATATCTATATTTTTAAAATTTGGTCTCATAATCTTCATTTTATACCAAGTTTTTCATTGAAAGCTTTCAATGTTTCGAGCACGTTGCTCTTGACATTGATAAATTCGGTAATTCCCTGAGCTTTCAGGTCGTCCATTGTTGCCGGAGCGCCAGCCACTACGAATTCCGCCCTGCCGTTTAAAGCCTTATAGGCGGCGGGGGCAAACTCGGTATATTCGTCATCACTTGAGCAAAGAACTATAATATTAGCGCCAGCTTTAACAGCGGCATCCACACCGGCTTCCACTGTTTCGAAACCCAAATTGTCAATTATTTTATATCCTGCACAACCAAAAAAGTTGCTTGAAAACTGCGAGCGAGCCAGGCGCATAGCCAGATTACCGATAGTAAGCATGAATACTTTAGGCGTCTTGCCGCTTTTCTCTGTTGCCAGACGCAAGGATTCGAATTCAGACGCCCCACGAGAGAAATCAAGGGCCGGAATCGCGTTTTCGCCTTTACATCCGCAACCGCATCCGCAATTTTCTCCGTTCTTGATTCTGCCGGCAGCCACTTCCGTGAAGTTCGGGAACTGGTTTGTCCCTAATAAGATTTCACGACGGGTAGCCACCGCTTTCTTACGAGCCGTTGATGAAGCATTCACTGCGTTCTGAACCTCCCCTGATTTAACCGCGGCATAGAAACCGCCTTTTTCTTCCACTTCAAGGAAAAGCTTCCAGGCAACGTCGGCCAATGAATGGGTTAATACCTCTATATAATAAGAACCGGCAGACGGGTCTGCCACTTTGTCGAAATGACATTCCTCTTTTAAAAGTAATTGCTGGTTGCGGGCAATACGTTCCGAAAATTCGTCCGGCGTTTCGTAGGTTTCGTCAAACGGGGCAATCGTGATAGAATCCACCCCTGCAATGGCGGCAGACATCGCTTCGGTTTGCGTACGCAACAGATTAACATGCGCGTCGTATAGGGTCATATTCCAGTTAGACGTTTGTGCCTGTATGACCATCTTGCATGCGCAACGGCACATTCCGTCGGGTTTGTTGTTCGGGCAATCTTCATGTCGGCATTTGGGATTATAAGCGGCTACGATTTCCGCCCATAACCAGCGGGCCGCACGGAACTTGGCTATTTCCATGAAATAGTTTGCACTGATACCAACGTTGAATTTAATCTTTTTAGCAACTTCGTCGGCCGGGAAGCCTGCTTCCGTAAGTTTTGCAAGAATTTCATTTCCCCAAGCCAATGCATAACCGAGTTCTTGCGTGATGTATGCTCCCGCGTCGTTCAACAGGCAAGCATCAACAGCAAATACTTTATAGCGGGGGATCGCCCTGCTCTCTTCTAACACGGCCGAAGCCTTTTCTACCCAATTGTCTGCTTCACATCCTTTTACCAACGGTTTTTTGAACGGATTGTAACTTACAGAACCGAAACATTTACTCAGGTCGGCGCCTTTTGCTTTCAGGTAGTCGCCTAAAATGCCGATTAACGCACCAGCCTTGTTGTTACAAGTCTTGAAGTTCAATTCTACCGCTTCGGGATAGATGCCTTCCAACAAAGTAGCCATGTTTTGCGGGTTCACATCATCTCCCTTGAAATGAAAACCCAAAGATGTAATTCCTTTTTGTAATAAATCAAGCGCTTTTTTATTCGCCGCTTTGAAATCTGTAACATCAATGTTTTGGCGTACCTTCCAATCGTTGTCTTTTTTTGTTCCGCGAACATACGGAAATTCACCGGGAAGAGAAGAGGTCGTTTTCATTCCTTCGATGTCTTCCGCACGATAGAAAGGATTTACATTGAATCCTTCACTTGTTCTCCAAACAAGTTTTTTCTCAAACGGAGCCCCTTTCAGGTCTGCCGTAATCTTCGCCATCCACTCTTCTGCCGAAATTGGAGGGAATTCTGAGAAAAGTTTTTCTTTTAATTCTGCCATAATATAAGTTGTTTTATAATACTGGTATTAGTAATATTACTATATCGTTCAATAACAGGGTGCAAAGGTAGAACAAATAAATAGTACGCACAATGGAAAAATAGTCAAAAACACACTGGAAATTCATCTGGATGTTTTCCCTGTTTCATTGGGATGATTTTGAAAAATCATCTGGATATTTCTCCAAAATCATCCCGATGAATTTCCAACAATGCATCTTCGTGAATAAGAGGCATTTTCTGATATAAATCATTCTTGATACTCAAGAATCAATATACCTTTGCCATACTCTTGTATTTAAACAACAAATTTCATTAAATCATTATCGTTATGAAAACAATTTTAAAATCAGTATTTTTATTATCAGCTATCTACCTGACGATGTCATTCACCACCGCTTGCACATCCTCGTCGTCTACGAAAGAGAGTATCCCGGCAAAGAACGCCGAGCTGGTTATTGTCGCTCACATAACTGCCACCGTGGAATACCAAGCCGATATTGAAAAAGCCTTTCAGGCTGTTGTAACCGGCACTCGCCAAGAGGAAGGATGCGTTTCCTACACCCTTTACCAACACAACGACAATCCTCTAAAATATACGTTTGTTGAAGAATGGGCTTCTCAATCCGCCATTGACGCCCACAACAACAGCGCCCATTATAAAGCTTTCGCCGCCGCTACCGATGGAAAGATAACGGCAGAAGTTTACGTGATGAAGAAAAAATATTAAGGCGTGACAGGAAGCCTTGTGTAAGATTCAAACAGAGCTCCTATACAGAACATCAATGGTTTGTGCCTTCAAACAAGTCGTGTGTTTCCCTCCGCTGGGTAGATGCAGCCCTGAAATTGTTGAATGTATAACTCAAGGTAAGCATAATCAAGGGGTACTTGGGGTGTATCTTGGTGTACGATTGCAAGACGGGCGTATTTATCCGGCTGTTGTATCTTGCCGAATTAAACACGTCGCGGAAGGCCAGCGTGGCGTTCAACTTACGGTTGAATAGCTGTTGGCGTATCGCCAGGTTGGCATACCAGAAAGCATCGGTACGTCCTTGTGTCGTGACAGAAGGGCCGACAAAATTACCGTCGAACTGGATACGGGTATATTTCCCTATGTCGAAACCATTGTTTGCGGCTACTTCATAATTGGTACTTTTTTCGTCGCTGTTGCCCAACTTGTACTCGTTTTCCACTTTGTAATAGTAAAGGCTGCCGTTAATATTCAAATTCCACCAACGGACGGGTTGTACCTGCATGCTTAACTCAAGGCCGGTAGAATAGTCGTGCCCCACGTTGGCCATTGAGTCGAGCGTGACTCCCGCTTCATAAGGCACGCGCAAACGTTCGATTTTATCCTTTCTTTTACGATGGAAGAAAGTTGCCGAAACGGAATGAATATCAATATTTTTCTTATAGTTCACCTCATACGAGTTAATGTATTCGGGACGAATGTCCGGATTACCAATCTCGGCCGAATAATAATCACGATAGGTGATATAAGGTTCCATATAGAACAACTGCGGGCGGGTGGTACGGCGCGAGAACGAGGCCATGACCGCATGTCCTTCCGGGAAATTATATCCCAAATGGGCGGAAGGGAAAAATTCGAAACGATTTACTGTACGGTTTGCCCATTCCCTCGAACTGCCCAACACGCGATGGGTATGTTCGGCACGCACTCCCACCTGGAAGTCGAACGACTTATAGCTGTCGGCAAGAATGCCATAGAACGAATGAATGCCCCGTTGGAAAAAGAATGTGTTATAAATGTCGTCGCGCCAATAAAATTCTTTCCTGGAAGGGTTCCAATATTCCATACTGTAGTCGCCGTCTTCAAGGTAAGAAAAGTATTGGTAACCGGCTTCCAGCCGTCCGGTTTCGCGGTATGGGTAGATATAATCGAGGTTTGCCCGTATGGTCCACCGGTGTTCATCTTCGTAAGCCCTATGTCCTTGCTGGCGTTCTCCTTGTCCGTTCATCAAGTCGCTTGAGAAATACTCTAACGCGTCTCCGCCGTATTTGGCATAAAAACTGCCGGACAGATCATGTCCTTTGTTATTGAATTTGTGGGCGAATCCGGTTGTTCCCTGGAAATAGGTTTCGTCTATTTCATACCGGTCGTGGCTCAGGTAGTCACCTTGTTCGAAAATTTCGCCCTTGGCCTTCCGCTCTTCTTTATAATCCAGGTTGCCATTCCGTGTCGTTCCCCCGTAGCCGCCCTCTACATCAATGTTGAACGTAGTTTTAGGCATAGAATAAAGCCAGCCTGTTTTTAGCGAATAGTTGAATCCCCGGCTTCGGCGCGGGCCGTCGGAATACGACGTAGTAGCCGTATCGGCAACAATCGTTGTTTTTTCCTGTTTGAAATCACTTTTCCTTACCCGTTCGGAATAGGAGCCGCCCATATACCAGCGGGAGTTGCCGTTCTGCCGCGTTAAAAGAAAGTCCATCGCGCGGGAATAGACTGTACTTCCGCTAAGGTTTACCATTCCGCTAAAGCCTTGCCGCGTAGTCTTTTTGGTGATAATATTAATAATCCCCACATCGCCGTCGGTATCGTGACGCGCGGAGGGCGTAGTGATGATTTCAATGTTTTCGATATGTCCGGAGGGCACTTGTTCCAATGCCTGCGTACCGGAAAAGACACTGGGTTTTCCATCTACATACACAGCAAACCCGCTGCTTCCGCGGAATGAAACGTTGCCTTCCGCATCAACACGGATAGATGGTGTGTTTTCCAATATGTCTATGGCAGAACCGCCACTTGCCAACAGGTTGCCGGAAGCTTCTATTACCTTTTTGTCGAGTTTGTATATAATCTGTTTCTTTTGGGCCACAACTTCCACTTCCGCCAGCCCTATTTCCAAGGCTCCCATTTCAATCGTCCCTAAGTTTACAACAGGCGTAGAGGCATTCAATAGCAGGTTGGGATGCGTATAAACATCGAAACCAACCAATTTGATTAATAAGGTATACTCCCCGTCGGGCACGCCGGACAAGGCAAAACTACCGTCGGGTTCGGGGAGGGTGTGCAACAGGGGTGTTTCGTTTCCGTTTACGAAAAGTAAAACATCGGCAAAATCAATGGGTTTGCCACTACCGGCCTCGACTATTTTTCCTTTAATACGAGGGTTAGATGCCGCATGTATAGAAACTGCAAGGCATAACATGGTCAACATGAGATAAAAACACTTCTTCATTGTAATAATCACGGATTAGATTAACGAGATGTAAATATAATATTTATCGCATAAGTTTTCGGATAAATTCATCTAAACAATTAAAAAAGAATTTGTTTTCATACAGCGGTATGGGAAAATACCTTATTTTTGGTTCTTGGTAAACAAAATATAGCATGAAGAGAATTACCTTTTTAATAATTCTCCTTTTAGTATTTAACCGGTCGGGATTTGCTCAAAGAGTAGGATTAGTGCTTAGCGGAGGTGGAGCTAAAGGAGCAACACACATAGGAGTGATCAAGGCCTTGGAGGAAAATAATATTCCTATTGATTATGTGGCCGGTACATCCATCGGCGCTATTATCGGGAGCCTGTACGCCATGGGATATTCGCCGGATGAGATGCTGGAGTTGTTGTTGTCCGACGAATTTGGTTACTGGCAGTCGGGCAGAATAGAAGACGAATACATTTATTATATCAAAAAGCCCGACCCTATGCCTGAAATTGCCCGTTTTAGTATTAAGGTATCCGATTCGCTCCAACTAAAAACGAACCTGCTTCCCCAAAGCCTGATTAATCCCATACAGATGAACCAGGCCTTTATGGCTCTTTTCGCGCAGGCAACAGCCAAAGCGGGTTGGAATTTCGATAATTTGTTTATCCCTTTCCGTTGCGTAGGTTCGGATGTATATAATAAGAAACCTGTCATTTTCAAGAATGGCGATCTAGGGGATGCCGTGAGGGCTTCGATGTCGTTTCCCTTTGTTTTCAAGCCAATATGGAAAGATAGTGTTCCGCTTTTTGACGGTGGGATTTATGATAATTTCCCTATTACCCCGATGAAGGAAGCGTTCAATCCCGATTTTATTTTTGGGTGTGCCGTATCCGGCACCAACACCAAACCTTCTGAAAACATCTACAACCAGATGGAAGCCATGATTATGCAGAAAACGGAATATGATATTCCCGAAGAAGAAGGCATGACGCTAAAGTTCCGTTTCCCGGATGTTTCCTTACTCGACTTTCCCCGTGCGAAAGAATTAATGGACATCGGTTATAATAAGACGATGGAATTGATTGATTCCATCAAAAGAAGGGTTTCCCGCGAAGTGACTCTCCAAGAAGTAAACGAGCGCCGGAAAGCGTACAAGAAAAGTCTTCCCCCTCTAATTTTCAGGAATATATATGTTACCGGAGTAACTGAAGCACAAAAGGCTTATATTGAAGCGCAACTACACCGTGACATATACGGGGAATTCACGATGGACGAGTTTCGCCTTGCCTATTTCAAAATGCTGACTTATTCCAAAATAAAAGAAATCGTACCTCATGCCGTATACAACAGGAAAGAGAAGATATTCGACCTGCATCTGGATGTAACCATGACCGACGAAATCCTTATCGGTTTTGGAGGCAACGTGTCTTCGCATCAGGCCAACCAGCTTTACCTGGGTTTGGGGTATCAAAACATATCAACATTTTCGACAGACCTGAACGCCGACTTTCAAATGGGTAATTCCTTTGATGGCGTATCCCTGAACAGCCGTTTTTACCTGCAAACGCGGATACCTACTTATATTAATGTAAGGGGGGTGTTTTCGAATAAGAAATATTTAGAAAGCCAATCGCTGTTTTATGAAGATATCGTACCCTCCTTTATAAAGCAAAAGGAGTTGTATATGGCCTTTACATTCGGATTCCCTTTCCTCAATAAAGCGAAATCGGAAATAGATCTTTCCTATGGCAGGCTGAACGATTATTATTTTCAAACTTCAAAAATCTTGTTTCCCAATGCTTCGTTTGACAACAGTGTTTACAACGTATTCAAGGGTTCATTGAATATCGAACGCAATTCATTAGATTATAAGCAATACCCCACGGGCGGAAGAAAACAATACCTGACGGCCATGTATGTCCACGCCTCGGAAAATTACATCCCGGCGCCAGGCTCTTACCCTAAATTGTTTGAAAAGAAAACGCACCATTGGCTACAAGTAAAAGGATATTGGAATCATTATCATGTGATGAGTCCGAAGTTCAACATGGGATTTATGGGAGAGCTTGTTGTATCCAGTAAAAACCTGATGGACAATTATACGGCTTCCATACTACAAGCCCCGGCGTTTACCCCCACGCCTCACAGTGAAATCGTATTCAACGAAGCTTTACGCGCCAACCAGTATGTAGCCGGCGGTATCTCCCCAGTGTTGAAGTTGAGCCGGATGGTTCATTTGCGCGCAGACTTGTTTTGTTTCGCCCCTTTTTATGAACTTAAAAAAGAGACACGGTTGGAATCGAATAAATATGTAGACGCCCCATATTATGGAAAGTTCATGCATTCACTTGAGTATATGGGTGAAGTGTCATTCGTTATCCAATTGCCTTTTGCTTCCATCAGCTTTTATGCCAATGGATACAGTTATCCTAAGAAGAACTTCAATTTGGGTTTAAACATCGGATATCTGATATTTAACAAGAAAATGCTGGACTAAATATTTAAAAACAGTAAAAATCCTTGCATCTTTAAAAGAAAGTACTACCTTTGCACACGCAAACACGAAATGGCCGCGTAGCTCAACTGAATAGAGTAGCTGACTACGGATCAGCCGGTTACAGGTTTGAATCCTGTCGCGGTCACGTTAGGAAGCGTTGAAGAGAATACTTCAACGCTTTTTTTATTATATTTTTCTTACCTTTGTTGACTTCCAGGCCGGGTATGGCATCCGTGAAGATTTATAAATGTATTTTTAGGCTTGTATTTGTTATGAAGAGAACCAGTATATCTATATTGTTCTGTTTTATTTGTTTGGCAGGGAACACCCAATGGAAATGGAATAACCCTCAAAAGACGGAATATCCGGTTGTGCAAAATCAAGGTTGGAATGATGAGATAGGACGTACGTTTACCCGTCTTCCTCAAAGCGCTAAAGGGAACGTTCCCGAATTGGTGTGGAACCTCTCGCGACATTCAGCGGGTTTAGCTATCCATTTTTATTCAAATGCCCCGGAGATAAAAGTCCGTTACGCTGTTGAAGGCTCGCACGGGATGAACCATATGCCCGCGACCAGTGTGTCCGGAATTGACTTATATGGAATTGATAGCAATGGAGCCTGGCATTTCTATTCCGGAGATTTTTCTTTTGGCGATACTATTTCGTACCATTACAACCGGATAATAAAGGATACATATCATACGGATGGGTATGAATATCGCCTTTATTTGCCTTTGTATAATAGCGTAAAGTGGCTGGAAATTGGCGTTCCTGAAGAGGCTTCTTTTGAATTTATACCCGTCTTAACAGAAAAACCTATCGTTTTGTATGGTACCTCTATCGCCCAAGGCGCTTGCGCCACGCGTCCGGCTTTGGCCTGGAGCACGATTGTTGAAAAGGCGCTGGATTATCCTTTAGTGAATTTAGGTTTTTCCGGCAGTGCAAAAATGGAGAGGGAAGTAATGGAATATGTTAGTGATATCGATGCCTGCCTTTACATCCTGGATTGTATGCCTAACTTATTTGAATATGACAAACCAGATGTGAGCAAGCGCATTGTGGAAGCCGTAAAACAGATACGTAAAAAACATGCCGCCCCTATTCTTTTAATCGAACACGCAGGAAACAGTAACGCCGAGACAGATTCCGTCAGATTTACGAGTCATTCGGATATAAATGAAGCCTCTCTCCATGCCTATCAATTGTTGCAAAAAGAGAATGTGCCTGACTTATATTATATATACGGTGATGAATTCAATATCCCGGCAGACGGATGGGTTGATTACGTTCATTTCAATGACATAGGCATGCAGGCGCAGGCTTTGGTTGTGGAAAAGAAAATCCGTGAAGTTTTAAAACTAAAAAAAGGCGCTAGCGCTACCGGTATCCCGGTAGCCCAACGAAGAGAACCTTATAAATATGAATGGAAAAAACGTCACCGGGAGATTTTAGCGTTGAATGAGAGCCATCCTCCCCAGTCTGTCATTATCGGCAATTCCATCACCCATTTCTGGGGAGGAGAACCCAAAGGCCCTCAACAAGACGGAGCAGAAAGCTGGAAGACCTATCTGGAACCGCATGGATACCGGAATTTAGGATGTGGCTGGGATCAGATAGAAAATGTATTATGGCGGGTTTATCACGGCGAATTAGATGGTTATGAGGCGGAAAGAATCATCGTAATGATTGGAACAAACAACCTGGGACTCAACAGTGATGAAAGCCTTGTGGAAGGACTGCGCTTTTTACTGTCTGCCATACGTGAAAGACAGCCCAGAGCTTTGATTAAGGTCATAGGTATCCTTCCCCGACGTGAACACGAGCAATGGGTGGATAACATCAACCGGCAGATAGAAAAAACAGCCTTGCAAGACGGATTTGTGTACCAAAATGCCGGTAATATCTTATTAGATGCCAATGGCAAACTAGATGAATCACTATTCAGCGACGGATTACACCCTAATGAGAAAGGCTATGAATTATTGGGTGCATTTATTTCAGCATTTGAATAAAGCGATTCCTTTTTTCAGGCAGGCGGCAAGCAGCCGGAAAGGAAAGACCACAGGGGATGGAAAATACGGAAAAGCCGGATCATCCGGCTCAATAAAGTCAAAGCAACAACGAACTATCCCCATAACTCAAAAAGCGGAAGTTGTGTGTAAGAGCGTAGTCGTAGATGTTTTTCCAATCGCCTTTTACAAAGGCTGATATCAATAGCAGCAAAGTACTTCTGGGCTGATGGAAATTTGTGATGATACCTCTGACTATTTTAAAAGTATATCCGGGGGCTATCATAATTTGTGTAGCCGTTATTAGTTTGTCGAGATTATGTTTGTCCAGATAGTTGAGGATGTTTTGTAATGCTTCCTTCCGGGTAAGGTTGTTATTTTCTTCGTTGTAAGGCATCCACTGATTGACCACCAGTTCTTCGGAAGTAGCTTCGGAGTTACCCGATAAGATTACGCCTATGTAATAGAGGCTTTCCAGGGTGCGAACGGAGGTGGTTCCTACCGCAATAATTTTTCCAGGATTCTCCAATATATGTTCAATAGACGAACGGTTGACAGATATAAACTCCGTGTGCATTTCATGTTCTTCAATCGTATCACTTTTCACGGGTTTGAACGTTCCGGCTCCTACATGTAAGGTCAATTCCTCCCGCCCGAAGCCTTTTTGGTCTAAATTTTCCAACACTTCGGGAGTAAAATGCAGCCCGGCTGTTGGCGCGGCTACCGAACCTTTTATCTTGGAATAAACCGTTTGGTAGGTTTGCAGGTCGCTTTCCTCGGTTTCCCTGTGTAAATACGGAGGGATAGGAAGTATACCTGCCGCGTCGAGCAATTCGGCGAACGTGAAGGTATCATTATCCCATGTAAACGCTATTGTATGGGTATCGCCAAACGACTGTTTTTTCTCGGCTTTTAAACAGACCGGCGTACCGCTGATTTGTAATTCTTTTTTCAATACGCCTTCTTTCCATTTTTTAAGGTTTCCTACCATACACAACCAGGTGCAACATTGGGTCTGCCGGAAGATAAGCGCATAATCGTGCGGAATTACCGGTTCAAGACAGAAGATCTCAATTCCGGCGCCGGTTTCTTTCCGGAATAGCAGACGGGCCTGTATCACTTTTGTGTTGTTAAAAACCAGCAAAGAACCTTCGGGAAGGTAATCTGCGATATGTTTGAATATGCTTTCGCTCACTTTGCTCTCTTTATATAGCAGCAATTTGGACTCGTCTCTTTGAGGAAGCGGAAACTTGGCAATCCGTTCGCCAGGCAGCGGGTAATCGTATTCTTCGATACGTATCTGTTGAGTTTTTGTAGTCATTTCTTTATAATCTGCACAAAATTAGTGAACTTTGCCGGTATAACTCTGAGAAAGAAGATATGAATATTAAAATAGGTGATAAAGTCCGTTTCCTCAACAGCGTTGGAGGAGGCGTCGTGTGTAGTTTTAATGGTAAAGACCAGGTTATGGTAGAGGGAGACGATGGTTTTGAAATCCCGGCTCTTATCCGTGAATTGGTAGTGGTTGAACATCTTGACTCGCAAGTTCATACATCGAAACCAAAGACGGAAGCTCCTGTTTTTACCGTACCCGACCCTAAACCGGCGATTGAAGAAGACTTTGTGCCCGAAGAAACTACCGGGGGAGAACGGTTGAACGTCTTTCTGGCTTATTTGCCGCTTGAACCCAAAGCTATGCAAAAAAGCGGATACGAATGTTATTTTATTAATGAAAGTAACTATTACCTGTTTTTCAATTACATGAACAGGAACAACAATAGCTGGATGAGTCGTTATAACGGGTTGATTGAACCTAATACAAAAATATTCCTTGAAGAATTCGGTAAAGAAGACTTAAACAGCCTGGAGCGCGTTTGTGTGCAATTCATCGCATTCAAAAAAGATAAGCCATACACTTTAAAGAACACCGTGTCGGTAGAACTACGTATGGACATCGTGAAATTCTATAAAAGTCATTGTTTTATGGGTAATGATTTCTTTGAAGAAGATGCTTTGATATACCCGGTTGTCAGACAAGATTTACCGGAAAAGGAGCTGTTAGTTTCGGCAGCCGAACTACAGGAAGCCATGCTGCAGAAGGCACATATCGACAAATCCTCACCCAAACCTGCCTTGAAGAAAAAATCACCTCTGCCCATTCTGGAAATAGATTTGCACATCAATCAATTACTTGATAACACAACTGGTTTGAGCAGTGGCGATATACTGGAATACCAACTGAATAAATTCCAAGAGGTACTTGCCCAATATGAAAAACAAAAAGGGCAAAAGATTGTCTTTATACACGGCAAAGGAGATGGAGTACTTAGGAACGCAATCGAAAAAGAACTGAAAACCAAATACAAACAACATTACTACCAAGACGCCTCTTTCCGTGAATACGGTTTCGGAGCTACGATGGTGACCATAAAATAAGAGATATGGCGATTGAAACAGAACGGAAATTTACCGTAACAGGCGATTTCCTAAAAGATGTCACGCACTCAAAAAGGATAACACAAGGTTATATCTGTGCCGACCAAGGACGTACCGTAAGGGTGCGTATTGCCGGAAACGAAGCTTTCCTTACGATTAAAGGACCTTCCGACGAGAAGTTCTGGAGCCGGTATGAATTTGAACAAAAGATACCGTTGGCCGACGGTGAAGAATTGATAAAGCTGTGTGTTTCTGGTATGATTGACAAAATACGCCACTATGTGACCGTAGGCAACCATACATGGGAGATAGACGTATTCCATGGCGACAACGAAGGGCTCATTATTGCCGAAATAGAACTGGAATCGGAAAATGAAACCTTTGAGACGCCCGCTTGGGTAGGAAGGGAGGTTACGGCAGACCGGCGATATTACAATTCCATGCTCTCCCAAATGCCTTATTGCAAATGGAAGCAAGATATCCCTGAATAGATAACGCGGTCATTCACTTCATTACTTTGATGAATATGAAATACACAAAATAACAATGAACATAATGAAAAAATCTATCCTGTTACTAATCATTTCAGTATTGTCGCTACCGGCTGTAGCGGATGAAGGAATGTGGATTCTTCCTTTATTAAAACAACAAAAGTTTGCCGATATGCAGGCGTTAGGATTAAAACTCCAAGACTATGATATCTACAACCCCGATTCGTCATCATTGAAAGACGCGGTAGTCATTTTCGGTGGAGGATGTACGGGAGAAGTCGTTTCTCCGGATGGCCTGATGTTGACCAACCATCATTGCGGGTACAGCCAGATTCAACAACACAGCTCGCTTGAACACGATTACTTGACAGACGGATTCTGGGCTATGAGCCGGAACGAAGAACTTCCGAACCCAGGATTGAAAGTCACCTTCATTGATAAAATAGAAGATGTGACCGATTATGTGAAAGCAGCATTAGAAAAAGACGACGATCCAGACAGCATGAATTTCCTTTCGCCAAGATATCTAGACAATCTTGCAAAGGAAAAAGCAGGTGAATCGTTTCTCCTAAATAATCCCGGTACAGAAGTTGAAATCAGGGCGTTCTACGGAGGAAACCAATACTATATGTTTACCAAAAAAATCTATTCGGATGTCCGTTTGGTAGGCGCTCCCCCCTCTTCCATTGGTAAGTTTGGGGCGGATACCGACAATTGGATGTGGCCTCGCCATACAGGTGATTTTTCGGTGTTCCGTATTTATGCAGATGCGAATGGCAATCCGGCTGATTATTCGGAAACAAACGTCCCGCTCCGTCCGAAACAGTGGTTTAAGATTTCCCTGAAAGGTATACAGGAGGATGATTTTGCCATGATGATTGGATTCCCGGGGCGTACCAATAAGTATTATACTTCGTGGGAAGTGGCCGAACGCCGGGATATCGACAACGCCGTACGCATCAATATCCGGAACCTCCGCCAGGAAGTTATGCTTGAAGAGATGTTGAAAGACCCGGCCGTGCGCATTCAATACGCAAGCAAATACGCCGGTTCTACCAATGCTTATAAAAACGCCATCGGAACAAACTGGGCAATTAATAAACGCAACTTTGAACAGGTAAAGAAAGCAGAACAAGATAAACTACTGGATTGGGCAAGTAAAAACGGTAAGCTGGAAGACTACAAAGAAGCCTTGTTGATGCTTGAACGTATCGTTGCCGACCGGAAAGACCTCCGCTTCCGTAACTGGATGCTGGACGAAGCATTAGCACGAGGAATCGAGTTTTCAAGAGTACCGACAAATGTGGATTCCGTCATTGCCGCCCTATCCGGCAAGAACAAAAGCGAACAACAAAAGCAGATACGCCTGCTTGAACTGGCTTACCACCGCTTTGCCAATAAAGACTATGCGCCGGAAGTAGATAAGAAAATAGCCAAAGTGATGCTGAAAGAATACCGTCGGCTGATTCCCGCCAAATCGCAACCGGGCTATTTCGCTGCTATCGACAAGAAATTCGAAGGAGATGTAAACCGTTTCGTAGATTATTTGTTTGACAAGTCTATTTTCGGAAGTGATAATAATTTCAATAAGTTTATCCATCACCCGTCTGTTAAGGCATTGAAGGAAGACCCTATGATTCTCTTTGCCGTGTCTATACAGGACGAAAAGAAAAAACTGACAGAAGCTTTGACAGAATTTGACGCCGACTGTGCATTAGCGCATCGTGATTATGTGAAAGGATTGCTGGAAATGTATGGCGACAAGGCTAACTTTCCGGATGCCAACTCCTCGCTTCGCCTGACATACGGACAAGTAAAGGGATACAATCCACGCGATGCCGTTTTTTATGAATGTCAAACAACATTAGACGGGGTCATAGAGAAAGAAGACCCTGACAATTGGGAGTTTGTTGTACCAGCAAAATTGAAAGAACTGTATGCAGCCAACGATTTCGGCCGTTACAAAATGCCAAACGGTAAAATGCCGGTTGCCTTTGCTGCCAATACACACAGCACGGGTGGAAATTCGGGAAGCCCTGTATTGAATAATTACGGGGAATTGATAGGAATTAACTTCGACCGCAACTGGGAAGGAGTAGGAGGAGACATCCAATACCTCCCGGATTATCAACGAAGTATAATCGTGGATATCCGCTACGTCCTCTTTACTATTGATAAATATGCCGGAGCCGACTATTTATTAGACGAGATAGAACTGGTTGAGTAAGAGTAATCGAGCTTGAAGAATTCGCAAAATTGAAAAGGCGTAAATAACAACTATTTAAAATAGTGTTATTTACGCCTAATATTATTTGAGGTAATGCAGTATCATACGCCAAATTTTTCCAAATCAGCTGCTTTAACACGGAATATGCGTCCATTACGTGAGAAAACCAACTCTCCGTTTTCTTTTTTCTTTTCCGAAACCAAACGTTGAAAAGCAATATTAGCTCCTTTTACTACATTTTCCTCGAATTCTCTAATTTCTTGTTCATTCATACTGACATTGTTCAAGTTTATTAAAAATACTGAGGTTGTATATCTCCTTTTTATCATTTTTAAATCCTTTGGCAATCACTACCATTGGCGGCTCCGAATTATCGGTTATCATCCAATAATCACTGGTTGGCAAATAAAGCTCAAATAAATTTTTAATGCCCGAACGATAACGCCTGCGGATAGTGCTTTCAGCTATGTTGTGCCCTCCGGCAGCAACTCTCATCTTTACTCGTTCTACAGCTAAATCGGGAGTGTTCAACCAAAAGTAGAGTAATGTTACATAATAACCGTTCTCTTGCGCATCTTGTATCAATTTTACTACAGAACGTGTGGCTAATGTGGTTTCCAAAGCGAAGGTTTCACCTGCTGCAATGAGCTCTTTTATTCGTCTATGCATAATCCTGCCCGCTTCCACGGCGACAGCAATACTGTCCGAGTTAAAGGGCGAGAGTCCTTTTGCAATTTCATCGGAATTGACAAATTCCTTACACTTTAGCATTTCCGGCAATATCGTGTAGGACGCTGTTGTCTTTCCCGCACCATTGCAACCTGATATGATATACAAATACGGCACCTTCTCACATTAACGACGCAAATATAAGTATAAGTTTAATATAATAAAGTTTTTTTTGTTCAAATATCTCTAAAATATACACAAGATATCCTTAAATATAGGGGTTTTGTCATCCAAAACGCAGGTTTTGTATAAGAATTCATACCCATAGGAGGTCGCTCATAATACCGTCTGAGATAAACATCCCCTCTCTCGACAATAGCAGTTTGTCAGCCGTTCTAAGAAGTAATCCCCGCTTAATTAATGGCTCTGCTTGCACCAGACAGTATTCTTGCATCTTTTTCCCGAAATTTGTCAAAATAAAAGAAGGGCTGATTCCCCATATCGTCCGAAGCCCGGTGACGATATAATCATTATATCTGTTATGAATATTTAACAGTTCAATTCCTGTTTCGGGGGCATTTGCCTCGATTCCTTCCATATATCGGCTCAGGGAAGATACATTCCATTGCCTGCTCTCTACATTATATGAATGAGCCGACGGACCGACGCCCAGGTATTTCTTACCGGTCCAATACGAACTGTTATGTTGGGAAAGATATCCGGATCGGGCAAAATTGGAAATCTCGTAATGCAGGTAACCGGCTTTAGTCAGACGTTCTATCAATGTAGAAAACTGCGCAAGGCTTACGTCTTCATCTATTGTTTGCACCATGCCTGCTTCTTTCATTTGGTAAAGTTTGGTTCCCTCTTCATATATTAAATGGTAAGCCGACAGATGAGGGATATCCAGACGGATAGCTTCTTCTATATTTTTTTCCCAGGCAGCAGACGTTTGTCCGGGAAGCCCATATATCAAATCAATGCTTATATTGTCGTATCCTTTCTCTTTGCAAAGCCAAACGGCTTTTACAGCCTGCCTGCTGTCGTGTCTTCGTTGCAAAAAGCGGAGGTCGGCGTCATTAAAGCTTTGTACTCCCATACTAATCCGGTTGACCGGTAACGTGCGGAGCGATTCCACATAGGCAGGAATCATGTCGTCGGGATTGGCTTCCAACGTGACTTCCGGTTCCTTGACAACGGGAAAAAGGCCATAAATCTCATCAAAGATACGCTTCAGGTCGCCGGCAGATAGTTGAGAAGGTGTTCCTCCTCCCAGATAAATTGTTTCAAGCGGTTCTCCTTCCAAATAATCCTTCCGTATGTTCATTTCCCGCGATAAAGCAAGCAGGAAAGGCTCTTTATGCTTCATGTTCGTATTAGAAAAGAAATCACAATACAAGCACCTTCCGGCACAAAAAGGAATATGGATATAAAGCCCCGCCATATACGTTAAATAGTCACTATATACATCTAAATATTCAGGCCACAAAGGTATACAATAATCATTTTCAATTTAGAAAATTCATCTGGATGTTTCCCCAGTTTCATTGGGATGATCTCCAAAAATCATCTGGATGTTTTCCCTGTTTCATCCAGATGAATATACACATCAGAATTACCAAGTTCCAGAGATTGCAAAAAAACAAAAATGCAGGAAAAGTATGTTCTTTAACAGATTCGTTTAATTGGTTTTCTCACACACATTCTATAATTTGCGGCCTTGTGAAAAATGTTAATCAGTTATTATATTATAAACCCTTTTAAATCCTGATATCATGAAGGTTTACCAAACAAACGAAATTAAGAACATTGCCATCTTGGGAAGTTCTGGCTCTGGGAAAACCACTCTCGCTGAAGCCATGCTTTACGAGGGTGGAGTTATAAAACGTCGCGGTACTGTTGAAGGAAAAAATACAGTAAGTGACTATTTCCCGGTTGAGAAAGAGTATGGATACTCAGTGTTCTCAACCGTTTTTAGTGTCGAATGGCAAAACAGGAAGCTGAATTTCATCGACTGTCCGGGATCCGACGACTTTATTGGTGGCGCTGTATCGGCTTTAAATGTGACAGATACAGCTTTGATGGTTATCAATGCCCAGTATGGAGTGGAAGTAGGTACGATAAACCAATTCCGCTATACTGAACAATTCAACAAACCGATTATATTCATTATCAATCAATTAGACCAGGAAAAGGCCGATTACGACGGGATTATAGCCCAGTTGAAAGAATCGTACGGCAGCAAAGTGGTGCCGGTGCAATATCCTGTTAATACAGGCCCTTCGTTTAATGCCGTGGTAGACGTCCTGAAAATGAAGATGTACAAATGGAAACCTGAAGGAGGTGTTCCCGAAGTACTGGATATTCCGGCCGATGAAATAGAAAAGGCGCAGGAATTGCATACCGCATTGGTGGAAGCAGCCGCTGAAAACGATGATGCCTTGATGGAAAAATTCTTCGAAGAAGGCACACTGAGTGAAGACGACATGCGGGCAGGTATCAGTGCGGGATTAATACAGCGTGGTATGTTCCCGGTATTTTGTGTTTGCGCAGAAAAAGACATGTGCGTCCGCCGCACATTGGAATTCCTTGGAAATGTAGTCCCCACAGTAGACAGGATGCCTCATTTCAAAACGACCGACGGAAAAAATATAGCCCCGGATGCAAACGGGCCTACCAGTATATTCTTCTTTAAAACTACCATAGAACAACATATCGGGCAGGTCTCTTATTTTAAAGTGATATCAGGAACCGTAAAAGAAGGTGACGACCTGCTAAATGCAGACCGTGGATCGAAAGAACGTGTCGCCCAGCTTTTTGTTGTGGCAGGGCAAACGCGCAACCAGGTAACCGAAATGGCAGCAGGCGACATCGGTTCCACTGTAAAATTGAAAGATGTACGCCGCGGCAATACGCTGAACGGTAAAGGCGCCGATTATACATTCGACTTTATCAAATATCCGAATCCAAAATATCGTCGCGCCATTAAGTCTGTGAATGAGTCTGATTCGGAAAAACTCGGAGAATTGCTCAACCGTATGCGCGAAGAAGACCCAACATGGGTTATCGAACAGTCAAAAGAATTGAAGCAGACGATCGTTTCCGGACAAGGAGAATTCCATCTTCGTACATTGAAATGGAGACTTGAAAACAATGAAAAGTTGGCCATCGAATACCTTGAACCGAAAATTCCTTATCGTGAAACAATCACCAAGACTTCACGTGCCGACTATAGGCATAAGAAACAATCAGGGGGTGCAGGGCAATTTGGCGAAGTACACATGATTGTAGAACCTTATATAGAGGGAGTACCGGCTAAGGAAATATACAAATTCGGCGGCCAGGAATTTAAGATTTCCATGCGCGATACACAAGTTCACAATTTGGAATGGGGCGGAAAGCTGGAATTTATCAACTCTATTGTTGGCGGAGCCATCGACGCACGCTTCCTTCCCGCAATCCTGAAAGGGGTTATGGCACGTATGGAACAAGGCCCTTTGACCGGTTCGTATGCCCGCGACGTGCGTATCATTGTTTATGATGGAAAGATGCACCCGGTAGACAGTAATGAAATTTCCTTCATGCTTGCCGGGCGTAATGCTTTCAGCATGGCCTTTAAGGAAGCAGGCCCAAAGATACTTGAGCCGATTTATGACGTGGAAGTATCTGTCCCAGCCGATTATCTGGGTGATGTGATGAGCGATTTGCAAGGTCGTCGTGCCGTTATTATGGGAATGAATAGTGAAAAAGGGTACGAAAAGCTTTCGGCCAGGGTTCCTTTGAAAGAGATGTCGTCTTACTCTACCTCCCTAAGCTCAATCGCCGGTGGACGGGCTTCATTTATAATGAAATTCTCGGCCTACGAGCTTGTTCCGGCTGATGTACAGGAAAAACTACTGAAAGCTTACGCGGAAAGCCAGGAAGAAGATTAATAAAATCCATATAGATATAAATATTTGTAGAGACAAGGCAATACCTTGTCTCTACGTCTTTTTTATCTGGTTAACCTCCAAACTCCCGCCTATGCCTCCCGGATTCACAACACCAGACACCTATCGAGCGCCTGGCTGAGATCGGCAATGATATCGTCTATGTTTTCAATGCCTACTGAGAGACGGATTAGGTCTGGGGCTACGCCTGCTTCGAGGAGTTGTTCGTCGGATAGCTGCCGATGGGTATGGCTGGCCGGATGAAGTACCGAGGTACGGGCATCGGCTACGTGGGTAACGATGGCGGCCAATTCAAGGCTGTCCATAAAACGGGTGGCTACATCACGTCCGCCTTTCAGCCCGAACGACAGTACGCCGCAAGAGCCATTGGGCAGGTATTTTTTCGCCAGGTCGTAATATTTATTGCCCTCTAGCTCAGGATAGTTCACCCAAGCTACCTTGCCGTTTGTCCGGAGCCATTGGGCTACTGCAAGGGCGTTCTGGCAATGGCGTGGCATACGCAGGTGGAGGGTCTCAAGCCCGATGTTGAGGAGGAATGCGTTCTGTGGCGACTGGATAGAGCCAAGGTCACGCATCAGTTGGGCAGTCGCCTTGGTGATAAATGCCCCTTTGCCGAATGCCTTGGTATAGGTAAGCCCGTGGTAAGAAGGGTCGGGTTCGCAAAGTCCGGGATATTTAGCGGCTTGGGCGTCCCAGTCGAAATTTCCGCTGTCTACGATGCACCCGCCGACTGCCGCGGCATGCCCGTCCATGTATTTGGTAGTTGAGTGGATAACGATATCGGCTCCCCATTCAAACGGCCGGCAATTTATCGGAGTGGCGAACGTATTGTCTATAACAAGGGGAACCCCGTTGTTATGGGCAATGGCGGCAAACTTCTCGATGTCGAGGACAGCCACGCCGGGATTCGACAGGGTCTCGCCAAACAATAGTTTGGTATTGGGGCGGAATTCGCGGGCGATATCTTCGGCTGGGGCATCCTGGTCTACAAACGTGCAGTCTATCCCCAGTTTCTTCATCGTGACGGCAAATAGGTTGTATGTCCCCCCGTATATGCTTGCCGCACTGATAAAGTGGTCTCCCGCACCACAAATATTGAGAATGGCAAAGAAACTGGCTGCCTGCCCCGACGAGGTGAGCATACCGGCCACGCCTCCTTCCAGTTCGGCTATTTTCGAGGCTACCGCGTCGTTCGTGGGGTTTTGCAGGCGGGTATAGAAGTATCCGCTATCTTCCAGGTCAAAGAGGCGCGCCATCTGTTCGCTTGTCTCGTACTTGAACGTTGTACTTTGGATAATGGGTACTATCCGCGGCTCGCCTTTCTTGGGTTTCCAGCCTGCCTGTATACACAGGGTTTCTCTTTTCATTTTTTTGCTCATGTCAATCTTTTTTTACTCTTTTTTATTAATAAGTTTACAAAAGTAGAAAAATAGCTGTTTACAGTTTCGTTTTTTGTATATATTTACAACTTTAACAACAATTCGTTACCATGATGGCACATAGAAGTTTTTTTATCACACTTTTATTATTTGCGGGATTAGCGGTTTTTGCATCAGATCCTCCTGTGACAAACAATGTATCAGTCAATGGAAATTATGTAAACAACCGGCATCCACTGCTTGTAAAACCTTATATGGCGTTGCCTGTAGGGGCTATAAAACCTGCCGGATGGCTTGAAGAGCAACTAAAACGGATGGCAACAGGCATGACCGGTCATCTGGATACCGTCTATGAAAAGGTGATGGGTAGCCGGAACGGTTGGCTCGGGGGCGACGGGGATGTCTGGGAACGGGGGCCGTACTGGATTGACGGGCTTCTTCCGTTGGCGTATATTTTAAACGATAAAGCTTTGATTGAGAAGGTACAACCCTGGATTGAATGGACGCTCGCCTCACAGAAACCAAGCGGATATTTTGGCCCCGACACCGACAGGAGCCACGAGCCTGGCTTGCAACGGGATAATGCGCACGACTGGTGGCCGAAGATGGTGATGCTGAAAATCATGCAGCAATACTATTCGGCAACGGGAGACCACCGGGTGATTCCTTTCCTTACGAATTATTTCAGATACCAGCTAGAACAGTTACCCCGGAATCCGTTGGGTAAATGGACGTTTTGGGGCGAACAGCGGGGAGGCGACAATCTCATGGTAGTCTACTGGCTATATAATATCACAGGTGAGAAATTCCTGCTCGAACTGGGGGAATTGATTCATAAACAGACGTTTGACTGGACGGATATTTTCCTTCATCAAAACCACCTTTCCAGGCAAAATAGTTTGCATTGCGTGAATCTTGCCCAAGGGTTTAAAGAGCCTGTTATTTATTATCAGCAGAATAAAGACCCGCGGCTGCTCGACGCCGTAAGGAAAGCCGCCGGGGATATGCGCCACACGATTGGTTTTCCTATGGGATTATGGGGCGGCGATGAGTTGCTGCGTTTCGGTAATCCAATACAAGGTTCCGAGTTATGCACGGCCGTGGAGATGATGTTTTCGCTGGAAAAAATACTTGAAATTACGGGGGATGTCCGGTGGGGCGACCATCTTGAGCGGATTGCTTATAATGCGCTGCCTACGCAAATCAGTGATGATTTTTCATCAAGGCAGTATTACCAGCAGGTGAACCAGGTGGAGGTTACTCGTAAGTTTCGCAACTTTGTCACCCCGCACGAGGATACGGATATCTTGTTTGGCACATTGTGCGGCTATCCTTGTTGTACATCCAACCTGCATCAAGGCTGGCCGAAGCTTACCCGGCATCTATGGTTTGCCACAGACGACAACGGTTTGGCTGCGTTGGTCTACGCTCCGTCGAAGGTGGCTGCACGGGTGGCCAATGGCATCGAGGTGACAGTTTCAGAGGAGACGGGTTACCCGTTTGATGAGAGTATCCGGTTTGTTTTTTCCTTTACTGACAAGAAAGTGCGGAAGGCATTTTTCCCGTTCCATTTGCGTATTCCGTCTTGGTGTTCAAACCCGGTTGTCCGTTTGAATGGGAAAGTTGTAGACATAGAAACACGCCAAGGGGAGATTGTCCGTGTCAGCCGTGAATGGCAGCATGGCGATATCCTGACGCTGGAACTTCCCATGCGGGTGGAAGTCGGTTATTGGTATGATGGCGCGGCCGTAATAGAGCGCGGCCCACTGGTTTATGCCTTGAAGATGGATGAAAAATGGGAGAAAAAGAGCTTTGAGGCTGATAAGCGGAACAACTATGGCGACTGGTATTATGAGGTCACTTCCGATAGCCCGTGGAATTATTGTCTTTCCCGGAAAAACCTGGAACCTTGGGTAATCGCGGAACATTTCGTCGTCGAAAAAGCTGCGTCAATGGCTGTATATCCCTGGACTGCACGGGAGGCCCCGGTGGTGATAAAAACAAAAGCTTATCGTTTGCCTGAATGGCAGTTGTTTAAAGGCTCGGTTGGTTTGGTTACGTATTACATGGAGAATGAAAGAGAGTTAGAGCCGGAAGAGATAATCGAGTTAATTCCTTATGGATGTACGACCTTGCGGGTGACGGAGTTTCCGGTACGATAATATTTCATACCTTTGTGGCTGAAAATAATGTCCTATGAGGTTAACTTATATTTATCATAGTTGCTACGTTGTTGAAACGGAAGATTTGGCTATTATATTCGATTATTATAAAGATTCCGGGAAATCGCCTGCCGGGGGATATGTACATGACGAACTTCTCAGAAGAAAGAAAAAATTGTATGTATTTGCATCTCATTTCCATCCCGACCATTTCAACCCGGATATATTGAATTGGAAGCAAGGGAAAGATAACATCGTCTATATCTTGTCTGCTGATATACTCGAACATAAAAAAGCGACGGAAGAGAGCGGATTATTCTTGAACAAAGGAGGCGGGTATACGGATGAATACATCCGTGTGAAAGCGTTTGGTTCAACGGATGTGGGCGTTTCTTTCCTTGTGGAAGTGGATGGAAAGTTGCTTTTCCATGCTGGCGACTTGAACAATTGGCATTGGATGGACGAATCGACAAAGGAAGAAGTTGAAGAGGCCGAAAAAGCATACTTGGACGAGCTGGAGCTGCTCGCCAATGCGACAGGACGGTTAGACGTGGCCATGTTTCCCATCGACCCGCGGCTGGGAACCGACTATATGCGTGGCGCCAAACAATTTGTCGCGCGTATTAGGACTTCATTGTTTGCCCCCATGCATTTTGGCGAAGCATACAATAAGGTGGCGGCCTTCAGGGAATATGCCGAATTACACCATTGCAAACTACTTGCCTTAACCGGCAAAGGACAACAAATCGAACTATAACGTATAAAACGACAGAATATGGAAATAAAAGGAAGATTCGATCATTTTAACATCAACGTACTGGATTTAGAAAAAAGTATTGCCTTTTACAACAAGGCGCTCGGCTTGGTAGAACATCACAGGAAAGAAGCCGCAGACGGCTCGTTTATCCTAGTCTACCTGACCGACAGGAAAACAGGTTTTCTTCTGGAACTTACCTGGTTGAAAGACAAGAAAGAACCTTACGAACTGGGAGACAACGAAAGCCACCTTTGCTTCCGGGTGGAAGGTGATTACGACAAAGTACGCGAATTTCACAAGGATATGAATTGTGTTTGCTACGAGAATACAGACATGGGTCTCTACTTTATCAACGACCCCGACGACTATTGGATAGAGATACTTCCCGTTGTCTGAGCCGGGAATAAATTGCTTTCTTTAACAGGTGTTTCTATTGATTCTTATCAGATTCCCCTTATATTTGTTCCCCAATTAACAAATCATTATTAATCATAAATATAAAATCATGGAGAAACCTTATGTAGTAGGTATCGATCTTGGTGGTACTAATACCGTTTTCGGTGTAGTAGACGCTAGAGGAACAATCTTGCACAGCGGTTCGATTAAAACTGGTAAGCATGCCGATATAAGCGATTATATAGCCGAATTGGCCAAAGGGCTTGAAGTTGTCATCGAACGAGCTGGCGGACACAGTAAAATTAAGGGTATTGGTATCGGCGCTCCCAACGGCAACTATTTCAATGGCTGCATTGAATTTGCCGCAAACCTGCCCTGGAAGGGAAAAATCCCATTGGCGCAACTAATCAGTGAAAAATTAAACGGCCTGCCGGTTACATTGACCAATGATGCGAATGCTGCGGCGATTGGCGAAATGACGTATGGCGCGGCGCGTGGCATGAAAGACTTCATTGTCATCACGCTGGGTACAGGCGTAGGCAGCGGTATTGTGATTGGGGGAAACCTGGTTTATGGACACGACGGCTTTGCCGGAGAATTAGGACATGTGATCACGCGCCGTCAAAACGGACGCATGTGTGGCTGCGGCCGCGAAGGTTGCCTGGAAGCATATACTTCGGCTACCGGTGTGGCGCGTACTGCCCGCGAGTATCTTGCAATCCGCAAAGATGAAAGTGTCTTGCGTGAACTCAACCCCGACGAGATTACCTCGAAGGACGTTTACGACGCCGCCATGAAAAACGACAAGATAGCCCTTGAAATCTTTGAAACGACAGGACACATGCTCGGTGAAGCTTTTGCCGATTTCATAGCTTTCTCAAGCCCCGAGGCAATCATTTTGTTCGGCGGGCTTACCAAGGCCGGTGATTTGATTATGAAGCCAATCAAAGAATCATTGGATAAGAACATCCTGAATGCGTTTGCCGGTAAAACGAAACTCTTGTTCTCGCAACTGAAAGAAAGTGATGCAGCCGTATTAGGGGCCAGCGCTTTAGGTTGGGAGGTTAAAGACCCCAGCACCACAATATAATGAACGGTTGGTAAGTGGCAGGCGGCAACTGTAACTAAGCAAACCGCCGCCTGTTGCTTAACGGTTTATATGAAACATGCCACACCCTTTACATCAATTCAGCTATTGTCCCGCTTGTGGTGCAGCGCTTTTTGAGGTGCACAATGAAAAATCCAAACAATGTACCGCTTGTGGATTCACGTATTATTTCAATCCCTCGGCTGCAGTCGCTTGTTTTATTAAAGACAAAAAGGGGAACCTTTTGCTGGTCCGCCGGGCGAAAGACCCTGGAAAAGGTTCATTAGACCTGCCTGGCGGCTTCGTCGACATGAATGAGTCGGCCGAGGATGCTGTTTACAGGGAAATACAGGAAGAAACAGGGCTTGTTATGCCCACTATCCAGTATCTCTTCTCCCTTCCCAACATTTACCCCTATTTAGGTTTTAATGTCCACACCCTGGACTTGTTTTTCGAAAGCAATGTAGATTCATTCCACGGGGCAAAAGCAGCAGACGATGCCGCGGAAATCGTCGTCCTCTCTCCTGGGGAATTAACCCCTCGCGCTTTCGGCCTGCAATCCGTCAGGCAAGCTGTGAAGAAATATCTGGAAGAACAATGCCCGGTCGGATAACCTCCCGTGCGATGTATTAGGAAGTCGCCAAAGTCAGAAGTTGCGTGTTTCTTCGATGATATATTCCGGGCGGGCCTTGATTTCATCAAACAGGATACCGATGTACTGCCCCAGTACTCCAACAGTAAGAAGCTGGACACCACCAAAAAAGATGATGGTAAATATAATGGACGTCCATCCCGTCTCGGCGTTGCTGAAACCATAGATCTTCCCCAACGTAAACCAAACGGCAAGAACGATTCCTACCAGCACTGCCACAAAACCAAGCCCCATTGCCAGGCGTAATGGCTTCTTGGAAAAATACAGCAAGGCGTTAGTGGCAAACCGGAGCATCTTCTTCAGCGGATACTTCGTTTCTCCGGCCAGTCGTGCCTCGCGGACATAATAAAACGGGACTTGTTTGAACCCTACCCAACTTACCAGCCCGCGGATATATTTCCCTCGTTCTCGCAGGCGGTTGAATTCGTCCATGATCGTCCGGTCTACCAGGCGGAAATCTCCCGTGTCTACCGGAAATTTGACTTCACTCATGGAGTTCATGAAGCGGTAGAACATCTTGGCCGAAAAACGTTTGAAAAAGCTCTCCCCGCCGCGCGACTTCCGCACGCAGTACACTACATTGGCCTCCTCCTTACGTTGCAATTCGAGGATATCGGGAATTAATTCGGGGGGGTCTTGCATGTCGGCGTCCATAATGATGGCGATGTCTGCCTTGCATTTGTTAATTCCGGCCGTCACAGCCGGTTGGTGTCCGAAATTCCGGGAAAAATGAATGACCTTCACCCGCCTGTCTTGCAACGCTATTTCGTTTAAAAGGATCCTTGTCTTGTCGTTGCTTCCGTCGTTTATGTAGATTATCTCAGACGGGTTGGGCAAAGACGACAAAACGCTCATTGTTCGGTTATAAGACGCCGCAATAACAGCTTCTTCATTATAACAAGGAACAATTATCGCCAACTTTTTCATCTTTCCTGCTCCTTGAATGTGTAGAATTTGTTCAGTAAGAAATTGATTACAGTATAAAAAACCATCGCTGCCAACTGGTTATAAAAAGGGTCGATGGAGAAGTTTTTGTCCAAGTAAATCAATACCCCCAATTGCAATAAATAGCAAACTCCGAAGGAAATCACAAACCTCAATGCGCTGCCCGTCCAACGATCCGTATTTTCAAAGGTCCATTGTTTGTTTAATATAAAACTATTTAAAAGACCGGCAACGTATCCAGTAATGTTCGACAGGATAGGAGAACAACCGAATGGCTTTGTCATGACCCAGATTACAACGGCGGTGATAATGGTATTGGTCAATCCTACAAAGCCGTATCTAATGGCCTGCTTTATCATTTTCATATCGTCTCTTGATTATAACGGCAATATCTTCCGGCGACAATTCTTTCACGTTGGTCATCGTGAATGCGTCCGACAGGAAGTTGCCATACTGGTTGCATTCACTTATCACATTGTCTAGTATGGCTTTTATTTCTTTCCGCACAGGGATTAAAAACAGTAGTTCGGCATACAGGTCGTTTATCGTCAAACGTTCTATTTCACACGATTCCTTCGGCAGGTAATAGGCAAACTCTCGCTCGATTACCTGGCGCTGGTAGATCTCGAATGGTTTGTTTTCCGAAGCAAAAAACAAGGTATAGAAACGCAACTTCTCCCCCTTGCCTCCCAGACCGGTAGATATATATATTTGTTTCTCGTCCGATAGATCCGACTCCAGCGACAGCCGGCTTTCCGTGAAAGCCATGTGCGCCCAGTCCGTCGCATCCGGATCAGGACAACGCGCGTATTCTTCCAGCAAGCGGTAAGCTCTAACCTCATGAGACACGGCAAGAGCCGAAAGTACATGCTTTTTCCGTTCAACAGTGGCTTGTTCATCAAAAAGGCTTTGCTTGTACAATTCGAAATCTTCATCGCTCATTTCCGCGTTATCATGCCGCATCCGTTCGGAATATTTGAAATACTCCATCTGGATCTCAATGGGTACCCTTTGTTCGAGTACGTGGAAATGCCCCTCCAGGTTGCCGAACGACTCCTGAAAACGTTTAAATATATCATCTCTCTCTTTATCACGCATGACCTGTTCCCTTTTTTGCTTCCATGGCAAAGATAGCGTATTTGCTTGTATTTTGGACAGTCATGGAGAAAAAGTTTTCGCGCAACGTTTCGGTGAACTGACCAAGTCTGTGACTGTATTGCTTGAAAAATTCATCTGGATGTTTTCCCGGTTTCATTGAGATGATCGTCCCAAATCATTGGGATGTTTCTCCCCATTCATCCAGATGAATTTTTGCCTTTATGTTTTTTTAAATGCGTTTGCCCCGGCGGGAGCCGACTTCTTTTTGAAAAAAGCCCATTTAATATATACATTTGCGGTCTGGAAACGAGTTGTAGCGGAAAATGAGAAAAAGCGAGTACATTATACGTGTGAAAAATGTATCCAAAGTATATGGAGACAAGACTGTGCTCAACCAGGTGAGCCTCGATGTGCGGAAGGGAGAATTTGTTACCATACTGGGCCCTTCGGGATGCGGGAAAACGACCCTTCTTAGGTTGATAGCCGGTTTCCAACCGGCTACCTCAGGCGAAATCAGCATTGCCGGAAACAACGTCACCCAAACGCCGCCCCACCGACGTCCTGTCAACACGGTCTTCCAGCGTTACGCGCTGTTCCCGCATCTCAATGTATACAACAACATCGCCTTCGGGCTTAAACTCAAGAAGCTCTCCTCGGTTGTCATCGCCGGAAAAGTGAAGCAAGCGCTCAGGATGGTGGGCATGACCGGCTACGAATACCGTGACGTAGATTCCCTGTCGGGTGGACAACAGCAGCGTGTGGCCATCGCGCGTGCTATTGTGAATGAGCCGGAAGTGCTGCTCCTCGACGAACCTCTCGCCGCACTCGACCTGAAGATGAGAAAAGACATGCAAATGGAACTGCGAGAAATGCACAAGTCGCTCGGAATCACATTCGTATACGTAACGCACGACCAGGAAGAAGCGCTTACCTTGAGCGACCGCATCATTGTCATGAGTGAAGGGCGTATCCAGCAGGAAGGCACGCCGATCGACATATATAATGAACCGTCAAACGCCTTCGTTGCCGACTTCATAGGCGAGAGCAACATCCTCGACGGCATCATGCTACGCGACAGGCTCGTCTCTTTCGCTGGCTACGAATTTGAGTGCGTCGACGAAGGTTTCGGCGAAAACGCTCCCGTTGATGTCGTCATCCGCCCGGAAGACCTCTACATCTTCGAACCCTCCGAAGCGACCCAGTTCACAGGTATCGTTTCGTCTTGCATCTTCAAGGGGGTACATTACGAAATGATGGTGCAAACCCCGGGTGGCTACGAGTTCATGGTGCAAAACTACCATCCCTTCGAAACCGGCAGGGAAGCAGGTCTCCTCGTTAAGCCGGCCGACATACATGTCATGCGGAAAGAACGCGTCTGCAATACGTTCGAAGCCAGGTCGGTAGACGAAACGCACGTCGAGTTCCTGGGCACGGTCTTCGAAGTAAGGCCGCTCGACGACATCCGTAATCGAAAATCCTTCCGGGTCGAGATCGACTTCGACAAAATCATCCTCCACGACAACGAGGAAGACGGCCAGCTCACCGGGGAGGTCTGCTTCATCCTCTACAAGGGCAACCACTACCACCTCACCGTCTCCACCGACAGCGACGAAGATATCTTTGCCGACACCTCCGACGTCTGGGACAACGGCGACCGCGTGGGTATCACCATACCTCCTGCAGCCATCCGCGTCAAACCTTTAACATGCGGAGCCAATGAATAGAGGACAGACGCTATTTACCAAACGGGCCAACTGGGCGGTTCCCTACGTCGTCTTTTTAGCCATTTTCGTACTAATTCCTATCATTCTGATAGTTATATATGCGTTCGCAGACGCAGATGACAAATTCACGCTGGCTAACTTCCGTAAGTTCATGCTACATCCCGAGGCGGTAAACACATTCGTCTATTCCGTGGGAATAGCCATCACCACCACCCTGGCCTGCATCTTGCTGGGATATCCCGCGGCATATATATTGAGCCGGAACAGCTTCGCCGCGTCGCGCGCGACGGTGCTCCTCTTCATCCTACCCATGTGGATCAACATCCTGATACGCACCCTGGCCACCGTCGCCTTGTTTGATTTCCTCAACGTCCCGCTGGGTGAAGGGGCGTTGGTGTTCGGCATGGTCTACAACTTCCTACCGTTTATGATATACCCCATTTACAACACGCTCAGGAAGATGGACTACAGCCTCGTGGAGGCGGCCCGGGATTTGGGGGCAAACCCGGCATCGGTGTTCGCCAGAGTGGTGCTCCCTCTCTCTATGCCTGGCGTGGCAAGCGGGATTATGATGGTGTTCATGCCCACAATATCTACCTTCGCCATAGCCGAGTTGCTCACCATGAACAACATAAAACTGTTCGGTACAACCATACAGGAAAACATCAACAACGGTATGTGGAACTACGGCGCCGCGCTCTCCCTCATCATGCTCCTCTTGATTGGCGTCACCGGACTGATCAGCAGCGACAGCGGAAACGGAAAAGAAGGAGGCATCTTATGAACAGGAAACAGGCGGCCACCTTCCTCGGAAAAGCCTACCTCTGGGTGCTTCTCCTGATGCTCTACTCTCCCATACTCATAATCATGGTCTTCTCGTTTACCGAAGCCAAGGTGCTGGGCAACTGGACGGGCTTTTCCACGAAGCTATATGCCTCGCTCTTTTCCGGAGACATGCACCGTTCTCTCACAAACGCCATCTGGAACTCTCTCGTCATAGCGCTGGGAGCCGCCACAGTCTCAACAGGGCTGGGGAGCCTCGCGGCCATCGGACTGTTCAACATGCGCCCAAGAGCCAGGCAAACCGTCCGTTTCATCAATACCATACCGATACTCAACCCCGACATCATCACCGGTGTTTCTCTCTTCCTCCTGTTCGTCAGCTTGGGCATATCACAGGGATACACCACGGTCGTGCTGGCGCACATCACGTTTTGTACGCCCTACGTCGTGCTGAGCGTCCTGCCAAGGCTCAGGCAGATGAATCCTAATCTCTACGAAGCCGCGCTCGACTTGGGAGCCACTCCTTTCCAGGCTTTGCGCAAAGTAATCATCCCCGAAATACGCCCCGGAGTGATAAGTGGTTTCATCCTCGCGTTCACCTTGTCGGTAGACGACTTCGCCGTTACCGTATTCACCATCGGCAACGAAGGGATCGAAACGCTCTCCACCTATATCTATGCCGATGCGCGGAAAGGTGGGCTTACCCCCGAACTCAGGCCCCTGTCTACCATCATATTCGCAACAGTGCTGCTCTTACTTATCATCGTTAACATCCGTTCCGCGAGAACGGGCAAAAAAAGGCAAGACGGATGAAAGGACTTTCCCCGGCAATCATGCTCTTATGCCTTCTCATTCTGGCTTTTTCTTCATGTGGCCGGACAGACGAAGAGCGGATGAAGATACTCAAAGTCTACAATTGGGCCGACTACATCGATGAACAAGTCCTCGCAGGCTTCCCTGGCTGGTACAAAGAGCAGACAGGGGAAGACATCCGGCTTATATACCAAACCTTCGACATCAACGAGATCATGCTCACCAAAATAGAGCGGGGGCATGAAGACTTCGATGTGGCCTGCCCCTCGGAATACATCATCGAACGTATGCTCCGGAAAGGCTTGCTGCTTCCTGTCAGCCGCAACTTCGGCAACACTCCCGATTACACTGCAAACATTTCTCCCTTCATACAGGAACAATTAAATAAAGTTGATCGCCCCGTGTACGGGGCGGCTCTTTATGCCGTTCCCTACATGTGGGGAACGGCTGGAATCCTCTACAATAAAGCATTCGTACCCGAAAAGGATGCAGAAAGCTGGGCTTGCCTCTGGAATCCCAGGTATAAGGGCAAAATACTAATGAAAGATAGTTACCGCGACGCATACGGTGTGGCCGTCATCCATGCCCACGCCAAAGAGCTGCTGGAAGGTTCCATAACGGTAGACCAACTGATGAACGACAACTCGCCTCAAACCATGTGCCTGGCCGAAAAATACCTCAAAGCTCTCAAACCGAACATCGCCGGATGGGAGGCTGACTTCGGAAAGGAGATGATGACCAAGGGCAAACTCTGGATCAACGTCACCTGGAGCGGCGACGCGGCATGGGCCATCAAAGAGGCCGGAGCCGTCGGGGTAGAGCTTGCTTACGTAGTTCCCCAAGAAGGTAGCAACGTTTGGTTCGACGGATGGGTCATCCCAAAGTACGCCCGCAACGTCAAAGCCGCAGGATATTTCATCAACTACCTCTGCCAACCGGAAATCGCTGCGCGAAACATGGACGCAACGGGTTACGCCACCGCCGTCAACATACCGGGAATACACATAGACGAAGCCGTCAGGCGGTGCGCCGTCATACACGACTTTGGCAACGATACCCTGCGGGCGCTCGAAATGTGGAGCCGGGTCAAGGGGGATAATCTCAATTCCGGTATCCTGTTGCTAATCTTTTTCGTCTTTGGATTGTTATTTATAGGTGCCGCCATACGGCACGTACGGAAGTATAAACAAAAACAACGTTATAAAAGCAAGAGAAAACGTTGGTATAAGAATAAGTAATTAATGGAAGGAATAAAAAATCTCGTCATAGACTTCGGGGGAGTCATCATCAACCTCACACGCAACCGCTGCGTCGAGGCGTTCGCCGATTTGGGAATCGACGTGCGCGAACAGTTGAGCAACAACTATCTGCACAAAGATATGTTCATGGCAATCGAGATGGGACAAATGACCCCCGGAGAGTTCCGCGATGCCATACGGCTAATCGCCAACCGTGCCGTTTCCAACAAGCAGATTGACGATGCGTGGATGCTGATGCTCGACGACGTACCAGCCTATAAGCTGGAGTTGTTGCTCAAACTCAAAACTCGCTACAACACCATGCTGCTCAGCAACACCAACGAGCTACACTGGGCATGGTCGGAAAAAAACATCTTCTCCTACAAAGGGCATCGCGCGTCCGACTTCTTCAACAAGGTCTATCTCTCCTGCGAGCTACACATGGTGAAGCCGAATGCCGACATATTCAATTTCGTTATCAAAGATGCCGGAATCATACCACAGGAAACCCTCTTCATCGACGATGCCCTCCCCAATTGCCGGACAGCCGATTCACTCGGATTCCACACCTACATGCCCGAAGCCAGGGAAGACTGGTCTCATCTCTTCACATAGGCCCGTTAGGGAAAAGGCAAGAGGGCATTCCCCGTCAGATATCTTTCACCTTGAGGGGGTTATAGGATGTCCCCACGTCATACACATCGCTCCCGTCCACACGCTTGATATAGCTCACCACCCGGATCGTGACAGGGAGGATAACAATCTCATACATCGACTTCAGGATAGCCTGCGTCACAACAAGCACCGCCAGTTCCCCGGCAGGAATCAGACCCAGGAAAGCTATCGGAAAGAACAGCAGCGAATCAACGCTTTCGCCGGCAAGCGTCGAGAGGATTGCGCGGAGTGAAAAGTTTTTCCCGCCCGACGCTATCTTCATCTTGCTCATCACGTAGGCGTTCAAAAACGAACCCGCCAGGAAAGCGACCAGGCTGGCGGCAACAATCCGCGGAGCCATGCCAAACACGAAATTAAAACCTTCCTCCCCTTCCCAGTAGGGCGCAGCAGGAAGCCTGACCGCCAGTTGTGCGAAGCCGATAACCAGGAAGTTCGAAAGAAAACCGCTCCAGATAATCAAACGCGCCTTCCTGTAACCCCAAACCTCGGCGATACAGTCATTAATGATATACGAAATAGGAAACACCAGTAGCCCGGCTGTGGCAGTAACGCCGCACACCTGGATGATTTTCGTCTCCAAAAGGTTGGAAGCTACCAAGCAAACATTGAACAAAATTCCCAGTAGCATAAAAGGAATACTTACATTTTTCTGCATAATATCTTGTTTTTTACGTGGTTAAGCAAGCACACGGGAGAAGGCGGGCTTCTCTGTCACATCGCATATGTCTAATACGCTGCAAAAATAGAATAATAATCCTGCATACAAACAAATGTATAGGAACAAAACAACAAATCATCTGCTTCTCCCTCGAATAGGAATCGGCCGATGATTTGTACATGGATATATGGCAGGCGTTGTAAGAGAGAGGTTTCCGCGCTTTCTTAAAGCGCTTCTTTCCCTAAAACAAACAGATACCCCGGAAGGTTGAAAAATACAGAGGTTATTTTTTCAAAAAAAAGCCTCCCTCGTACGCTCCCTTCTACCGGATAAACAAAAGTTCCCTATACTTGGGTAGCGTCCATATCTCATCATCCACCACCAGTTCCAGCTTATCGATATGATACCGTATCTCGTCAAGCATGGGAAACACTTTATCGTGGTACGCAATCGCCTTCTCGCGCTCGCTCGTTATCTTGTTTGCCACTTTGCGGGCCTCCACCATCTCATCGGTCTTCTCCTTGATAAAGCAGATATGCTCGGCTATGTCTTCAATAATCTCCAGGTTGCGCACCGACATCCTCGCGGCCTTGTCGGCAGGGAAAAGGTCGCGCATCTTATACACATTGTCTATCAGCGACGACTGGTAGCGGGTGGCTATCGGGATAATATGGTTCATGGCCAAGTCGCCCAGCACGCGGGCTTCTATCTGGATTTTCTTGGTATACGTTTCCCACTTCACCTCGTTACGCGCCTCCAGTTCCTTGCGCGTCATCACGCCCGTACGTTCAAACATCCTTACCGAGCTATCCTTCAGGTAGGCGTCGATAATCAACGGAACGCTGGTCTCGCAGTCCAGCCCGCGTCTCAGGGCCTCTGCCTTCCACGCTTCCGAATAGCCATTTCCGTCAAAGCGAATCGGCTTGCTTTCTTTGATATCCTTGCGGAGCGTCTCCAAGATGGCGGCAAACGTTTCCTTGCCCGAAGCCATTTCCCTGTCTACTTCTGCCTTGAATAGCGTCAACTGCTCGGCTACGGCAGCATTCAGCGCCAGCATGGCGGCGGCACAATTGGCCTCCGAACCCACCGCGCGAAACTCAAAGCGGTTACCCGTGAAGGCAAACGCCGACGTCCGGTTGCGATCCGTGTTATCCAGCAAAAGCTCCGGAATACGGGCTATGTCCGGCTTCATCCCTTGTTTTCCTTCCACCACTACCTCATTCACATCCGTGTTTTCCAAACGTTCCAGCACCGCCGTTACCTGCGAACCCAAAAAACTCGAAAGGATAGCCGGAGGCGCCTCGTTTGCTCCCAGCCGGTGCGCGTTATTGGCCGAAATGATACTGGCTTTCAAAAGCCCGTTATGCCTGTACACAGCCTTCAGCACATTCACCACAAAAGTGATAAACCGCAGGTTCTCCTCTGGGCTTTTACCCGGCGACATCAGCCCCACGCCGCCATCCGTTCCCAGCGACCAGTTATTATGCTTGCCCGACCCGTTGATGCCCTTAAACGGCTTTTCATGCAAGAGCACGCGAAAGCCATGCTTACGCGAAACCTTGCGCATCAAAGCCATCACCAGGAGGTTATGGTCATTAGCAAGGTTACACTCCTCAAATATCGGAGCCACTTCAAACTGGTTCGGCGCCACCTCGTTATGCCGCGTCTTCAGGGGAATGCCCAGTTCAAGGGCTTCTATCTCCAACTCTTTCATAAACGCCTGTACGCGGGTGGGGATAGCGCCGAAATAGTGGTCTTCAAGCTGTTGGTTCTTACTGCTCTCATGCCCCATCAGCGTACGACCCGTAAGCAAAAGATCCGGACGAGCCGCATACAGCCCTTCGTCCACCAGAAAATACTCCTGCTCCCATCCCAGGTAGGCATACACTTTTTTCACGCCAGGGTCAAAATAACGGCAAACACCGGCCGCCGCCTTCCCCACAGCCTCCAAAGCTCTCAGGAGAGGCGCCTTATAGTCGAGCGACTCTCCCGTATACGAAATGAATATGGTAGGAATACAAAGCGTATCGTCAATAATAAACGCCGGTGAAGACGGATCCCAAGCCGTATACCCGCGGGCCTCAAACGTATTGCGGATACCTCCGCTGGGAAAACTCGAAGCATCCGGCTCCTGCTGGATGAGTAACTTGCCCGAAAACTTCTCCACAAGTCCACCCTTACCATCCAGATCCACAAACGAATCGTGCTTCTCTGCCGTCCCTTCCGTCAAAGGATGAAACCAATGCGTATAATGCGTCGCACCCATCTCAATCGCCCACTTCTTCATCCCCAAAGCCACTGCGTCGGCCGTCCCGCGATCCAGTGGCGTACCATTATCTATCGAATCCGCCAGTTGGGCATACGCTTTCTCCGGAAGATATCTTAACATCTTCTCGCGGTTAAACACCTTCCGTGCAAAATACTCCGAAGGCTTACCGGCAGGACTACACACTTCCACGGCCTTCTTCTTAAACGCCGCCTCTACAACTCTGAATCTTAATGTACTCATTATTCGATCTTTTTAAAAACACACCGCGCGCAACTTATAATAGTATAATACCATTCTCCTTGCAAACAGACGCCTGCTCCTCGGGCCAGATAGACGCCTGAACCTCGCCGATATGCGCCTTCTTAAGGAAAAACATACACAACCGGCTCTGCCCAATCCCTCCTCCAATCGACAAAGGAATACGATCCTCAAGCAACGCCTGGTGAAACGATAATTCCCTGCGATCAAGACAGTCGCACAACTCCAATTGCCTCAACAGCGACTCCTTATCCACGCGGATTCCCATCGACGACAACTCAAACGCACACGACAACACTTCGTCCCAGAAAATAATGTCGCCATTAAGTCCGTAAAAACCATCACTGTTCAGCGTGCTCCAGTCATCATAATCCGGTGCGCGCCCATCATGCTTCTTTCCATCCGTAAGTGGATTTCCAATCCCGATAATAAACACAGCGCCAAACTTCTTCGCTACCTCCGCCTCCCGTTCACGCGCCGGCAAGCCGGGATACATCTGCAACAACTCTTCCGAATGGATAAACGTAATATCCCCCGGAAGAGAAGGCGTAATATGCGGGTAACTCTCATAAACAAGCTGCTCAATCTCACGAAGCAAAACATAAAGACGCCTCACCGTCTTTTTCAAAAAATCAAGCGTCCTGTCTCCCTCACCGATAGTCTTCTCCCAATCCCACTGATCCACATACAGCGAATGAAGGTTGTCAAGCTCCTCATCACAACGGATAGCATTCATATCCGTATAAAGACCATAACCCGGAGGAATACGATAAGCCCCCAGCTTCAAACGCTTCCATTTCGCCAGCGAATGAACCACCTCAGCCTTCCGGTCTCCCATACACTTGACCGGAAAAGAAACCGGACGCTCCACTCCGTTAAGATCATCATTGATTCCCGTCCCGGACAACACAAACAAAGGAGCCGTCACACGCCGCAAATTAAAATCTTTCGTCAACTTATCTTGAAAACTCTTTTTCAGCAACTGAATCGCCTGTTCAGTTGTCTCGGGCAACAACGTCGCCCTGTAATCACTCGGAATAATAAGTCCCATAACACAATACTTTTATGTTGATAATCAAATATACCTACGCAAACGCGACATCGCCTCAAGCATCTCCTCACGCTCCCCAAACGCCGTAAACCGCAAATACCCCTCGCCACTCGGACCAAAACCCACGCCAGGCGTACCCACAATAAAAGCTTCATACAAAAGCCGCTCGAAAAACCTCCACGAACTCATACCGTCAGGAGTCTTCACCCATACATACGGCGCATCCTCACCTCCATATACCTTCAGCCCGCACTCCTGCAAACACGCGCGCATCATCCGCGCATTCGTCATATAATAATCCACCGACGCACCAATCTGCTCCCGACCCGTAGCCGAATACACCGCCTCAGCTCCACGTTGCGTCACATAACTCGTACCATTAAATTTCGTCGCCTGCCTACGGCTCCAAAGCTCATTCAGCGACACCCTGCGACCATCCAGCGTAAAACCATTCAACTCCTTCGGAACCACTGTATATCCACACCTCACACCCGTAAAACCAGCCGTTTTCGAAAAACTGCGAAACTCTATCGCCACCTTCTTCGCACCCTTAATTTCATAAATAGAATGAGGAATCTCCGGATTACAAATATATGCCTCATAAGCCGCATCATACATAATAATTACATCATTCGCCAACGCATAATTCACCCACTTCTTCAGCTCGTCACGCGAAAGCGACACACCTGTCGGATTATTCGGATAACACAGATACAAGATATCCACCCGCCGGCTCGGAAGATCAGGCACAAACCCATTCTCCTCCGTACAAGGAATATACACCACATCACTCCACCTGCCGCCGTCGGAAAAACCCGTACGACCAGCCATCACATTCGAATCAATATACACCGGATATACCGGATCTGTCACACCAATACTATTATCATGACGCAAAATATCTCCTATATTCCCCGTATCACTCTTCGAACCATCACTCACAAACACCTCCCCCGGATCAAGCGACACACCCCGGCTCGCATAATCATGCCGGATAATCGCGTCCACCAAAAAAGGATACCCCTGTTCTGGGCCATACCCCCGAAACGTCTCTCTCCTACCCAACTCGTCCACCGCCCGGTGCATCGCCTCACACACAGCAGGAGCCAGTGGAAGCGTCACATCACCAATACCTAAACTGATAACACGCTCTTTCGGATGCGTCACCCTGAAAGCATTTACCCTCTTAGCTATCTCCGAAAACAAATAACCATTCTGCAACTTCAGAAAATGCTCATTAATTAAAGCCATGATAGTTTTATTTATAATTACCTAAACCAATCTCACCTTCATAAACAAACGCCGCACCTCCAGTCATAAAAACCCTGCCGGAAGCCGCATCCAAGCGAATCGACAAACAACCTCCATCCATCTCCACAACACATGCCTCCCCACTAAAACCATTCAACACACCAGCCACAGCCGAAGCACAAGCTCCCGTCCCGCAAGCCAGCGTAACACCCGAACCACGCTCCCACACACGCATACGCAACCGCCCCGGCGACAAAACATGCACAAACTCCACATTCGTACGATTCGCAAAATACGGATGACACTCCAACAACGGCCCCAACCGGTCAATATCAGCCAACCCTAAATCATCTGTAAATACCACAAAATGAGGATTACCCATCGACACCACCATCCCCTCATAACACATGCCGTCCACCTCAAGCGCAAGCAACCGCTCCACCACCTCAGCCATCCCCATATCCACCGTCACCTCCTCCACACAGCCGTCAGACACGCACAACCTCAACTCCCGGATCCCCGAAAGCGTTTCAAGCCTCACCACTTTGCTAGTGGTGAGGCTCTTCTCATAGACATACTTACCTATACAGCGCGAAGCATTTCCGCACATCATCGCCTCCGAACCATCCGCATTAAAAATACGCATACTGAAATCAGCCACCTCCGACGCGCCGACCAACACCAGCCCATCCGCGCCAATCCCCGTATGACGGCAACTCCAACGCACCGCTAGTTCCTCAGGACAATCCACCGGAAATTCCATCGTATTTACATAAATATAATCATTCCCTGCTCCATGCATCTTCGTAAAACGGATAAAATCTATCATTTTGTTGTTAAAATATAAATTATTGTTACTTTTTGACTTTATACACAGCAAATATATACCTTTTTGATATACAAGAAACATTTTTACAAACTAAATGTTTATGAAAATACAGAATGGTAACAATTCGCATCAATAAAACAAGAAAAACAAACAAATTGTTACCAAACACGCCACAAAACATAACAAATACAAACAGACACCCCTCTCCGCCATCCCCACGAACAAACCATACAAAAAAGAAAAACACAAAAAGAAAAACAATACCTTTACCGCGTGAAAATCACAAACCAACAAAGTAATGCACATTAAACAGGAAAAACGAATCGTGAAGTGGATGATTGTGCTCTATTGCCGGAAAAAACACAAATCTGCCACACGATGCCCCGACTGTCAAAAGTTATTGGAATACGCGGAAAAAAAACTCAATACATGCCGCTATGGAGAGAACAAAACAGCTTGCAAAAAATGCCCCACGCATTGCTATGCCCCAGCCTACCGCGAAAAGATACGCGCCGTCATGCGCTTCTCCGGCCCAAGGATGATACTGTACCATCCTGTCGCAATGCTCCGGTACTGTTTTCAAAAACAAACAATTACATCTCAAAAACAAACAGATTTAAAGCCAAATAAAAAATAATAATACTCAATAAATATATAATAAAAATAAATACAACTATAAAAAAACAACCACCGCGCAACAAGAGCAATATAGCCCATTTAAACAAACAATATAAGCCGGTTATACGATCACAATGTACACCCATGAATCTCATACAAGAAAACAGAAAAAATAATCAAAAACAATAATAAAGCAAACAAATCAACGTATATTTTATATTAAAATAATTATAATAAATAATCAATCTATCAAACAATAAAATAATAAAGAAAAAGAATCAAACAGGATCGATTGATAAGCAGACGAAAAAAGCGCCTCCCGGCAAGCCAATCCCAAACGTTGTCCGTTCGAATTTCGCAAGCATGCGCGATTAGGAAAAGTCGATCGCCCGGCCTCCTCCTCAAATAAACTCTTACGGAAAACAATCACACCACTCACCCCTCAACAAATTCCTCCACACAGAAAACAATCTCCCCAATCGTATCTCAACAGGTTCCGGATTTGTAAAAAAGAATAGGATTATCACTAAAAAACAGAACGGAAGTGGAACGTTTCTACCCAGATTTGAAACAAAGGATTTTGTTGTTTCGTACGACAACGTATATAGGATGTTTAACAAAAAGGAAAACTTTTCACTCTATCGGCAAATTTGACACCTCCAAAAAAAGCCCATCATAACAAGGATATATCCATATGCGATACCGGCAAACTGGAAAACTTTTACACACGCAATAGATAAAAAAACGAACCTTTTGGTAATCACTCAACCACTTGGAAATATAAAAACTGCAAGCGCAGACAAATCATCGCTGATCTTTTACAGGTAATTATACCGACAGGTAAAATGCCGGAAAAGCCAAGCGGCATCGATCCCGAAACAACCAAAGCGTACAATCCGTCAAACAAAGGCAATTAGCATTTGTCTGCACATGCAGAAATTAATGGCATACATGGAATGTTTAATTCGCAGAAAAGGGTGTTTTCGGCGAATAGGCTCTGTTTATGGGCGATGTAGAGGGGTAAATCAACTGTTTTTCCGGCGGAGTTTGTCGGAAATGTCCTGATGGTGTTGGGCACGGTCAACGTCCCCAAGCGCCCGGTAAGCTTTGGCTAAATGGCCATGTGCGAGGAAATGGCCGGGCGACAGGGTCACGGCTTTCTCCAGGTCTGCAACGGCCGCTTCATAGTGTTTCAGAGCAATCAGGCATTTCCCCCGGTGATACCGGCCGCTGAAAGTAAGGGGGCTTAACCTCACCGCTTCGTTGAAGCATGTCAGCGCGCGCTGGAGGTCTTCCAAATCCACCAGCGCCATCCCTTTCCTTACCCACACATCCACCAGGGAGGGGTCGAGTTTCAGCGCCTTGTCAAAGTTGCGGATGGCAGCGTTCAGATCACCCGCTATCGTAATACATTCATGCCCCATCAGAAAATATTCGTGGGCATACTCCTTTTGGATTTCCCGTTGCTTGTGCAGTTCTTCGCGCAGGGCTTCCATTTGTCCCCGGATCGTATTGATACGTTGCAGTTTGAAGCGGACAAGCCGTTGCACCGCCGGTTGGCTCAGTTCGTTCCGTTTCTCCACAGCAGCCGAAAAATGCTCCACGGCCTCCTTTATGTCGCCTTTGTCAAACAAATGGGCGGCCTGCGCGTACAGCAGTTCGGCTTCGCTGTCGCGAATGGCTGTCTCGATAAGTTTCCGGTTGTTAAATACTTGGCTGAAAGCCACAATCTCTTTCTTTACAAAAATATCCCGGTTGCTTATTTTGCTTTTCAACACCAGTCCTTCCAATGTCGTGCAGCGGCTGAGCGCTACGTATGTCTGTCCTCCGGCAAAGACGCCTCCCGTGAAGTCTGCCACCACGCGGCTGAATGTCAGCCCCTGGCTTTTGTGTACCGTAATCGCCCAGGCCAGCCGGATAGGCAATTGCCGGAAACTGCCGATGATTTCTTCTTCAATCCGCTTTTCCTTTTCGTTGTATTTATACCGGTAGTTTCTCCACGAAGTGGGTTCCACCAGGTGTTCTGCCCCGTTTTCCAGCAAGGCCGACACATGGCCGTCCCCGTCAATTCCGGATATCATCCCAATGGTTCCGTTTACCCAGCGGCGCTCCGGATCATTGTCGATAAAGATGATCTGTGCCTGCTCCTTAATGGCCAGCCGTAGTTGCGTGGGAAGGGACGATTCGGGAAAATCGCCTTCGATAATTCCTGTACACACGTATTCTTCGCCGGGGAGTTCCTCCAGCTTCTTTTCATTGATGTAGTCCACTTGGTCGCGCCGGGTAGCAAGGGTGATATACATATCTTCGTTCCTGGGCGAAAAAGTAGGAAAACAGCGGGCGTTCAGAATATCCAGATCTTGTTTCCGGGTCGTATTGCTCCGTATCCTGTCCAATATAGTAAGGAAAACCGCGTCGGTTTGGCGGTACGCCTTTTGCAATTCAATCGGAACCAGGTTGATTTCTTTAAACACATGGGCGGAAAAAAAGAATGGATTGGCATAAAAAAGGTTGAGTATATCTTTCTGATCCGACGGCACAACCGGCTCCAACTGGAAAATATCTCCTACGAAAAGCAACTGCTTTCCCCCGAAAGGCAGGCGCGTATTTCCCGAAAACACCCGCAGGATGCGGTCGATGCAGTCAATCGTATCCGCCCTCACCATGGAGATCTCGTCAATAATAATCAGTTCCACTTCGGTGAGTAATTTCCGGTGCGACTTCTTGTATTTGAAAAATTCAAATATACGCCCGTCTTTCAGGCTTAGGTCTGGGTCGTCGGGTAATATCGGGCGAAACGGCAACTTGAAAAACGAATGAATCGTTACTCCCGCGGCATTGATGGCTGCAATACCGGTAGGAGCCAGCACAACGTGTTTCTTTTTCGTGTGCTTGCAGATATATTTCAGGAACGTAGATTTCCCGGTCCCGGCCTTTCCGGTAAGGAATACCGACTGCCGCGTACGCGTCACTAATTGCAGGGCATCCTGAAACTCTTTGTTGTCTGTATCAATTTGAAATTCCAACGAATGGAAAAAATAAATGAATAAAACGTTTCCAACCGGCCTGAATCATCGCCAATGGAGCACAATAGTAAGCATTTTAAACGACAATCACAAACGCGAGTTCCCGCTTCATGAGATTTTAATACGCTCTTTGTATTGCTTGAAAAATTCATCTGGATGTTCTCTTGGTTTCATTGAGATGATCTTCCTAAATCATTGGGATGTTTTCCCTGAATCATCCCAATGAATTTTTAATGATACCTGTCGAATTTTCAATATATTTGCAGTTAATAACATAGGTACGTATTGTTTGATGTATTTGGAGTAATCTCAAAAAAAATAACGAATATG
>JAIRRS010000035.1 GCA_031255855.1 Tannerellaceae bacterium | reverse complement strand
ATGCCGTTTTTTATGGCCTTTGACCGGGTAAGGTACGAGATCTCGGCGTTCGGTTTATATCCACCGGTAGATAGATTCATAATTTGTGGCAAGGCCGGGGAAATCGAGGGGAAGCCTGCCGGCTATGGCCTGCGGGGTCCATCCGTCATGGATCAAATGGCCTTCCACTGTTATCTGGTACCGGAGCAAGCTCCGGGATATTAAACCACCCTTTTCATAATAAATGCTTTATTCATAACTTCCAACAAAAAACTGTTACGAAACACCGCGCCATGGACGGCGTGGTGAGTATATTATTTTAACATCTCGTTATAAAAATCTTTCGCAAACCGTGCTTCTTGCAACAAATATGGCACATTATTAAAAAGAATTTGTAATATTAATTTTGCTTTTTCTCTTTGATTATCCTGTATTCTTCTTTCCTGTTCTTTTTTGTCATCAGTTTTATTCATCTGGAATGATAAAGGCAAAACACTATTTATACCTGATAATATTCTTATACTGGGATGTATTCTTTTGGTCGTCAAACAATATTTTTAGGTGATGATTTAGTTCCTCTACGATTGTCGTTGTTGGAGTTCCATTATTATTTCTGTCATTTCCTTCCCAATGCGTTATAATTCCCGTTTCTTCGTCATTTTGTTCATCGGGGTTTTTAATTGGAATGCGGCTTCTTGCGGTAGTAATTGTGTTGTTTTCGTGGTCTCCGAGAATATGCACATAATATAACAACGCAGCAAAACTATCGCGCTTGCTTGGTTTAATTATATCGGTACTGTCATTCAGGCCAAAAGCAAAATGTTTCCCAAGAAAATCCCGTAAAATCTCTTTGCGGACAAGCCATTTTTTTGCCGTATCGGGCGCATAAGACGGATGATCCCAGCCTAAATGCGTATATTCCCCATGGAAACTTCCTCCGGGAGTTAGAAAATTTTTGATATTAGGAATACCATTTGTTTTTAATTCCCTTTGATGAAGTTCGAGGTATTTCTTTGCTTTATCTACATTGTCGTGGGGGATTCCCCCCTCTTCACTATACCATGTTGAGTCAACCGTCAAATACATGATATAAGTTAACCCCGTCAATACAGGAAACAATTTATGATTTCCAGAATTACTATAATAATCTTTTCCCGTCAACAATTTTGAAATACCATCTGCGTGTCCGGCCCCTCCATTATTATCGGTAAAATCATGTTTTGGGTATATGCCTGACGTACAAAATAAAACGAGAAACAATAAGGCGGCGCATCTTTTGTGATTATAAATCATATTTGTTCTATTCTATCCGCATGAATTCAAATTTTGTCGTACCGCTTTGACAAACAAAAACAACAGTGCAGGTCATGCCGTGTGTTTTTATAACAACTTCCAGGATATGGTAACCGTCTTTCGTAATGGTCATTGTAGAGGTTAAAGGCAGTTCTAGTTTTACGATAAAGTCTGAAGTTGATGACATTTTCTTCCTAACAACTTCTTGCACTTTATATTGAACTGCGGGAACTGTATATAAATAATAACCCCCCACCATGAATACGCACATCTATACTTGAATCTGCTGATAAAAATACCGCCGGCAATTCAAGGTTTATTTTATCCGAACCGCTTATAATTGATATAACCCCACTCAGCCCGGTGAGATTTCTATCAAGAGCAAATGATTGTGAAGGATAATTAAAAGGGTAATTATAGGGATCTCCAAAATAGATATGCCTAAACTGCGGCATTACGGTTGTATTCTTTAAAATGCCGCTTACACGGATTCTTTCCGCCTGGTTCTTCCCCAGTTCATCCATCAACAGAAAAACAGTTTGATAATTAAGCGCTAGGGCGGAGTGCATTGGAGGAAGTTCAGTTTTTCGCTCGTCTTTTAATTGCCTTACTAATCTTTCCGCCTGTTTTTTCTGTTCGCCGATTAAATCTTCCGGCATTGTAATTTCGGCGGCATAAGATTTTTGTAATTTATCCTGTTCCCTTGACAAATAGATAATATTTTCTACAATAAGGTCATAAGCCTCCTGCAAATTTGCCCGGCGGTCACTTATCGCGGCTAAACTAATATATGTTTGTGCGGCAAAATACCGTAACGCCCAATCTTTTTCATTGGTATTGTCCTTTATTTTCTGTAAATACCGCTTTGCCGTGGAAACATACGTCGGGTTATTGTTGTATATGTTTGAGGCAGAAAGGATAGCCTTGGGTAAAACACGGGCTAAATCAAAATCCTTCCTGAATATTGGCGCTTGAACAGATTCATAAATTTGAATGGCGTTTAAACATTCTTGATACTGCTCTAAATCATAATATATATCCGCCAACGCAAGCCAATAGGGGGCTACTTTGTGTATAAAGCCCGGTTTTGCTCCAACCATTCGCGAGCGCGTTGTTTATTAGTATCCAGTAAATAATTAACAAACCGCTCAATGCTTTCCTGCGATAAGCTTTCGCTGCCATCAAGATTGTTGATGCGTGTAATATTAATCACGTGATTGAAATAATCTTTTTTCAGATTCGAGAGAGGGATTAACTCCTCTTTTTGAATATCAAAATTTGCGAGAATTAAATTTGCCCTCGCGTTGTTTTGCGCGGTATTGTAACGCACACTGGAGTCAACAGTCATGAGAATGGCGGTTATTATAATATCAAGAGGTTTTTTATCTCTTAACGCAAGCAAGTACAACGGATTAGGCATGGCCTGAGACAACGCCTGCGCTTGCTGGTTTTCATAGATAAATTGGACCTTTTCGCGCTGGATAGTAACCAAACGCAAGCCGTCAATACTATCCATCAAACTATTTAAATATCCTTGGGTTTGTGTATCAATAACACTTGGGTTTGCATTATTAGACTTGTTCAAGAACCCGGTTGGTTCTCGAACAAGTCTTGCAAAATGCCTTGCATTTTGCCATTTCTTAGTGCTTGTTGTTCAAAAACTGAAATTTCTGAACAACTCTATTGTAAAACTTATTCTGCATTTCTTCAAGCAATAATCTATTGTTTTTTGACTGCTCAATAATAACCGTCTGGGTTCCTATGTAGTTGAGCATCGCAATTGATGTTTGCACGTTGTTCTGACTGTTTTGTGCAAAGAGAAAAGACCCAAAAGCCAATGATTATGCCTGCTTTTTCATGCTATTGATCCTCCGTTTTCTTATGCGCCGCCATGAACGGCAACGCATCTTAGTATCTCGGTTTTTTGCTGTTTTGTCAATGGCCTTTTTAGAAAAAATTTGCGGCATTTCAAATTTCGCCTAACGTTCCGGCTGTTTGCGATGTTTTGGCCGCCCGAATAGAGAAATGCGTAGCATTTCCAGGGCCGACAAAATGTGCCGGAGGTTTTGCGTGGGAATGAGCGAAGCGAATGACCTAGCAAAACTGGAGGCCGAGCCGCCTACTGGCGGCGAAGCGTAAACAGTCCTGTTATGTGTCGTTTGAAAAACCCCGCTTTCACAGATCGTTATAATTTCATATTCCACACGATACAGTTCAAGTTTGTGTCTGCTGGTCTTCTGCCAAACATCTGCTGGCCTTTAGCGTTCTTTGCCATACATCTACTTGCTTTGCCAAACAATTTA
>JAIRRS010000129.1 GCA_031255855.1 Tannerellaceae bacterium | reverse complement strand
GGAGAACGCTTAATACATTCTCCCCCCGATTTATCTTGTTGGAAAATCTCACCTGACCAACAAGCAAGCTATTAAACTCATCATCATAAATTTAATAACAATGTAAAAGTATGAATAATAAATCAATCAACCAAAAAGTACACCTTTTTTGTACTTTAGGTGGAAAAATACCTATTGCTATGAGAATGATATTCTTCTTTCTGTTCGTACTTGTTTTTCAGTTACAAGCAGAACATTTATATTCTCAAAACGCCAAAATTTCGCTGGATATAAAAAACGCATCCATCGAAAAGATATTGCAGACCATAGAGGAGAGATCGGAATACTATTTCCTGTATAACAGCAAATTAATAGATGTAGACCGGAAAATGGACATACAGGCTCATGAGGAATCGATCGCTTCGGTATTGGACAGAATGTTCGGTGCGGAAAATGTAGAATATGAAGTAAAAGGCACTCAAATTATCCTACATCCGAAAGAGATGAACCGGGGCGCTTTCGAATCGAAAGACAATGTACAACAACAGAAAAGACAGATTACCGGAAAGGTCACCGACGAACGAGGAGAATCCATTATCGGAGCCAGTGTTATAGAAAAGGGTACTACGAGTGGTACCGTAACCGATATTGACGGCAACTTTACCATCAGTGTGGGAGAGGGAGCAGTTCTTCAGATTTCCTATATAGGTTATCACTCCTATGATATTTCTACGGAAGGACGTACGTTTCTTGAGATTGTATTGCGCGAGGATATACAATCATTGGAAGAACTTGTAGTTATCGGATATGGTTCAACCAGAAAGGATGATTTGTCGATGGCTGTTTCTTCGGTTAAACTCGACCAGACAATGAAAAGCCGTCCTTCGGATATGAACACGTTGCTACAAGGACGAATGCCGGGTGTCACAATCCAGATGAGCGGAGGCGATCCTTTATTAGACCCGACAATATCTATTCGCGGCCGCGGCTCGCGTGGAGACGATCGTGATCCTAAAATTGGAAACAAAAGCAGTAGATCAAAGAAAGGTGACGGAGTCTTTTTCGTTGTAGACGGAGTTCCCAATGCTCCTTATAATGTGGAGGATATAGAAACGGTTACAGTGCTGAAAGATGCTGCATCTGCCGCAATATACGGGGCTTCCGTGGGGTCGGGCGGAGTGGTTATTATTACCACAAAACAAGCTGTTGCAGGAAAAACCCGTGTGGATGTGAATGTATCTCATTCTATCAGCCAAGTGCAGAACCTACCGAAGGTGCTCACTGCCGAAGAATATAATATGGTATGGAAGACAGCCAGCGATAAAGCCGGTACGGTTTTGCCGCAAGTTGCCAATCCGGAATTATATCCGTATGGCAATGTTACCAGAACCGATTGGTTAGACGAGATATTCCGGACAGGACATCTTCAACACTATGCAGTTTCGCTTTCGGGAGGTGCGGAAAAAATTAAAGCATTAGGATCTTTTTCTTATGATAAGAATCAGGGTACATTGCTGAATACCTACAGTGAAAAAATGGGCGGTAAGTTGAATATTGATTTTCAGATAGCAAAATGGTTGTTATTTAGGGAAAATGTATCCTTTCAATATACGAACGGACAGGGAGACATCAATGCCAGCCACGAAGGCCCTATACTCGAAGCCATCGCTTATCCGCGTTCCGCCACGGTATATGAATACGATAAGGATGGAAATCCTGTATTGGGTATCGACGGGGAACACTTGTACGGGGGGACGATCCCTATGTGGGCGCAAGCCGATGTGTCAGGTTTCGGAAATCTCAGAAATCCCGTAGCGTCTCTTAAAAGATTGAGGAAACGAGACCCTAAAACGAAACTATTTTCTACCTCGACCCTTGAAATAAGACCAATATCCGGATTAATGGTGAAGTCTGACTTTACTGCCGGACTTGTCACTGAAAAATTTGTTGAATTTGTTTCCAAAGCGCCCGAATACGGAAGATCCAGTAACGATAATTTTAGGACAATCCGCAATGATTTAAATACGAATTGGCTATGGGAAACAATCGCTTCTTATTCTCTGAATTTTGCGGAAAAACATGATGCCAGCATTATGGGAGGATATACGATGCGCTATAATAAATATGACTTGAATCAGACTTGGGTATATGGCTTCGCAAAAGAAGACGATCACTCGGCAACATTCCCGCAAGGTAGCGACTGGTCGAGGCACAGGCCGGAAGAACTTACGGAGGAAGATGCCATGTATTCATTCCTCGGAAGAGCAAGTTATTCTTTTGATGATCGTTATTTCGTAACAGGCAGTTTACGGCGTGATAATTCTTCTCGCTTGTCGAGAAAACTAAAAGGCCAAACATTCCCTGCCTTTTCCGGAGCATGGAAAATTTCCTCAGAACCATTCTTTAAAGAACTGAACATCCCGGTGAAACTGTTTAAGCTCAGGGCAAGCTGGGGTCGTGTCGGTAATGTGGAATCGTTGGGATATTATCCTCCCTATCCGGTAATGATGAGCCCCCCTAATCCTGTTATTTTCGGAGAAGGGCTTAATAATGAGCTCTATGGAGCTTATCAGGACAGGATGCTGAACGATAAGCTGACATGGGAAACATCGGAACAAACAGGATTCGGTCTCGATATAAACCTGTTCAACGAATTGGATATTACTGTCGATTATTATCGGAAAAGAACAAAAGACTTGATAGATTTTATCCCCGTTCCTTTTAAAATGTTTTCTGAAAAAACCTATGGCAATATGGGCGAAGTTGTGAACAAAGGATGGGAATCCGGCATCAGTTACAGTAAAACTATCAACGACCTGTCGTTTAATGTGTATGGAAATCTGAGTACAGTGAAGAATGAAGTGAAAGACTTAAAAACATTGTCTTATATTGAGCATGATATTAACTTTTACTCCATTTATCCGCTACGTTCTACGGTAGGCCAGCCCTGGTATTCATTCTATCTTTTAGAGGCCGACGGGGTATTTAAAACCCAGGATGAGATCGATAAATACATATATAAAAACGAGGAATCGGGTGTTGCCAAGGCAATACAGAAGGATGCAAAACCCGGCGACCTGAAGTATGTGGATACTAATAACGACGGACAGATCGATACGAGCGACAAAACGTATCATGGAAGTTATTTGCCGAAGATCACCTATGCTTTTGGAGGATCTCTCAATTATAAGGGATTCGATTTCAGTTTCATGTTCCAGGGCATTGGCGGAAATAAAATATATAACGTCTTTAAGCAGATAAATATGGGTGGACGACAGGGAAACAATATGATCTCCGATGTATTGGACTCTTTCGATTTTAATGAAAATTCCGGTGTTCCCAGACTGGGTATCATTAATGACGGTCAAGGGAACTATACCAATGCCAGCACTTTTTTCCTCGAAGACGGATCGTATCTTCGTTTGAAAAATCTCACATTGGGCTACAGCCTTCCGGCCAAAGTAGTAAGATCCATAGGCCTGCCGGATAGTAAAGTAAGGGTTTATCTGTCGGGCGACAATATATTTACCGTTACTCCTTATTCGGGAATAGACCCCGAAATCGGTAATTGGGGAATTGACGGGAGCACTTATCCGGTATCCCGCTCGTTTAGTGTGGGGATAAACCTTAACTTCTGATTTTGATAACTATAAAAGGATATAATTATGAAGACAATGATATATAAGACGGCACTTGCAATGATTTCATTTGTAGTGCTATTCGGATGTGATGATTTCCTGGATTATGAACAATACGGAACTGCCGGAACTGCCGAACAATACTGGAAAACGGAAAATGATGTAAAAAACGCAATATTGGGTTTTTACACATTCTGCTACGAAGAAGGTGTAACCGGACGCGGATTTATGTGGTTTGAAAATTGTAGCGATAACCTCGTTACAGGACGTTCACAGGCAGAGGGCGATCAGATCAAGAACTTCCTGATGGCGCCGGAAAATACGCGCGACGCCAGAGATAACTTTGAAAATATGTATCAGGTCATAGGACGTACAAACGAATTATTGAAAAACGTACCTGATATGAATATCTCCGGAACTTTCAAAACACAGGCTTTGGGAGAAGCATATTTTTTCCGTGCTTTTGCTTACTTGTGGCTTGTTCCCTGGTACGGCGACAATGGGCCTAACGGCGGATTGCCTATTCTCACGGAAGACACGCCGGCAGAAAATATCGACTCCCCCCGGCCGCAATCAGTACTGGAAAATTATGATCTGATCATTAGTGATATGCGTAAAGCCGGCGACATGCTGCCGTTGTTCTCTCAAATGGATAAAAATGATTACGGTCATCCGCATAAAGCTGCTGCATGGGCTTTTGCCGCACGGGCAGCGCTTTACGCTGCTCAGTATGATTCCAAATATTATAGTATCGTATTGGAGATGTGCGACAAAGTGATTGGTTTGACCGGTGCAGACAGGCGGGATTTATTTGATGATAATTCGAACAACCCATTTGCGAATCTTTGGAGAAGAGAGAATAATTTCTGTTCCGAATATATCTTTTCATTACTTGGTAATGCAAATCAAGGGCCTAAATTCCATGGCATGTCTTTTCAGAATGGAGGATGGAACGCATATAATACCTGGGGATATTTTCAACCTACTTTGGAACTGTATAAAGCTTTTGAACAAGGAGATAAACGGCGTGAGGCTACTATATTGTATCCCGGCGAAAAAATTATGTTCGTAGGAGCGGAGAGGACGTTTGGTGTAAATCCGTCGGCAATTTCCAGTACATCGGGCATGACCTTCCGCAAATTTATGTCGCCGTGGGAACC
>JAIRRS010000153.1 GCA_031255855.1 Tannerellaceae bacterium | reverse complement strand
TTTTCATCGACTTTCCCAAAAAAAATCGGACAAATAGCGGACATGCCGAGCAAAAGAAAATGTTTTAGATTTGTTGTAGGTTTAAAAGAGAAAGAGTTAAGCAATTTTGCTTAACTCTTTCTCTTTTAGTCGGGATGACAGGATTTGAACCTGCGACCACACGCCCCCCAGACGCGTACTCTACCGGGCTGAGCTACATCCCGCTTTATTTTGGTGCAAAGGTAGGGTATTTCGATTATATTCCAAAGGTTTCGCGGTAAAAATCTAATGATTCAAGTACCTGTTCTTTAGTTGCTGTCTGATTTATCTGCACTTCACCTATATTGGATAGCAAGGTGAAGTTTATGAGTCCGTTTTCATTCTTTTTGTCATGTGCCATGAGCTCGTAAAGGGTGTCATAGTCTTTGCAATCGAAGAAAAATGGTTTGTATTGTCCTTTTATGTGATGGATGGTTTGGCTGAGTTTACCGGATGGGAAACCGCATTGTTTGTAAGATAAGTATAATTCACAGATTAATCCGACTGCTACAGCATGGCCATGTAGTAATGGCCGATTTTTCTTGAATGATAAACTTTCAATCGCGTGACCAATCGTGTGCCCAAAATTCAAGGCCTTGCGGATTCCCAACTCTCCAGGGTCTTCCTCTACAATGCGTTTTTTTATTGCTACCGAATCTGAAATGAGAGGTGAAAGGTAAGAGGTGAGAGCCGGAAAGGATGAATCCATGTCTAATGAAATAATGGCTTGGTAATGATCTTCTGTACTTATCAAGGCATGTTTCACCATTTCGGCATAACCGGATAGTAGATTGTCTCTGTCTAACGTGTTCAGGAAACAGCAATCAATGAAAACACAAACAGGGGGGTAAAAAGAGCCGATTTCATTTTTTAAACCATTGAAATTGACGCCTGTTTTGCCTCCTACCGCAGCGTCAACAGAAGCCATTAAAGTAGTCGGGATATTAACTGTCTTTATCCCGCGTTTAAAGGTGGCACCGGCAAAACCTCCCAAATCGGTGATCATCCCTCCGCCTAAGTTGACAAGCAAAGAATTTCTTGATGCTCCATTGTCGGACAGGAAACGCCATACGGAACATAATTGTTCTACATTCTTATGGTCGTCTCCGGCAAGGATGGTTATGATTCCTCCCCTGCTTATCGCAGGGGTATCTTTAATAACCGGATAACAATTGTATAATGTATTATTGTCGGTTAGGACAAATAATTTGTCAAAATTTAGTTCTGAAAGAAATGTTTCTAATTCTGTACGGATAGTTGTTGTTATTACAACTTTTTGCTTCGACATTTGCATAAATTATTGTAGCCCTAAATCTCTTATGACTTGTTCCATTGCTGTGGTTAGCCCGTCGGGCTTTTTCCCTCCCGCAGTAGCAAAATGGGGCTGTCCTCCTCCGCCTCCTTGTATATGCTTGGCGGCGTCTTTTACTAATTTGCCTGCATTGAATCCTTTGGCAACTAAATCATCGCTCAACATAATCATTAATGTACACTTAGGTTCGTCGACCAGCCCGGCTACAAAAACGAAACTGTCTCTTAACTCACCTTTAATTTGGAAAGCGACATCTTTCATTAGGTCGGAATGTCCTTTTGTTGTGATTTTCATGAGTTTTATGCCGTGTTGCTCTACTGCGCGAGAAACAATTTCTTTTTTCATCTGCATAACTTTCTCTTTCAGGCAATCTTCCAGTTGCTTCTTCATCTCCGTATTTTCGTCGATAAACTTTTTTATCCCTTGCACCAAGTTAGGCGTATTGTTAAACAAGGAACGTAGTTCACGAATGAGGTCTTGCTGGGCAAAAAAGAAATTTTCGGCTCCTTCGGCCGTAACCGCTTCAATGCGACGTACGCCTGCTGCAATAGAGCTTTCGGCTACAATTCGTAAGGTGCCAATCATGCCAGTAGAGGGCACGTGTGTACCTCCACATAATTCAATGGAGTAACCATATTTAATCACTCTGACTTCTTCACCATACTTTTCACCGAACAGGGCCATTGCTCCCATTTCTTTTGCTTTGGTAATTGGTAATGAACGATGTTCCTCCATTGGGAAGTCAGCGCGTATTTTTTCGCTTACCAATTGTTCAACTTTCCTGATTTCTTCGTCCGTTACTTTTTGGAAGTGAGAAAAGTCAAAGCGTAATGATTCGGGCGAGACATATGAGCCTCTCTGTTCAACATGCGTTCCGAGCACCTCACGGAGAGCTTCATGCAATAAATGAGTTCCCGTATGGTTACATTCGCATTGCAGGCGTTTTGTTTCGTCTATTTTGGCAACAAAAGAAACCGTCAGGTCTTTCGGCAAACGGTCGGTTAGGTGTATAGATAAATTGTTCTCGCTTTTTGTGTCAATAATTACGATTTTTTCATCGTCGTTAATCAACCAGCCGGTATCGCCGACTTGGCCACCTTTTTCGGCATAAAAAGGAGTTTGGTCGAGCACTATTTGGTAAAGCTCTTTGTTTTTCTGTTTTACTTTCCGGTAACGAAGGATTTCGGCATCTGTTTCAAAGAAATCATAGCCTACAAAACGGCTTTCGCCTTCCTTCAAGATTATCCAGTCACCAGTCTCTACAGCCGCCGCATTGCGGGCGCGCTCTTTTTGCTTTTGCATTTCTATGTTGAATTCGGTGATAGCCACATCCATGCCATGTTCGCGAAGGATTAGCTCCGTCAAGTCTAACGGGAAACCAAATGTGTCGTATAAGGTGAAAGCATCTATTCCGCTAATGGTTTTTTCCCCTGCCGATTCGGCTTCTTCAATCTTTTTATCCAGTAATCGCATGCCGGTTTCCAGCGTACGAAGGAATGATTCTTCTTCTTCCTTCATTACTTTTTCCATCAATGATTTCTGGTCGGTTAATTCGGGGTATGCATCCCCCATGGTCTCAATTAAAACCGGAAGAAGCTGGTACATAAACGCCTCATGACGATCGAGGAACGTATATGCATAGCGAACAGCTCTGCGTAAAATGCGGCGGATGACATATCCGGCCTTCGCGTTGGAAGGTAATTGCCCGTCGGTAATTGAAAAGGCAATCGTGCGGATATGATCGGCAATAACCCGCATGGCAATGTCCTTCTCCTTGTTTTCACCGTAAGTAAATCCTGTTAGTTGAGCAATCCGTTGGATGATGGGTTGGAAAACATCCGTGTCGTAATTCGACGTTTTCCCCTGGATAGCCATGCAAAGCCGTTCGAACCCCATGCCGGTGTCGATTACCTTGGCAGGCAACGGTACCAATGACCCATCTGCCTTGCGATTGTATTGCATAAATACGAGGTTCCATATCTCTATTACCTGTGGATGGTCTTTATTTATCAAGTCAGCTCCACAGGTTTGTTTCTTTTCTTTTTCCGAACGGAGATCTATGTGTATTTCCGAACAAGGTCCACAAGGTCCGGTGTCGCCCATTTCCCAGAAATTGTCTTTTTTGTTTCCGTTAAGGATATGGTTTTTGGGTAGGTATTTTTCCCAGTATCCGGCCGCTTCATTGTCGCGTTCCAGCCCTTCTGCCGGGCTACCTTCAAACACGGTGGCATAAAGGTTCCCCGGGTTCAACTTCAACACATCCACCAAGTATTCCCATGTCCATGCGATGGCTTCGTTTTTAAAATAATCGCCAAATGACCAGTTGCCGAGCATTTCAAACATGGTATGATGGTATGTGTCGTGTCCTACTTCTTCCAAGTCATTATGTTTTCCGCTAACGCGCAAACACTTTTGGGAGTCTGCCACACGTGGGTATTTGACAGGTACATTTCCTAATATAATGTCTTTAAATTGGTTCATTCCCGCATTGGTAAACATCAGAGTTGGGTCTCCTTTAATAACCATTGGAGCTGAAGGGACTATTTGATGATTTTTGGATGCAAAAAAAGATTTGAACGATTCGCGGGTTTCTTTTGCTGTTAACATATTCTTTTATGTATAATTTCTACTCGTTAATAATCCGAAAAACAATTTGCAAAAATACTGCAATTTATTATTTTTGCGACTATTATCATTACAAAATATTCAATGGGACTTTTTAAAACACGTAAATCATATTATTTATACGATCCGAATACTTTAAGCTACGAGCGCGTTTACCCATCGGCAAAAGACCGCATATTTACTGTTATACGGCATTTAAGTACGGGAATTATCGTGGGGGTGATTATCTTTTTCGTCGTGATGCGTTTCTTTGATTCACCGATGGAATCACAATTAAGGAAAGAAAACAAATTGCTTCAGACCCAATACGAAGTATTATCCCTCCGCTTAAATAACGCATTTGATATTTTGAGTGATATACAGCAACGTGATGAAAACTTATATCGTGCCATCTTTCAAGCCGAATCTATTCCCGAATCTATCCGTAAATCGGGTTTTGGTGGTACAAATCGTTATGAGTATTTAATGAGCTTGCCCAATTCCGATTTAGTAGTGGCCACTACCCAAAAAATGGATATGCTTTCCAAACAATTGTATGTACAGTCAAATTCGTTGGAAGAATTGATTAATATAGGAAAGACCCAGGAAGAGCGGGCAAAATGTATCCCGGCTATCCAGCCTATTTCCAATAAAGACTTGGCACGGACGGCTTCCGGTTATGGTATGCGTATCGATCCTATTTACCGTACGCCGCGTTTCCATGCGGGGATGGATTTTTCTGCTAAGACAGGAACGGAGATATACGCGACGGGTAATGGCGTGATAACGTTTGCCGGATGGCGGCAAGGTTATGGCAACTGCCTTATGATTGACCACGGATTCGGATACGAAACCCTTTACGGGCACATGAGTAAATTTAAAGCGCGTGTAGGACAAAAAGTAGCTCGTGGAGAAGTTGTAGGATACGTGGGGAACACAGGGAAGTCTACAGGCCCTCACTTACATTACGAAGTAATCGTCCGCGGACGTCATGATAATCCTTCCAAATATTATTTCATGGATCTTACTCCTGAAGAATACGATCGTATGATTCAGATTGCAGAAAATCACGGACAGGTAATGGATTAATTGTCTTTTTACTGTGGCATTAAAAAAAGACAAAATCCCAAAGTCTCGCTTCTCTATCAAAGAGGTGGCGGAAAAGTTTAAGGTAAAGGAGTCCACCTTGCGTTATTGGGAAAAGGAATTTGACTTCCTGCATCCCCAAAAAACGAATGGCAAAGGAGTCCGTTTTTACACGGAACAGGATATAGAATCTGTAAGGCTGATATATTATTTGGTGAAAGAAAAAGGGATGACATTGGCCGGTGCACGTCAAAGGATAAAAGATAACAAAGACAATACTATCCGCGAAGAAGAAATCGTTTACAGGTTGAAAAAAATCAGAGAAGAACTTCTCATCTTAAAAGATGCTTTCGACGTGATTGATTCGGAAGAGTGACAGATTAAACGAAAAATTATACCTTTACCGCGAATTATAATAGAAATTACGATATGGAGATTACAGGAAAAATTATTGCCGTTTTACCAGCGCAGGGAGGTGTTAGTAAAACCGGAAATGAATGGAAAAAACAAGAGTATGTGTTAGAAACGTTCGACCAGTACCCACGGAAAGTATGTTTTCAGATATTCGGCAATGATAAGATAGAACAAGCATCTATCCAGGCAGGTGAAGATTTGACGGTTTATTTTGATATAGACAGTCGCGAATACAATGGACGTTGGTTTACCAACATCAATGCGTGGAAAGTGGAACGGACGAATAATAATGCTGCGACATCGCTTGCCCCTGGTAACTTTGAACCTGCGCCGGCATCTTCATCCCAAGCGCCGGACTTCCCGCCTCCAAGTGAAACGGATGATCTACCTTTCTAAATGAATATTCTTCTTTTAATAGTCGGTTTGTTTCTTATATTGGTAGGAGCTAATATCCTGACAGATGGTGCTTCGTCTATCGCGAAACGTTTTAATATTTCCAGTTTGGTGATAGGGTTGACGATTGTGGCTTTCGGGACATCTGCTCCCGAACTTACAGTCAGTGTTGTTTCTGCCTTGAAAGGAAGTTCGGATATCGCTATCGGGAATGTGGTTGGAAGTAATATCTTTAATGCCCTGATGATCGTCGGCTGTACGGCAGTGATACTTCCGATCAGGATCACCAAAGGGACGCTTAGTAAAGAAATCCCGCTTTGTTTGTTGGCTTCAATCGTGTTGTTTATTTGTGCGAATGACATGTTGATTAATGGAGGTTCGCAAAACAGTATAAGTAGCAGCGATGGTTTGTTGTTGCTTTGTTTTTTTGCGATTTTCCTGGGCTATACATTTGCCATTGCCAGAAACGGAGAAACGAATGAAGAGGCTACCATAAAAGATATGCCTATATGGAAAGCCGGTTTGTTTATCGTTGGCGGCTTGGGGGCTTTGGTATATGGCGGCCAACTTTTTGTTGATGGCTCAACGGGTATGGCACGAAGCTTAGGGATTAGCGAATCCGTTATAGGGCTTACTCTTGTTGCCGGAGGGACATCCCTGCCTGAATTGGCGACTTCAATTGCGGCAGCTTTGAAGAGAAACCCCGAAATGGCTATCGGGAACGTTATCGGTTCGAATTTGTTTAATATCTTTTTTGTCTTGGGATGTAGCGCGTCGATTGTCCCGATGAATATACAAGGAATTACCAATGTTGATTTAGGCATGCTGATATTTTCCAGCATATTGCTGTTCATCTTTGGGCTATTCTTTAAAAAACGTATGATTACCCGTGTGGAAGGCGGTATCATGGCGCTTTGTTATGTAGTTTACACGGTTTATCTTATCCGTATGGCCGCTTAATCAGCTACACGGCCTACGGATTTAATATTCTTTATTTTCGAAAGTGTCAGACAAAGGCGTTGGATATCCTCCACGTCGTGTACCTTTAACTTAATCTTTCCTTCAAACACTCCATCTTTGGCTTCAACTAAAAGACGTTGGATGTTTACATTGAATTCGTTGGATATAATCTGGGTAATCGTGCTTAGTACGCCTATCGAATCTATACCTTGCATCTCAAGTGTCGCGTCAAAAGAAGAATTTTTATGGCTGCTCCACTCCGTATTGAGAATCCGTTCACCAAAGCTGCTTTTTAACTTCGTCGCAATAGGGCACGACCGTTTATGGACAACTACCTTGTTGTCTTTATTGATAAAACCGATCGCGTCGTCTCCCGGAATGGGCTTGCAGCATTGGGATATAATATAGTTGTGCTCAAATGCCTCTTCCTTTAATATATATGGCTTCGACTTGTCGAATTTCGGTTCTTCCTTTTCTTCAACTTTCAGATCGGGTTCGTTTTCTTCCCCGTCCCTTTTTTTTCTCTTTTTCTTTTTTCCCGAATTGATCCGGAAAGCTTCAATCAGTTGCGACCATAAGGATTTGTTTTCACTGTCTTCGTCATTGGTTAACAGTTTCTTGATGTTGTCGGGAAGCGCCACATTGCCTTGTTCTACGGAATAGAAGAAATCTTCACGTTTGGGAAACCCGAAATACATGGCAAGCTTATTCAGGCTGTCTGTGTCGGCTTCCACTCCAGCTTGTTTGAATAGCGCCAGCACTTTCTCCTCGCCTTTCAATGCGCCGTTCCGTTTGATTTTTCGAAGCGCTGCTTCAATTTTGGTACGTGCCTTTGCCGTAGTGACGAAATTCAACCACTCTGCTTGTGGCGCTTGCGAGCGCGAAGTGAGAACTTCCACCTGATCTCCGCTCGACAAGATATGGCTAAGGGGAGTCAGTTTGTGGTTTACTTTGGCGCCGATGCACGTATTGCCTACATTAGTATGTATGGCATAAGCGAAATCAAGCGCCGTAGCTCCTTGCGGAAGTGTTTTAAGTTCGCCCTTGGGCGTAAAGACAAATATTTCGGAGGCATATAAGTTCATTTTGATGGTGTCGAGGAAATCTAGTGCGTTTGGATCGGGATTGTCCAATATTTCCTTGATGGTTTGCAGCCATTTACCCAGTTCGGTGTCTTCTTCAATGTTGTCGCCCTTGTATTTCCAGTGGGCGGCAAAGCCTTTTTCGGCAATATCATCCATACGGCGGCTTCTGATTTGGATTTCAATCCACTGTCCGTCGGGTCCCATAACCGTGAGGTGTAAAGCCTGGTACCCGTTTGCTTTCGGGCGACTTACCCAGTCGCGTATGCGGTCGGGCTTGATACGGTAAATGTCTGTAATGGCTGCATAAATGTTCCAGCAAAGCTTTTTTTCATCAATGTCGGGAAGAGGTTCGAAGATGATACGTGCGGCAAATAAGTCATACACGTCTTCGAAGGTGATGTCCTTGCTATGGATTTTGTTCCAGATAGAGTAGGCCGATTTAATACGCGCACGCATTTCATATGTAAGTCCCATTTCATTGAGTTTGGCGCGGACAGGCTCGGCAAAATGTTCAAATAAGGTATTGCGTTGTTCTTCGGTAGCCTTTATCTTATTGTAGATGGATTTGTATTCTTTCGGATGCTCATATTTGAAGCTCAAATCTTCCAATTCCGATTTGATGGTAAACAATCCCAGGCGATGTGCCAAAGGTGCATACAGGTAAATGGTCTCGCCGGCAATCTTGTACTGCTTAGCCGGAGGCATTGCACCGAGCGTGCGCATATTGTGCAACCGGTCGGCAATCTTGATAAGCACCACCCGGATATCGTTGTTCATTGTTAAAAGGAGCCTGCGGAAATTCTCGGCTTGTTCGGATGCTTGTTCGCCGAAGATACCTCCCGAGATTTTTGTAAGCCCATCTACAATCTGCGAGATTTTCTCGCCAAACATATTCTTGATATCTTCAACGGTGTAATCGGTATCTTCAACAACATCGTGTAGCAGGGCGGAACAAATGGATGTGGATCCTAACCCCATTTCACTACATACAATACGCGCTACAGCCAACGGGTGCATGATGTATGGTTCGCCTGAACGTCGTCTGACATTCGCGTGAGCCTGTTTGGAGAAATTGAAAACCTTGGTTATTTTCTCAACTTTGCGCCGGTGGTTTGAATTGAGGTAATCTTTAAGAAGGGCGTCGAACTCTTCCTTTATCATCTGTTCGTCAAATGCTTTTTTTTCTTCTACATTGCTCATAAAAGATATCTCCTCTAACCGTTTATGTAAGTTGGCAAATATATTAAATATTTGTTTAATTTGATTGGTAAAAGTATAATTTCTAGGGGATGTTGAATGCCCCGGTATTGGGGCGCATCCGAATAAAAATGGCATGCGACCCGTTTGTTGCAGGTCGCATGTCATTTTTCAACAAAAAGAGTGTGCCGATTTATCCGACAGGAACTTTCAGTATCTGTCCCGGATGGATTTTTGAATCAGGCAGGTTGTTTGCTTTTTGTATCGTAGTGGCTGAAACGCCCGGATATCTTTTGGCGATGGAATATAGCGAATCGCCCGATTTTACTTTATAGGAGATATAGCCCGCTGTGTTGCCGGTAGTTTGCGAGGCGGATGCCGTTGAGGCTTTCGCTTGCGTGGGAGTAGTTGTTTTTGTTTGGGTGGCAGCCGGTTTAAGGGAGGATGCTACATTGTTTGCCTGTTGTTTACCTTTATTATTGGAGGCGAAAGATGCCCCGCCGTTGTCTACATACAACTTTAAGCGCTTGCCGGAAGCTATCCGGTTCGAACCCAAACCGTTCCACCGGCGGATGTCGCGTGCTGTTACGCCATATTTGTCGGCAATGATAAATAAATTTTCTCCTGATTTTGCTACATGGGTGATTTGCTCGCGGGTGGAGCCTGTCAGGTTATTGTTGTTGTCGTATAGCGTGTTGGATAAAAGCTCTTCGATACGGTGGGTATAAATGGTATCTTCGTTGTCTACGTAAGCGAACGATTTGGCGGTTGGCAGTTTCAAGACCGACGGTTTTGCGTTGCCGGGGATAATATCCCTTTTGTATTGCGGATTAAGCGCCCTTATTTGCTCGATGTCCATTTGAGTAAGGTCGGCCACTTGTTGCAAGTGCAACATCCGGTTTACCATGATGGTGTCGGTAGACAGGGGCAGGCTTGTCTGTACCTTGCAAATATTATGGTCGCAATAATAGTTCATCACATAGTTTGCCGCAATGTATAATGGCACGTACGAGCGCGTTTCACGGGGCAGGTATTGGTATATTTGCCAGAAATCCATTTTCCCTCCCGAACGGCGGATGGCCTTGTTCACGTTGCTCGGGCCGCAATTATAAGACGCGATAACCAAATGCCAGTCTTGGTAGATTTCGTACATATCTTTGAAATACAAGCAGGCCGCGTGCGTGGCTTTTACCGGATCGCGACGTTCGTCCACCAGGCTGTTTATCTCCAGTCCATAACTTTTGCCGGTAGGCAGCATAAACTGCCATAACCCGCAAGCTCCTACGCGGGATAATGCCGTAGGATTCAACGCACTTTCCACAATGGCCAGGTATTTCAATTCTATCGGTAGCCCATGCTCGTCGAGTATCTGTTCAATAATCGGGAAATAGTAATCGGCCATGCCCAGCATGTAACGCACCAGACTGCGACGACGCTCAGTATACAGGTTTATACTGTTTCGTACGAAGTTGTTAAACGTCATCGGGATAACACGGGGTAGCCTTTCCAGGCGTTCACGGACAACGGCGTCTGAAAAATAGACGTTCTGTTCGTCGTCATGGCAATATTCGTCTGTCTTGGAAAAATATTTTACGTGCCACGATTGTAGCAGGCTGTCTACATCAGCGTCCAGGCTCTCCGGGATTAATCCGATATCCAAGGACAAGGAGTCGTCGGACAAAACAGAGTAAATCTGTTTCTCTTTATTTTCGTCCTGTGCATTCACCGGCAAACAAAAACTTGTGAAACAGAGGAGAAGGAATAAATATTTGTTCATGTTTCTAGAATGTTATGCTACAATTTAAACCAATATTCCGCGAACTGTAACGGGTTTGCGGCGAGAAAACCGGTTCTATCCGCATGGATAAATCCGGTGAGATGTCAAAATCAAACAATTGTGCATCTACATACGCGTCAATCAGGGAGATTGCATAGACGCCTACTGTAATAATGATGCTTAAGTCCCGATAGCGGCGGAAATAGTCTTTCCTGGATTTAAAATGATTCTGCCTGCCAGTGTTGAACACTTCGGTTTTAGGGTCTTCTCCGGAAAGGAATTCTGTCCAATCCGGGTTAAAGTCAAAATCGATTTCTCCGCCTTCCGCTGCGTTCAATGCTTCTTTGTAGGCCGTGGCATCATGTATGATGGCCTTATAGCCTCCTCCAAAATCCTGGTAGTTTTTGTTATTCCAGGTTACGGCATACATGCAGGCCATTAAACCTCCGTATACGATAGGCAGTTTCCAGTATTTTCGGTTGTATATTTGACCCATGCCGGGAATCAGCCCCAGCCAGACAGCTTTTGTAGGGTTAGGCTTGAACGCTTTTTCCTGCACTGCGGCAACAGGGGCAAAAGATGAATTAGCTACCGATAAAACACCCTGGGTCAGGGAATCCGGAACTTCAACAATGATTGTGTCCGTATCAAATCCTTCAATGAACTCTTGCGCGTTTCCTGTTAAGGGGAGGCATAATAATCCTACGGCAAATAGTATGATACTATTTATTTTGGTTATTGCCTGCGCCATTTTTATCAATTATTTCAACTTGTCAAATAGACCGATCAACCGCTCCAAATCTTCTTCCGAAGTAAAGGGGATACTGATTTTACCTTTCCCGTTTTCGTTATATGTAAACTGTATTTTTGTGTTAAAGAAACGGGAGAGATGGTCTTTCAACATCTTATATTCATCAGGGAGCATCGGCTTGCGGGCTCCTTTGGCGCTGCTTTCTTCTTTCTTTTGGGAGATATCTTCACCGGCAGCTACCCTGCGTACCATATCTTCCACCATTCTGACGGATAAACCTTCCGACATGATTTGTTCATATAGCGCCAGTTGCACTTCCGGGTCTTCCACTGGAATCAAAGCGCGGGCGTGCCCCATATCTATCTTTTTATCTTTGAGGCTCATCTGGATTTCCGCCGGAAGCTTCAACAGCCGGAGGTAATTGGTGATAGTTGTCCGCTTTTTGCCAACGCGCTCGCTAAGCTTTTCCTGCGTCAACCCGTAATTGTCGATTAATTTTTGATAAGCCAGGGCTATTTCTATCGAATTGAGGTCTTCGCGTTGTATGTTTTCAATCAACGCCATTTCAACGACATTCTCATCGGCTGCCGTTTTGATATAAGCCGGGATGCTTTCCAATCCTGCCTTCAGCGAAGCCCGATAGCGTCGTTCCCCGGAGATAATCATGTACTTGTCGGGGGCAATCTCCTTTAATGTAATCGGCTGGATAATACCTAAGGCACGGATAGAGGCGGACAGTTCTTCGAGTGTTTCTTCTTCGAAAACGGAACGGGGTTGATCCGGGTTCGGCTGGATTTTACTCAAGTCTATTTCACTGATAGACGAAGAACCGCTTGTCTTCAAATCGTCCATCGTAATCAAAGCTTCCAATCCACGGCCTAACGGCGACTTTTTTCCTAATGCCATATTACTTGTTCTTGTCAATTAGTTCCTTTGCTAATTGTATATGGTTAAGCGAACCTTTCGATTCGGCATCGTATAAAATAGCCGGTTTTCCGTAACTGGATGCTTCACTCAGCTTGATATTACGTTGGATAACGGTTGTAAACACCAGGTCGCGGAACGGGCGTTTCACTTCTTCATATATCTGGTTGGCCAAGCGGAGGCGTGAATCATACATCGTAAGCAGGAATCCTTCTATTTCCAATTCCGGATTCAGTTTCGATTTGATAATCTTGATGGTATTCAATAATTTGCTGATACCTTCCAGAGCAAAATACTCGCATTGTACCGGAATCATGACAGAATCAGCGGCAGTCAGCGCGTTTACGGTAATAAGGCCTAACGAAGGGGAGCAGTCAATCAGTATATAATCGTACATGTCTTTGAGCGGATGCAAGGTATGTTTCATAATTTGCTCCCGGTTGTCCATGTTCAACATTTCAATTTCGGCGCCTACCAGGTCGATATGCGACGGTATGATTTCCAATCGCTCTACTTCCGTGGCGACAATGGCTTGTTTGGCCTCGTCGCCGTTTACCAGACATTCATAAATGGAAAGGTTTACATTGCGGATGTCTACGCTAAGCCCCGACGATGCGTTGGCCTGAGGGTCGGCATCCACTACCAGTACTTTTTTCTCCAGGACAGCCAGTGATGCAGCCAGGTTAATCGTTGTAGTTGTTTTTCCAACACCACCTTTTTGGTTTGCTATTGCAATAATTTTTCCCATATTTCTTTGATACTAATTCTTGTGCAAAACTAAACATTATATAATTATACGCAATCTAAAAGGAACAAAACTACATCTTGCCTGTTGATAAGTGGGCAAAATTGTTGAAAACTCTCAAAGATAAAACTTATTTCTCATATATTCGCAGCAACGGATTCCCAAAATCAGTCCTCTCTTCCTTTCTCCCGGCTCTTTATTCCCCAATCGTTCAGCGAGTGGGGGAGGCGATTAAAAGATAATCCAATAGAGTCATGGCTGTCATGGCTTCTACTATGGGGACAGCGCGGGGCAAAACGCAGGCATCGTGGCGTCCACACGCTTTTAAGATTGTGTCTTTGCCTGCTGTCGTGACTGTTTCTTGCTCCATTAATATGGTAGCGACTGATTTAAAGGCTACCCTGAAATAGATATCCTGTCCGTTCGAGATACCTCCCTGGATACCTCCGGAATAATTTGTGCGTGTGTTAATTTTTCCGTTATCGTTAAAGAAACGGTCGTTTCGTTCGGAGCCCCGGAAGAGAGCGGCGTCAAAGCCGTCTCCGTATTCGAATCCTTTTACGGCATTGATGGTGAGCATGGCATGCCCTAAGGCGGCATGCAATTTGGCGAATACAGGTTCACCCAATCCTGAGGGAACACCTTTCGCTACACAGGTGGCAACTCCTCCAATGGTATCGCCCAATCCTTTCATCTCCATGACGAGTTTCTCCATTTCCAATGATTTGACAGGGTCGGGGCATCGTACGGGGCTTTTTTCCGTCAGGCTTAAGTCATAGTCTTTGTAGGTTCCATCCAGTTTGATATCCCCTATTTGTGAGGTATAGGCTTGTATTGTAATATCATAAGGCCGAAGTGCCAATTTTGCGATTGCTCCGGCTACACAGCGGGCAATGGTTTCGCGCGCCGACGAACGTCCTCCGCCCCGGGGGTCGCGGATGCCGTATTTCTTATGGTAGGTATAGTCGGCATGCGAAGGGCGATACACGTCCTTCAGATGATCATAGTCAGATGAATGTTGGTTTTTATTCCACACTACGAAACCGATAGGCGTACCGGTTGTTTTTCCTTCATAAATACCGGAAAGGAACTGCACCTCATCCTCTTCTTTACGGGGGGTGGTAACATTGGATTGACCCGGCTTGCGACGGTTTAATTCTTCCTGGATAAAATCAAAATCCAATTCAATACCTGACGGACACCCGTCTATAACACCCCCTACACCAACCCCGTGTGATTCGCCAAAAGAAGTCAGTTTGAATATATTACCGAAAGAGTTCACGTTAATGGCTTCCGCATCCATTACAGCCGCTTTCGCCGCAGTCGTCGTCATCACATCCACAACAACATCCGTGGGGAGACGACATCTCGGCTATTTCTTCAGCCGTTGGCTCATGAACGTCGATAATCTCGCCGTTGAAATGCAGTGTTTCTCCTGCTAATGGATGGTTGAAGTCCATAATTACAACGTCTCCCTTTACTTCTATTACGGAACCGTTCAATTTGTTTCCATTAGAATCCATCATCGGAACCGTATTCCCTTCTTTTATCATATCTTCGTCGAACTTGCCGTCTACTTCAAAGATATTTTTCGGAAGTTCCAGTACGTTTTCTTCGTTAAACTCGCCGTATGCTTCCGCGGGGGATAAGGTGAATTTGAACGAATCGCCTACATGCAGCCCTTCTAACGCATCTTCGAAAGCTGGGAGCATCATACCTGTCCCGTAGATGAATTTTAAAGGAACTTCGGTAGTCGCTCTTTCCATTAATTCAAGTTGGTCGCCTTCGCCTACGTTCAGGTCGTAAGTAACCGAAACGAGCTTGTTGTTTGTAATTTTCATGTTGAAATTGAATTTTATAAATGCTTAATGCTTGCAAAGATAGGGATTATTTTTCATCTAACGCCTTCTTAAGTCTATTCAACGCCTTTTCTAATATGGAGCGGGGGCATCCGATATTCAAGCGCATATGTCCTTCGCCTCCCACGCCAAAAATGGAGCCGTCGTTTAATGCCAACCCTGCTTTTTGAACAAACACGTTCACCAGCTCTTCCTGGCTAAGGTTTAATCCTTTGCAATCGAGCCATACCAAAAAGGAGGCTTGTGGTTGGTAGACTTTTATGCCCGGGAGATGGTTTTTGATAAATTCCGAAACAAATTCCGCGTTTGAAGTAACATACCGTAGCATTTGTCCGAGCCATTCCCTGCCATGGGTATAAGCGGCCTGGGTTGCTTCGTAGGCAAAGACGGTTCCTTCTTTCAGTTCCCTTGCTTCGAGGAACGAATAAAATTTTTCACGGAGTTCGTCATTCGGAACGATCGCATACGAAGTCACTATTCCGGCGATATTGAACGTTTTGCTCGGCGCCATAAAGGTGATGCTGCATGATGCCGCTGTCTCCGAGACGGTTGGAAACGGATGGTGCTTGTGTCCCGGATAAACCATTTCGGCATGTATCTCGTCTGATATGACTAGTATATTATGTTTGGCGCAAATGCCGGCTAGCCGGCTCAATGTTTCTTTCGGCCATACGATACCTCCCGGGTTATGCGGGCTGCAAAGTATCAGCAGCTTGCATTTTTCGTCGATAATTGACTCTAACTGCTCGAAATCCATTTTGTATATCCCGTCCACCTGTTTCAGGGGATTGTTTACCACTTCGCGCTTCATTGCTTCGGGTACTAAACGGAAGGGATGGTACACCGGAGGTTGGACGATGATTTTATCGCCTGGACGGGTAAAACAATCCACGGCAAATGCTATCCCTTTTACAATGCCCGGAATGTAGCTTACCCACACTTGCGGGATGTCCCAGCCGTGCGTTTGTTTCACCCAACCGGTGATGCTTTTATAGTAGTCGTTTGAAGCGAATGTGTATCCGAACAACTCGTGCAAGCCGCGTTTTTTTACGGCTTCAATGATAAAATCAGGTGTGCGGAAATCCATGTCGGCAACCCACAAAGGAATCAAGTCCGCACTGCCGAAACGTTCTTCCAACAAATCGACCTTTACACAGTTACTACCCCTGCGATCGATAATTTCATCAAAATCATATTGTTTCATTTCCTATATTCGTTTAGAAGTTGTTTTGAATTATAAAAAAGTACCATATAATATATTGTATATCAGTTTGTTGATTGAATATATTTTCGTATCGTTATGTTTACCAAGACAACAAGTTATGAGTATCTATCCAACTAACCTAACTGATAAACAGTGGCAAGTTATACAAAATATAGTAGAGACAAAAGAAAGAAAGCGAAAACATTCTTTACGAGAAGTGGTTATCCTTGCTTTGCTCTTCTTAAATCCGTAATTTTGTAGCATGAATATAATAAGTAATCCTGATATCATAAAAGCGAGATTTATAGATTATATCTTGGATAATCCCCTTTTTAGCACAGGCAGTCTTTGTATTGGGCAAGAAGTAATGTATGGAAGCAATAGACTGTTTGCAGACATGGTACTTATTACTGATGATAAGCTATACGCATTTGAAGTAAAATCAAGAAATGATGATTTAAGGCGTATAGACAATCAATTATTGAATTACAAAAAAATATTTGATTATGTTTTCGTAATCACAACTGAAAACCATATAGTACAGGTAAAAGCGTTATCGAAGATGAGAATCGGAATCTTCATGTTCAATCAAGATGGTGCGTTTCAAGAGATAAAAAAAGCCCCCATACTTCAAACCTTTTCTAAAGTAGATGCTCTAAATACAATACCTGCAACGTTTTTAAAAAAGTATTTTTCTGCCAATTCTAAACTAACAGCAGACCAAGTACGTTTATCCTTGCTTAAGCAAAAGAAATCAGTCATAAAAGAGTGCTTGCACGCCTGTATGAAAAGTAAAATATCATATAAATATGATAACTTCATGGATGAGAAAGGAGAAAGCGTCCATTTTGAAGATATATCAATCCTTTCCCTAAGGAATTATTCAGTTTTAAAATAGTTATACAGTTTTCTCGGATAACCGTTTTAATTGCTGTTCTATATGGATATTCATTCTAACAGATATCCAAAAAGAGGGAGAAGAGCCGGGAGAGGCTCCATCGGACGCATTCTTTATCCCAAATCGGTCATTAGGGCTTTTCTCTTTACAATTTCTAATGACCGCCATTAGAAAACAGACGATACAATTCTCTGAAATATAATTATTTACTAACTTCATCACTTGTAAAA
>JAIRRS010000037.1 GCA_031255855.1 Tannerellaceae bacterium | reverse complement strand
ATTGATATTGTTATTGAAAAAATGCCTCCGCAAAGAAAATTGATTTACAGAAAAAGCAGGAATGAGGGACTCTCAAACGAACAAATTGCGCAAGAATTGAACATAAGCAAACGAACCGTGGAAAACCATATCACACAAGCGCTTAACGATATCAGAAAAAATATCACAAGTCTCCTTTCCTTTTTTTTATAATTTTTTTCGTTACCCGACTGTGTGTGTAAACACTGTTGACCGTCTTACATGTAAAAAGCAAATAATGGGTAGCAAATACATAACCTCGCTTATCCGGAAGTTTTTCGAAAACGACCTTCCCAAAGAAATCCGCGACAAATTCCATTTTTGGTTTGTTGAAAGTGAATTTCGCCACGAAAAAACAAATGCCATGCTCCACCTTTGGAATGATTGTCCGGAAGGACAAACAGAAGAAACAAAAGAGGAATTAAAGAAAATCCGGAAAAGAATCACAGCCCATGAGAAAAGGCAAGCCGTTCCTTTATTCAAACGCATTGGCCTGATAACAACCATTTTGCTTCTCCCTTTAGCCAGTGCAATCCTTACATACTATGTTAGTAAAGACAAAACAGTCATACAAGAGGTTGAATTAACGGAATATTTCGTCCCATATGGAGAACGTAAACAGCTATTCCTCTCCGATGGTTCGGAAGTTTGGCTCAATTCGGGTTCGCTTTTAGTCTATGCAAAAACATTCAATGGGAATACACGTACATTATATCTCAATGGTGAGGCTAATTTCAACGTAGCAAAAGATCCGGAGAAACCCTTTATCGTAAAAACGAAATCAATGGAAATCGAGGCGTTAGGTACTGTTTTCAACGTTTTATCCTATCCGGAAGATGAAAAAAGTATTACGACACTCGAATGTGGAAAAGTCAGAATCATGACATGCCACGAAAACGTCCAATCCGTTATTCTGTCTCCAAACGAACAACTCATCTATAATAAAACGACTAAAAAGTTCGAGAAGAAAAAAGTAGATGCAGAAAAGTATGCACGCTGGAAAGAAGGTTTTTTAACTTTCCAAGGTTTCACTTTTGAAGAAATAATTAAAACAGTAGAACGGAAATTCGGTGTAACAGTAAATTATGAAGTAAACCGGTTTTCCGGAAGGACTTTCACGGTAAGATTCTTACCGGAAGAAGAATTAGACGATGTATTGAACATATTAAAAGATATTGTACGGTTCAACTATAAGAAAAAGGGAAACATAATCTATATCAACTAAAAAAGGAAGGAGCAGCACCATGAAAAAAAGAAACCGGGGAAACGGACGCTAATCAACTTCACCCGGTTCGAAATCTTAGAACACTCTCATACGAATTCTTTTTGTAATGAAATCAAATCATAGAGTATCTAACTTATAAATCTAATTTGTAAAATTATGAAATTTAATAAACTATTACAAGAGAACAGTCTAAATATGTTTATGTTTAGATTTATTTTCATATTATCTTTGTTATTATTTTCACAATATGCAGTTTCAGAGACACTTAACAAAGTAACATTTTCCGAAAACAATACCACGTTAAAAGCTGCATTTGAAGAAATTGAAAAACAAACGAACTTGTCAGTTGACTATGAAGAATCAAAGATTGACATAAGCCGGAAGATAAATATCGCCATCACAGATATGACCGTTAATGACGCCTTGAATCTCATTCTCAAAAACTCAGGCTATACGTATACCATTAAGGGAAAGCATATTATTATTTCCATGCAATCGCCGCAACAACCGCCGCGACAGCAACAAGCGGATAACAAGATACGTATTTCCGGCACCGTAACAGACGCCGATGGAGAGCCAATTATCGGCGCCAATGTGGTAGAAAGAGGAACAACCAACGGCAACATTACCGACGTGGACGGAAAATTCGAAATGGAAGTTCAGCGAGGCGCCGTATTGGTAGTAAGCTACATCGGATATTCACCCCACAACGTTACCGTAGGTAATCAACGGACATTAAACATTCGCCTGTCGGAAAACACACAAGCTCTGGATGAAGTTGTAGTAGTAGGCTACGGCACACAGAAAAAAGTGAACCTCACAGGCTCCGTTTCCACCGTCAGGTACGATCAAGAATTAGAAAACCGGCCTATTACCGACGTTTCACAAGTGTTGCAGGGAAGCGTGCCCGGCGTATGGGCTACACAGTTTTCCGGTAATCCGGGCGAAGATGGCGCTACCATCCGCATCCGCGGCTACGGCTCGCTGGGGACATCCTCCAACTCGCGCGACCCGAATCCATTGATATTGATAGACGGTATTGAAGGCAAAATGTCGGAAGTAGACCCGAACGCTATCGAATCGCTTACGGTTCTCAAAGACGCAGCCTCGGCAGCCATCTACGGTTCGCGTGCTGCCAATGGCGTAATTCTGATCGAGACAAAAAAAGGTGAAGCAGGTCGCATCAGGATGTCATATAACGGCTATGCAGGGGTGCAACAATTGGCCCATTCACCTGAATTTATCACCAATAGCGCCGACTTTATGGAACTATGGAACGAAGCGCTTATCAATACGGGAGGATCTCAATTGTTTCCTAACGATGTAATTTCCGCTTTCCGTAACGGAACAGATCCGTACAAATATCCGAACACCGACTTTGCAAAAGAGATTTTTAAAAATTCATTTATTACATCGCATAATTTGACGATTAATGTAGGAAGTCAAAGTTCAAGCACAAATCTTTCGCTTTCTTACCTCAGTAATGACGGTATCTTGCGGAATACATCATCAGAGCGATACAGCCTGACCGTTAATAATGAGACCAAAATAAAGGACTGGCTGCGCATTGGCGCACGTGCACGTTTGCAACGCAGAGAGAATCTGGCGCCCGGTTACGCTCCCGAATCTTCGATCACTGCTTCGGGAAGCAGCACCAATCGCGCATTTTACCTGGCGGGTTTCGGTTACCCGTTTGCCACCCCATTTCTGGAAGACGGCAAAACGTTCGGAGCAACCCAGGCTCTTTATCTTTCAGGCGATTTGGCCGGACAGCCGATTGTAGATACACGGAATCCTTTCCCCGACCTGTACAACGGCAAGGCGAGCACTTTGAATAATTTCTTCCGTGGCAATGTGTATGCAACGGTTGATTTTACTAATTGGCTGCACCTGACTGTTAATTACAGTGGACAATATACCAGCAATACGCTCGATGTTTACAATACGCCAAACTATTGCTACACGGGAGTAGACGGAAGCGGATATACGAAATCGCTTGACTATGTCACCAACATTACAAATTCTCGCCGTGTAAACGACGAATGGTATTCTACTTTCTTTGCAAACTTGAATTTCGACAAGACATTCAATGAGATTCATGAGATTAGCGGAGTTCTCGGCTACCAACAGGAAAGCCTGAATAAACGCTATACCATGGCTCGCCGTATGAATCCACCTAAATCAACCTTGCATCAGGTAAGCGCCGGTACGGATAATATCGAAGGCGAAGGAAACCTTTACCAATGGCGTATGTTGTCGTACTTCGGACGTGTCAATTATGCATTGATGAGTAAGTATCTGTTTGAAGTAAACCTGCGCGCCGACGCTTCGTCGCGGTTCAATCCCGACAAACGCTGGGGCTACTTCCCCTCCTTCTCTACCGGATGGCGTTTGGGCGAAGAACAATTTATCAAGAACCTGAACATTTTCGACAACCTTAAGTTGAGAGCTTCCTGGGGACAATTAGGCAACCAGAATACCGGTAGCCGTAACAACAACGACTATTTCCCCTATCTGACGGTTATTACACAAGACTATGACCGTAGTTATAACTATGGTAACTCTTTCGCGCCCGGAGCAGCCGTAACCGCGCTATCCGAGTATAACCTGACATGGGAAACCACCACAACCACCGACTTCGGCTTGGACATTGGCGTGCTGAATAACCGTTTGAATATCGAAGCAGATTATTTCTATAAGAAAACTTCCGACATCCTTGTTTCACTACCCCTGCCTTTGGCTATGGGCGGTCTGACTCCTCCGACTGAAAATATCGGTGAAGTAGAAAATAAAGGATTTGAATTTAACGCAACATGGCAGGATCGTAGCCACGCTTCGGGACTTTCATATCGCATCAGCGGGAATATTACTTACGTTGACAATGTGGTAACGAAGTTTCAGGGAGGGAAATCTCCCGACCAGACCTTCCTGATTCGTGAAGGCTATTCCTTCCAGTCTCTTTACGGCTACGTATGGGACGGCATATACCAAAGCGATGAAGAAGCTGCTGCACACATGAAAAACAACAGTATCAAACCGAAAAAAGGAGACTTGAGATATGTCGATGTCGATGGAGACAACCGGATTGACAACAAAGACATGCAGGTACTTGGGAATACGATCCCCAAATTCAATTATGGCCTGAATGGTAGTGTCGCATATAAAAACTTTGATCTCAGTTTCTCATTTTCCGGTTCGGCAGGTTACCTTTCGTACTTCAACAATTACTGGTCGCAACCGCTCAACACATCCGGAGGAACCATACCCAAACGCTGGGAAAATCGCTGGACGTCCGAAAATCCAAGTACCACCTTGCCGAGAATCACCATCAACTATCCGTGGAACAACTATGCAAGTTCGTTCTGGACAGCTGACATGTGGTGGGTAAAACTGAAAAACGTGCAGTTTGGATACAACGTTCCGAAAAACATTGTTGACAAACTGAAATTGCAACGATTGTATGTCTATCTTAACGGCTCGAATCTCTACTGCTGGGTAACAAAAGATTACGAGGGCTTTGATCCCGAACGCGACGGAGCAGGCTCTGGGAGTTATCACTATCCTGTACCGAGAGTCTTTACTATGGGCTTAAATATAACATTCTAATGAATAATCATTTTAAATCACTACAAAATGAAAAAGATATTGACAGCTATATTTACATTGGTCATATTAACGAGCTTTAATGCATGCAACGATTACCTGGATATTTTACCGGACGATAAGATTACGGACGTCACATTCTGGGAAGAACCCGCAGACGCAGACATGGCGTTAAACGGATGCTATAAACCATTGACTAATATCTGCATGTTGGGCTACGGCCCAGGTATAGATGCCGCCACTCCGAACGGTTATCAATGGGCAAGCTGGGAAAATCGCCTGGCATTCGTGGGCAACGGTACGATCTCTCCTACCACCAATCTTATTGTTCCCCAACGCTGGCAGTATTGCTACCAGATGATTTACCGCATCAACGATCTCTTCGAAAATATCGATAAGATACCCGATTATGACAATGCAGCAAAAGAACAAGTCATAGGAGAAGCCTATTTCCTTCGTGCACTCGCATACGATCTTCTTACCCGGACTTACGGCGGTGTACCTATCGTAACGAAAGTAATCACAACTTCAGAATCGAAAGAACTTGTACGCGCTACTGAAGAAGAGAGCTGGAATCAGGTTTACAGCGACTTTGACGAAGCCATCAAACGACTTGCCAAAGATGGTAAGATTGGTCAGGCGACCTTAGGTTCCGCCCTCGGAATGAAGATGAAGGCATACCTTTACAATTCACAATGGGATAAAGTGTTGGAATATTGCGACAGGATTGACGCGCTGGACAAGTACAAACTTTATCCTTCCTATTATGGCCTGTTCCAACCGGAAAACGAAGGCAATGACGAAACGTTGTTCGCCCTCAGTTTTATGGGTGGTCCCAATAACCAGGGAAGCTGCTTCGACCGATACTTCCAGCCTCAGAACCTGAAATACGGCATGGACGGCTCAAGTTCTACCTATCCGACTTATGATCTTGTCCGCGAATATGAAACAATCGACGGTTCGCCCATTGATCCGGAAAATCCATACGAGAATCGTGACCCACGTCTTGATTTTACCATCGTACGACCTGGAGCATATTTCCAGGGACAACTGTTCCCAACGGAAATACGCAAGCATACACAAGCGTTGGCTGTAAGCCTCAATATCCGCAAGTATCTTATCGAAACCCGTCAGGTAGTTGAATTTCAGTCCGACCTCGATTTCATGGTACTCCGCTACGGCGACGTATTGCTCTGCCGCGCAGAAGCCATGATTGAAACAAATCAGAACATCGACGCCGCTATCGACATTATCAACCGCATACGTACCGAGCGTGATGACGTTAAGATCAAACCGATAGCCAAAGGCCTTAACCAAGCCGACGCGCGCAAGATACTGCGCCACGAACGCCGCATCGAACTGGCGTTTGAAGGACAGTTCTGGGATGACATCAAGCGCTGGAAAGCCGGTACGGAATATTATCCTTCCATCGTTGAGGATGACAACGGCGGTACGGTTTCGGTTAAGTTCCCCAATGGATATGACGTAAATCGGGATAACTACCTCCCGATAGCCAGCAGCGAGATATCCATCAATCCCAATCTGAAACAAAACCCAGGGTATTAAACCTTAATTTACATGCCGATAAAGATAACCGGATACAAATTCCGGTTATCTTTACGACTAATTCATATCATTTTACTAATTAAAACATACTAATAAAATGAAACTCACACGTCGTTCTTTCCTCGCCGCAGGTGTCGCCGGTGCGGCAAGTGCAGGATTGCCTGGCTTCGTCAAGGCTTCCGCAGGTGAAAATTCAGAGCCTTCGACCGTAATGCCGGTATCTTCCGCTGGAGGAGTAAAGGGGCGTCCTAAGCTTTGTATCTCCACGTATAGCCTGCAAAGTTTCCGCAGAGATCCGGAAGGTATAGAAAAGTCTATCGTCACAGCTGCCGACTTCGGCATCGACGCCGTAGACATCCTTCACCGCAGCATGCCGAGCGAAGATAATGCCTATTGCCAGAAACTGAAACAACTCGCTTACCGCAACGGTGTTGAGTTGGCATGTCTTTCCATACACCAAGACTTCGTTGACCCCAAACCTGAATACCGGCAACGTATGGTGGAACATACCATCCGCTGCCTTGAACTCGCCTACAACATGGGCATACCGGCCATTCGCCTTAATTCGGGCACATGGGGGACGGCAGGTTCGTTCGACAACCTGATGAAAGCACGCGGCATAGAAGCCGTTATCGAAGGATACACCGAAGACGATGGCTTCGGATGGGTGCAAGACTGTATATACAAATGTATACCGACAGCCGAGAAGTGCGGAGTCGTAATGGCGCTTGAAAACCACTGGGGTATTGCCGGAACGCCCGAAGGAATGATTCGTATCAAAAACAGCGTAAGCTCCGACTGGCTCAAATTCCTGCTCGATACAGGAAATTTCCTCGAAAATCCTTACGACAAAATAGAAAAGATCATGCCCGACTGCATATTCGTCTCCTGCAAAACATATCAGGGAGGAGGTACATGGTATTCGCTGGATCTGGACTATGACCGGATTTTCAAGATATTTTACGACAATAACTACCGCGGCTACATAACACTTGAGTTTGAAGGTAAGGCGGAACCGATCCAAGCTTCTATCGACAGCCTCAATTTGTTTAAAAAATGTCTTGATAAATACTACAAGGATTATCCTGTGAAATGAAGTTTATATATGACCCTATGAAACATTTTGTTTTGCTATCACTTACAGCCTTGCTCCTTATGACAGGGGCAAGTTGCAACAACAAGCAACTGATTTCCGACAATGCTTACCGCGCACAAGTAGAAAAAGATTTTGAAGACAAAAAGGCGATGTTGCCCAACGGCGATTTATTTACCATATTCGATACGCCTAACCTCACAACGGAGGAAAAGGAAGCCCTCATGTTCTTGTATGCCTATATGCCGGCAGCCGACATAATCAACAACGACGGCTCACTATTCCTGAAGCATGTGCGCTCTTCGTTGCAGACAAGGACAGAAATGGAATGGGGTGAACGCATACCGGAAACTATATTCCGACACTTCGTATTACCCATACGCGTCAACAATGAAGACCTCGACAGTGCACGCATGGTCTTCCACGACATACTGACGGAACGCATCAAAGGGCTCTCTTTGCGCGAAGCGGTACTGGAAATCAACCATTGGTGCCACGAGCACGTCGTGTACACCCCTACTGACGGGCGTACCATCTCGCCGCTCAACATCATGAAAACGGCATGGGGAAGATGTGGAGAAGAATCGACCTTCACCGTTACCGCCCTCCGATCGGTAGGCATTCCGGCAAGGCAAATATACACGCCACGCTGGGCACATACCGACAGTAATCACGCATGGGTGGAAGCTTGGGTCGACGGAGAATGGTACTTCTTCGGGGCATGTGAGCCGGAACCTGTACTTAACCTCGGATGGTTCAATGGCCCGGCCTACCGCGCCATGTTGCTGCATACACGAGTCTTCGGCAAATACAACGGCCCGGAAGAAGTCATGGTAAGGACGGCCAACTTTACCGAAATCAATTTGATGCCCAACTATGCGCCTACGGCAAAGGGTACGGTTAAAGTGGTTGATGCAACCGGACAATCTGTCGAAGGAGCAACGGTTGAATTTATGATATACAACTCCACGAACTTTTCTTCCGTTCTGACCGAACAGACGGATGCCGACGGGCAATGCTCACTTACCGCCGGAAAGGGAGACCTGTTCATCTGGGTCTACAAGTCTGATAAGGTAGGATACGGCAAATTATCGTTTGGCAAAGATGAAGTGATAACCGTCGTGTTAGACAAGACGCCCTCGCAACTTTCAGGCTTCGACATCGACATCGTGCCGCCCGTCGAAGGATTAGTCCCTACGGCCGAGGAAGTAACCCCACAGATGAGGGAAGAGAACGACCGTCGGATGGCTGAAGAAGACATCATACGAGGTGCCTACACCGCCACATTCCTCAACAGGGAAACAGCCAAAGCCGAAGCCGAAACATTGGGCATAGAAGGGGAAATCGTCATTGGACATCTTGTGGCCAGTCGCGGCAACTGGAAAGAGATAGTCACTTTCCTCAAAGACATAGACGGAGCAAGGAAAAAGACAGCCGTAGAATTTCTCGGCGTTATCTCGCGCAAAGACTTGCAAGACACACCGGCTTCAATCTTGAAAGCACATTGGGAAGAGTCACTCAACACAGATTCATCCCTCTTTGTGAACTATATCCTCAACCCGCGAGTTGGAAGCGAACGGCTGACTGCCTACAAAAAGACTCTGCAAGAGGCTTTCAACAAAGATTTCATCGTGGAGGCAAGGCAAAATCCCGCACTCCTTGTCGAGTGGTGCCAAAAAGAACTGACTATCATCGACGAGCTTAACCCGCAACGCATCATGACAAGTCCCACCGGCGTACTCAAGGCGCGTGTATGCGACGCTGGATCGAGGGAAATATTCTTCGTAGCGCTCTGCCGCAGCCTGGGTATCCCGGCACGCATCGAACCTGTTGCACGCAGGGTACAATACTTTGCAGGCGAATGGCACAATGCCGACCTCGACGGAGCCAGGGAAATCAACCTGCCACAAGGTACAGTCACTGCCTCTTTCACGCATCCCACACGGTTCATCCCCGACCCGCAATATGGTAACCATTTCACCCTCTCGGTCATCAACAACGACGGCAAACTGCAAGGCCGCAACTACCGTGGACAAGGCAGATACTGGAGCCAACTGCTGATGAATCCCCTGAAGATGGACGCAGGCTACACGTATATGCTACTCTCCGGAACACGTATGGCGAGCGGGAGCGTGCTGGCGCGGGTGGAGTTTTTCACCGTAGAAGAAGGCAAGAACGTACAGACCGACCTGGTGATACGTGAAAGCGCCGACGACGTACAGGTCGTAGGAAGCATGGATCCCGAAGCCCTCTACCAACCTGAAGGAGGAAAACCGGCAAAGTCCATACTTGCGACAACCGGGCGAGGCTACTTCATACTGGGCATACTTGGCGCACGACAGGAGCCTACCAACCATGCAATGAACGACATTACGCACGTTGCCAACCAACTCAATGAATGGGGACGAAGTATAGTACTTCTTTTCCCCTCGGAACAAGGATTGCAACAATTCGACGCCGCCGAGTTTAAAGGCTTACCTGACAACATCACCTACGGAATAGACATAAGCAATGTCGCCGCTACGCTGGCGCGTAGCCTAAACCTTAGGAACGCGTCGACACTGCCCATATTTGTCATTGCCGACTCGTTCGGACGTATCGTATTTGTCTCACAAGGCTACACCATCGGCGTAGGCGAACAAATGCTGAAAGTGATACAAAAATTATAACACACTTTTATTAATTTAATATTACTTCGTAACATGAAGAAAATCATTCCTCTTTTGCTAATTTGTCTGTCGGCAGCATCTTTCGGCAGTAAAGTTACTGCACAACAAAAGAAATTCCGTATCGGCGTAGCCGGTATCCAGATCGAAAACAGTGTATTTATGCCCAACCGGCAATCTATAATCGGGAGTCCGCTGAATTTGCCCGACTATATAAGCCCGGATTCAGCCATGGGGCAAGCTGCAACGTGGTTGCCTTCACTAATGGGCCGCGGTAACGGTCGCGGACCTATTACGCGCGAATCCTACGAAACTTTTGTCAAACAGGCGCTCGAAATAATAGAAAAAAACAAACCCTACGACGCCTTCTGGTTTTTCAACCATGGGGCATGTAGCGTTGACGGCGTCGACGACCCCGAAGGCGTCTTTATGGAAAAGGTACGCGGAATTATTGGTAACGATGCCCTTGTCAGCACAACGATGGACCTTCACGGCAATGTCTCCGACCGCGTTGCATTATACTCCGACATAATCACAACATATCGCAAAGCTCCCCACGACGACAGTCGTGAATCGCATCGACGCGGTGTGGTTAACCTGCTCGACCGCCTTACTTCGGGCAAGGGTCGACCCGCCTATAAGGCTTGGGTAGCAGTCCCGGTATTAGTCTCAGGGGAGTGGTCGAGTACACGTGCCGAACCGGCCAAGTCGCTTTACGCTATGGTGCCTGAGGTGGAAGCCATGCCGGGCGTATTGGACGCAGGCATATGGATAGGCTATGTATGGGGAGACGATCGCCGTAACCAGGGAGTGGTCATGGTTGTAGGAGATGACAAGGAACAGGTAGGGACAGGAGCCAAAAAGCTTGCACAAAAGTTTTGGGATGTTCGTGAACAATTCACCTTGGAAGCTCCCGGTTATGAACTCGAAAAGTGTCTGGATCTGGCTATAGCAAGCCCGAAAAAACCTTTCTTCATCAGCGACATGGGTGATAATCCCGGTGGCGGAGGTTCGGGCGAAGTAACATGGACGCTGGCTCGCCTGTTGAAACGACCGGAGTTCAAGTCTGCAAACGGCAAGAGCTTGCTTTACTGCTCCATCCCTGGAAGTGAAATGGTCGAAGCTGCGCGTAAAGCAGGCGTTGGCGGCCATGTCGAAGGATATGTGGGGGCAATGACAGACAATTCCTACGAACCTCCTGTTTTGTTATCCGGTACGGTAATATATGTCAGTCCGGCGTCGGAACAGGGGCAAACACAATTTCCACGGGGTAGGAACGCTAACATTGCCATTATCAAGACAGGAAGCATTTATGTGGTCGTAGGAACATCTTCTCCTACGCCTAATCTGGCACCTACGGGAATAGATCCTGCTAAAATGGACATTGTAATGGTTAAACAGGGGTATCTGGTGAACCAATGGTACAACATGAAAGCAGACTGGGTAATGGCATTCACCCGTGGAAGCGTTGACCAGGACTTCAAGAGTATTCCCTACAAGAACATCATCAGGCCAATGTTTCCCATAGATGCAGACAAGATGCCTGAACCAGAGCTTAACGTAATATTTGTTCCCTCTGCCAAATACAAATACGGCAGGTAAACACGACCTCTTTTAAAGCGGCGAGCTGCACAAGTACCTTTACGGGCAACGTGCAGCTCGTTACTATTTTTGCAATTTCTTACATTTACACGCTGGAAAAACCATAGAACACAGGAATTTTGTTCAAACAAAAGGAAGGGATGAAATCGTTTAGCTGACATTATATTTGGATTAATTTCATATATTTGTACTACCTTGTTGTCTCGCACTATATATTAACATTTACGATGATTAACCTTGAACCAAAATATCTGGAAGCTTTAGGTAAAGGAGACCACCATGCTTTCGACATGTTATTTACCCAATACCATCCGAAAGTGAAATTTTTCCTTACCGGATTTATAAAAGATGAAGAGACCGCACGAGATATGGCCCAAGACATCTTTTTTAAGGTTTGGACAAACCGCGAAGCAATTTCCAAAGTGGGTTCATTCAAAAACTACCTGTTCCGAATGGCCAAGAATATGATTTACGATTATTACGAACATAGCCTGATTAAAGAAAAGTACAAAAACAAACTATCCGAACAAACCAGGAACAACTATACGAACATACTCGAAGAAGACTTATTTGCAAAGGAATTATCACTATTGATTGATATTGTTATTGAAAAAATGCCTCCGCAAAGAAAATTGATTTACAGAAAAAGCAGGAATGAGGGACTCTCAAACGAACAAATTGCGCAAGAATTGAACATAAGCAAACGAACCGT
>JAIRRS010000005.1 GCA_031255855.1 Tannerellaceae bacterium | reverse complement strand
CCAATGAAACCCGGAAAACATCCAGATGAATTTTCCAAACAATACAATCAATATAAATATTTCATTTACAAAGAGTTGTTATTTTGTAAATGCGTTTAGCTTGAAGTATAAACATTTATTGATAATTATCACTACTGTCCGACTAAATTTCTGACCAAGACATAAAAAAGGGCTACTCCCTGTACCGGTTCCCTAAACGCGCTTTCTTACTTGTTTGGGTTTTTGAAATACAATAACGAAAGGCGAGAATTAGATTGTAAAACGATACATGATTTTGATTAGAGTTTATAATATAAGGTCGTGTGTATTTTTATAATATCCTTAAAACACAAATTAGTTATATCGTATGAAGAAGATATTAAGCCTGGACTTAGGCACGAACAGTATTGGATGGGCGTTGATTGATAAAGATGCTCAAAAAATATTAGGTATGGGATACACAAGCACAATATTATCCAATATTAAGTGATTGTCCAAAAGGTGTTTTGGAAAAAATTGCCAATTACATTTTCCCTGGTGAAAGCGAATCACAGCAACAATTAAGAAAACAAGCCATTGATAATGGGTTAAAATATATAATCAAGGAACAAGTCATTTACTATCAACGACCATTAAAGCCACAAACAGAGCTGATTAGTAATTGTCGTTTTGAAAAAGACGAAAAAGTTATTGCAAGTTCGCATCCGTTATTTCAGGAATTTAGATGTTGGAAACAGATTAACAATTTGTAATAAGGCACTCTCCCAAATTTAATTTCAGACAACTTATCCGGTACGATTTTAGCTTTGTACCTCCTCTAAGCAAGAAGTAGTAACGTTTTAGATAAGAATGACATCTTCTATAAAGCTATTATCTGTGCGTTCGCTTTGTCTATAACTGATTGATCCATAGAAGCCAAATATATACGGGTCGTTTTTTCATTTTCATGTCCCATCCCCTCACTGATAACTTGCACTGAAATCCCTTTGCGGAGCGCAATAGTTGCCCATGAATGCCTTGAGACATACGAACTAAGCGGCTTTTCCAATCCCAATATTTCTGAAATCCGCTTGAGCCGTTTGTTATATGTTCGCAAATTGCTGCCGGAACTGTGATTTTGTTTACTGTAGATTGGTAGTAAGTAGTTCTCTATAGTCAGGTCTTTATATCGTTCTATAATTTTTTCGATACATTTCTCTACTTTGATAGTCAGGACTTGTTTTGTTTTGCTTCGAGAATAAGCAATATAACCATTTTTAAGATTGTTCTGTGTGAGATTCGCCATATCAATAAATGACATTCCACGAGTGTAAAAACTAAACATGCAATCCCCTGTCTATAGTACTTCTATCAAAAGTAACTAATCGTTCTGCTGTTTGATTGTTTTTTTATGATTGAGCCAGGGCTGCGCAAACTTTGGGTAAAACATTTACCTCTTGTTTTGCTCCAAGGGTAAGGAATTGTAAAATCAGCGATGTTAACAGAGTGGCAATTCAAGAGATTTATTCACGCTACCAGTCATCCGGATTAAGCATCATTACGACAATGACTGCTCGAAAGACTTGACCGGATGCTTACTTACGGAGAAGAAACGGTTTTTGGTTCATTAGATACTATTTTGATTGTGTTCGGAGAGACTATTCCTCTATCTCAAATTGCTTGAAGGTAAGAGCTTCACCATCCCATTCTACGTAGGAGTAATGTACCATAAAGTCGCCGTCGATAATAAGCCGGCAAGTTCGGCTGAGCATGAGGTCGAGCATGATATGGCGATGCCCGAAGATAAAGAAATTGATATCCGGATGTGTTTTGAGGTATTCTTTAGCGAAACCAACCAGATATTCATGGGCTTCTCCCTGGTATTCTTGCTCCTCTTCCCTCTTGATCCCTCCCTTCCTGCTACTTAGTGACCAGCCGAGAGCAAAACCAAACGTCCAGCGCGGATGAACGGAGGCGTATAGCCATTGGCAAAAACGGTTGCGAAACAACAGCCTGAGGAAACGGAATCCTTTGCTGCGATAGTCTACTTCATCTCCATGCCCCAGAAAGAAACGTTTACCCAACAGATCAACTGTTACGACATCGCGGTGGATGACAGCGCCTATCTCTTTGGGAAGGTAGTCGAACATCCAAATATCGTGATTGCCAATAAACATATGGATTTCAACACCTGCGTCCGACAATTCGGCCAATTTCCCTAAAAAGCGGAGAAAACCTTTGGGGACAACATATTTGTATTCGAACCAGTAATCGAATATATCACCCAACAACCATATAGCGGCAGCATCCTTTTTAATACTGTCGAGCCAGCGGACGAGTCTCTTCTCTATGGCTAACGGGTCTTTATGAAAACGGGCTCCCAGATGGGCATCCGAAGCGAAATATATTTTTTTACATGGTTCCTCCATCGCCGTATGAAAAATTAGAGAAAGCCCAGTTCAAGCTTGGCTTCTTCCGACATCATGTCCTTATCCCACATAGGGTCGAATACGAGGTTTACCTCTACGTTATTCACTCCCTCCACGGATTCAACTTTCATACGCACATCTTCTATGATAAAATCGACTGCAGGACAATTAGGGGCTGTAAGCGTCATGTCAATACGGACATTCTTTTCGTCGTCTACGTCTACATGGTATATCAACCCTAAATCATATATATTGACTGGTATTTCCGGATCGTAAACCGTTTTAAGCATTGCCACTATGGCCTCTTCTGTTTGAAGAAATTCGTTATTACCCATCCTGTTTCCTTTTTTTGATTTACAAAGGTATACAATCGAATGGTTAATGATTAACAATTAATGATTAATTGTATCTAAAGGTTTTATCAATCGTTAACAGAATGATTGTTTATCTGCTTTATGGCAGGAGCAATTATATTTTCCCTTCGTCGGCATAGCTGTAGTATTTGTTATCGGCTATGATGATGTGGTCTAACAGTTTTATGCCCATCAGATTGGCTGCATTTTGAAGGCGGGTGGTTAATGCATCGTCTTGCTTACTGGGATTCAGATTTCCCGAAGGGTGGTTATGGCAAAGGATGATACCCGAAGCGAGAGAATTAATGGCGGCTTTCATAATCAGCCGGATATCGGCGGACGTTTCATTTACACCGCCCTGGCTTATTTTCATTTTTTCAAGAACTTTTCCCGACTGGCTTATCAAGGCTACCCACAATTCTTCGTGGTGCAAATCGCAAAGGAATGGATGGAAGAGCAAATTGGCATCCATGCTGCAGGTAATGCCTGTTTGTTTAGGACGTTCACTACAATCGCGACGACGGCCAAGTTCCAACGCGGCGGCAATGGTTATAGCTTTTGCCTCTCCGATGCCTTTGAAGCCGTTTGTCAAGTCTTTAATGGAAAGCTTACCCAGACTATTCAAGTTGTTATCTACTGAATGGAGAATTCGCTGGGATAACTGGACAGCCGATTCTTTACTGCTCCCCGAACCAATCAGGATTGCCAGTAATTCGGCATTACTTAAGGAAGAAGCCCCTTTCTGGAGCATCTTTTCTCTTGGGCGGTCTTCCAATGCCCATTCTTTAATGGAAAGTTTATTCATAATTAAGGAGGCAGAAAGATAATAACCGGATGTCCTGATTATTTAGTTATCCGGTTATTGATAGTATCATTCACGTATGCGCCCTACATATGAACCGTCGCGTGTATCGATTTCTATTTTTTCTCCTTCGCCAATAAATAAAGGAACACGTACTTCAGCGCCCGTTTCCACGGTTGCGGGTTTCAGTGTGTTTGTAGCAGTGTCACCTTTCATTCCCGGTTCTGTGTATGTTACTTCCAATATCACATGGGCAGGCAATTCGCATGTAAGGATGGTTTCGCTGGCTGCATGTACCATCGCTTCTACCATATCACCTTCTTTCAGGAATTGAACACCGCTGATGCCGTCACCGGGAATTGATATCTGCTCAAATGTTTCGGGATGCATGAAATTATATCCCATATCGTCCTTATACAAAAATTGATACGGGCGGCGCTCTATACGAACTTCTTCAACTTTCACCCCCGAGTTCCATGTTTTATCTATTACACGGCCAGTCGTAACATTTTTTAATTTCGTACGAACAAAAGCCGGCCCTTTGCCTGGTTTTACATGGAGAAATTCTACAATAAAAAAGTATTGCCCATCTATGTCGAGGCACATTCCGTTTCTAAAATCAGCAGTAGTTGCCATATGAATTTAGTTGCATTTGATTAATAATTCATTGAAATAGACTGCAAAAATACAATTTCATCCTAAAAGATGCAACTACTGCTTGGATAATCCGTCAAACCAAGGCCTCTTTGAAGATTTCGCCTACGGTGGGATGCGGGAATACGCAGGAGGTTAATTCTTCTGCTTTTATGCCCTTTTCAATGGCTATTCCGGCTATGACAATCAATTCGGAAGATGGGTTTCCCAGTAGATGGGCGCCAATGATTGTCTCGTCTTCGGAAAGGATGATCTTGCAGATTCCGTTCCCCATTTCATTTTCTGCCACAAAACGTCCGGAAAAAGCCATCGGGATTTTCTTTATTGTGTATGTTTTACCCTCAGCTTGCAGTTGTTCTTCCGTTGCCCCCACGCCTGCAAATTCCGGATAGGTGTAAACAACTCCCGGAATAGCCTTGTAACTCATCCCCGAAGTTGTTTTACCGGCAATGTGTTTAACGGCTACTTCTGCTTCGCTTACAGCGGTATGCGCCAGCAAAGAATATCCCGTAATATCGCCGCAAGCATATACATTCGGAACAGACGTTCGCATAAATTCATTCACTTTTATTCCATTTTTGAACATTTCTGGCGATAAGGTATCCAAGCCGAAACCTTTAGTTACCGGGCGACGCCCTACGCTTAATAAAATTTTGTCGCCTTGCAGTGTAAACGTTTCATTCGCTTTTTCGAGTGATACTTCATCCCCGTTTACGGCTGTTACCTTATGTCCTAAATAGAAATTGATACCTTTCTTCGTATATTCAGTCCGTAATTGTGCGGCAAGTTCTTTGTCCATTCCGGTTAATATCTCATCAAGCATCTCTACCACATGCACTTCTGTCCCCATGCTGTTAAAAAATGAGGCAAACTCCATCCCTATTACACCGCCGCCGATAATAACTAATGAAGCCGGTAACTCTTTTGCCTGAAGGGCTTCGCGGCTTGTCCAATATTCCGCATCGCTTAATCCGGGGATAGGAGGAATAATGGTTTCCGAACCTGTACAAATAATCAGGTGTTTTGCTTCATAGTTTTCTTCACCGCATGCAATCATAATTGTTCCGTTGCCGGAACGCCCTTTTATTTCGGCTGTTCCTTCCACAGTTACAACGCCATGTTCTTTCATTTTCATCCGGATACCGGCTACCAGTTTTTTTACCACTTTGTTTTTCCGGGCGATAATCTTCGGAAGATCGAAAGATGCGTTTTCCGCGCCAACGGCATATTTTGACGCGCTTTTAATTGTGTCAAATACTTTGGCCGAATAAAGCAATGTTTTGGTTGGTATGCACCCTTCGTTCAGACAAACACCGCCTAAGGTGTTTTTTTCGAACAATACCGTTGAAAGTCCTGCTGCTCCGGCTCTTTCCGCAGCAGTATAACCGGCCGGTCCTCCGCCAATAATGGCAACATCATACGTCATCATTTGTTTCTTGTTTAAGTTTAATATCAGGATTGAAACTTCTAAGTAATCGGATAAAATCTTTTTCGTTTTGGGGAGATACCATCATCCACATTTTCCCCTCCGACCAGATTACGATACGGTTTAATGACAAAGCATAGCTCCATACCGGAAGGACGGAACGTTCCAACGCTTCAATCCGGCTGATTTCAATCTCCTTGCGGGGGAAAATGCTGCAATGGAGTATTAATTTACCGGTATCCGCAACGATATAATATGTACTGAGTAAGGCATGCACAGCCAAAGCTGAAACCAGCAACGTGACAACAATAGCCCACACATTACCGTTCACCACCGTCAGCAGGCAAAGGATGATTAATATGAAAAGTAGTAAATGATACCACCCGTCAACCTTTGATTTAAAAATTCTATCCATCTTTCATTTTTTTTGCGAAAGATAGTAAAACCATATATATTTCCTGTCGTCTTTACTATTTTTTCCGGTAAACCCGTACATAGTCTATTTCATATACGGCGGGTAGGAAGCTTTCATCTACTCCTTCCGCACCCCCCCAGTTTCCACCCCAGGCAAGGTTCAATTTGATGTAAAACGGAGTGTTAAACGGCCAAGTTTCTTTATTCCCCTGCTTGTCGTTTTCGAACACAAAATGGCATTTTCCGTCTACGTATCCTTTGATGTAATCTTCCGTCCATTCCATGGCATAGACATGGAAACCGGATTGGGCGGTGGAAATAAACTGTTCGCCGGTCTTTTGTGTGCCGATTCCGTGGTTGTAGGCTTGGCAATGGATGGCCGACGATACCCAATTAGGACGATAACCCACTTCTTCCATAATGTCTATCTCACCGTCCAAAGGCCAATGTTCGCCATTCTTCGGCATCATCCAGAAGGCAGGCCAGGTGCCTTTTCCTTCAGGAAGTTTCAACGCTGCTTCAAAGTATCCGTACATCCAGCTATCGTCTGTGTTCAGGCGTACCGACAAAACTTCGTCGCCGACTTTTTTTGCGATGATTTTCAATGTTCCATCCGAAATAAAAGCACATGTGTCATTGCCTCTTACTCCTGCTATATAATTCTGAATTTCATTATTCCCCCAACCATGTCTGCCTGTCTCATAATACCAACGTCCCGGATGGGGCATATACGTGTCATTAAATTCATCCTGCCACACCAATGTATAGCCTTCCGGAACATACTCGCTATTTTTATCCGTTGTTTTAACGGTTATGGCTCCCGGTACACATGTCATTAAAAGTATACATGTGGAAAATAGGGTTACGGCGACGATAAGCACACGGTCGCTTTTCCCGGAATTTGTTTTTGCTGATTTTGTCATAAGTTCAATTTTTCCTTTAATAATTTATATCCCGCTCCACTGGCCTTCAGGCTCATACCGTTCTTCAACCGGATGTGGTAGCTCTCTTTTCCGAACAGTTCCACCCGCATGATATAATCTGTATTCACAATAGATGAACGGTGGATACGTACAAACGTGGCAGGCAGGCTCTTTTCGAGGTATTTCATGGTTTGTTCCTTGATATACTGGCCGGTGGGAGTAAACAATGTTACGTAATCGCCACTGGCCTGTATGCAAAAGAGTTCTGTCATATGGACGATGTGGATACGCCCGCCGTCCCTGACAGAAATACGGTCTATTATTTCACATGGTCCATCCGGCGCCATATCTGTTTTTTCCTCAATAGTGTTTGTTTCTTCCTGCAATTCTTTCTCTTCCCTCTCTTTCCGTTTTATCCAATACCATTGCAAAAGGATAATCCAGCATAACAAGCCTGAAAAAAAGCGAAGCGGAAGGCTTTTAAGGAATGTTTCGGGTGTTATTAAATCAGACAACGAAAGAATAGAATAACAGACGCCCAAACAAAGGCCTTGTACAACCAATGCCAGGATGATTTGTGCCGACCATACCTTTACAAAGAATATCACATACCAAGCCAGGTAACCGACAGCACCCAACAAAACAACAGACAGGATGCTGTCTATCACCGCCAAAGTCAGTGATTCTTGCACATACAGCGCCAGCAATACACATTGAATCGAAGCGGCTGACAAGATTAGCAAACTGCCCAGAGACGTACTGGTAGATGATTCTATAAACGGATGATCCGGCATAATCAACTCTTTATCTCAATTCCACTAAAAGTTAAATCCCCTTTTATTATCAATTTATGTTCATAGTCCACGTCGGATAGGATATGCCGTTTGTCTTCGCATCCGCTTAATGTTGTGTCGATTTCCATCACAATATTCCAGCAAGAAGGTATAAACAGCAAGATCCCCCCGAATGAACAGTCAATATCTATGCTTGTTTGAGGAGCTTCCAGGGAAGTTTTTCGCAAATCCAATGAAACTGAGGCAAACGAGCAGTCGATTTTCGCTCCCCGGAACACTGGTTCCAGCACAATATGTTTGGTTTCTCCGAAACTCACATTAATATGCACAAATCCATTATCAGAGGCGTTTTCGTCGACAAAGGTGCGATCGTTCCTATACCAATCATTATGGCGTCTGAAATTACGTCGTTTGCATAATAGCACAATCCCTATGATAATAAATATGACCGGCCAATAGGTACGAAACCAGTCCTTTCCAGCTCCGGTCATAGCGGGTATAAAGAAAAACACGCCTATCGTTAACAAGATGAATCCGATTGTCAGATTCCGCTTGACTAACGCAGATAAACCAAGAACGATTAATAGCATTTGCCATGACATAACAATCCGGAACACATGGAGGGGGATCGCTCCCAGATTATGCCCAAGCAGCATTGTTCCTGCCGTAATAAAGAGTAGCGACATAATTATCGTATCGAATTTACGATGCCATTGAGGATTCGCCTTTTTGTGTGTATTCATAATTACTCCTTTTAATTATTACTCATTACGCCAAATGTATCATCATCTGAAAATCCAGGCAACATGAAAACGTTTGTTGATAGGTTATTCCCGATGAATGGCCGATTATTACCGATAAAAAAAACTCCTCGTTCTTAGGAGATTGAGGAGTTTTTTTTATAGAATTCAGATACATTTTAGTCTTGCAACTTGGCCTTAACAAACTCCCGGTTCAACCGGGCGATGTTCGAAATGGATACATCTTTCGGACATTCGGCTTCGCAGGCGCGGGTGTTTGTACAATTGCCAAAACCCAGCTCGTCCATCTTGGCAACCATTGCCTTGGCGCGGCGGGCAGCTTCTGCCCTACCCTGGGGCAACAAGGCCAACTGGCTTACTTTCGCCGATACGAACAACATGGCCGAACCGTTTTTACAAGCGGCCGCACATGCTCCGCAACCGATACAGGCGGCTGCGTCCATGGCAAGGTCGGCATCTTTCTTGGGAATAGGTATCGCATTGGCGTCAGGCACTCCTCCCGTATTGACGGATACGAAACCTCCCGCCTGGATAATCTTATCATACGCATAACGGTCTACCATTAAATCACGGACAACCGGAAATCCGGCCGAACGCCAAGGTTCAACAGTAATAGTTGCGCCATCATTAAATTTGCGCATATGCAACTGGCAGGTAGTAATACTGCTGTCGGGGCCATGCGGATGCCCGTCAATATAAAGGGAACACATCCCGCAAATTCCTTCGCGGCAATCATGGTCGAATACGACAGGATCTTTCCCGTCATTAACCAACTGCTCATTCAATATATCAAGCATTTCAAGGAAAGAGCTGCCTTGTGAAATGTCTTTCAGTTGATAAGTCTCGAAAGCCCCTTTTTCTTTCGGGCCTTTCTGACGCCAAACTTTCAGCGTGATATTTATATTTTTATCCATTATTTCTTTACTTGTTACTTGTGAATTATTACTTGTAAATTAAAAACAGTCAACCATTCATTGATAATTAACTATTGATAATGAACCATTAAAAAAATTAGTTTTTGTAATTTCTTTGTTGGCGAACGATGAATTCATAATCAAGCGGCTCTTTCAGCATAACGGGAGCTTTATCTTCCCCTTGGTATTCCCAGCAGGATACGTAAGAGAATTCATCATCACGACGAAGCGCCTCTCCTTCTGGAGTCTGGTATTCTTCGCGAAAATGTCCGCCACACGATTCCGCACGATCCAACGAGTCATGCGCCATTAATTCACCTATTTCAATAAAGTCGGCCAAACGCAACGCTTTTTCAAGTTCCACATTCAGGTCGCCGGCCTTACCCGGTATACGAACATTGCTCCAGAACTCTTTCTTCAGCTTTTTCAACATGTCAATAGCTTCTTTCAGTCCTTCGGCATTACGCGCCATCCCTACATGATCCCACATAATATGTCCCAATTCCTTATGGAGGCTGTCTACCGAACGTTTTCCGTTGATACTCATCAAGTGGTCAACGCGCTCTTTGATATGTTTTTCCGCTTCTTCAAATTCCGGTAAGTCCGTACTGAAACGCGGCACCTGAATTTGGTCGGCCAAATAATTCTGGATCGTATACGGCAATACGAAATATCCGTCTGCCAGCCCTTGCATCAGAGCCGACGCTCCCAAACGGTTGGCTCCATGGTCGGAGAAGTTGGCCTCGCCAATAGCAAACAATCCCGGAATGGATGTCATCAGTTCATAGTCTACCCAGATACCTCCCATTGAATAATGGAGCGCCGGATAAATCATCATTGGCGTTTCGTATGGGTTATCGTCTACTATCTTTTCATACATCTGGAATAAGTTGCCATAACGGGCTTCAACAACATCTTTTCCTAAGCGGTTGATCGCTTCGGCAAAGTCCAGGTATACCGCTTGTCCGGCTCCCACGCCATAACCTGCGTCACAACGTTCTTTGGCTGCACGCGACGCCACGTCGCGCGGAACTAAGTTACCGAATGCCGGATAGCGGCGTTCCAGGTAATAGTCGCGGGCTTCTTCATTTATTTGGGTGGGCTTCAGCTTTCCGGCACGGATAGCTTCCGCGTCTTCTTTCTTTTTAGGTACCCAGATACGTCCGTCGTTGCGGAGCGATTCCGACATCAATGTCAGTTTAGACTGGAATTCGCCGTGTACCGGAATACAGGTCGGGTGGATTTGCACCATACAAGGATTTGCAAAATAAGCCCCTTTCTTATAGCATTGCCAGGCTGCCGATCCGTTCGACGCCATCGCGTTTGTAGAAAGGAAGAATGTGTTTACATAACCTCCGGTTGCTATCACAACGGCATGGGCTGCAAAGCGTTCTAATTTACCGGTTATCAGGTTACGGGCAATGATACCACGGGCGCGTCCGTCTACTACCACTACATCCACCATTTCATAGCGTTTGTACATCTTCACTTTATTAAGTCCGACTTGGCGACTCAAAGCGGAATAAGCGCCTAATAATAATTGCTGGCCGGTCTGCCCGCGGGCATAGAACGTACGGGATACCTGCGCGCCGCCAAACGAACGGTTGTCTAACAAACCTCCGTATTCGCGGGCGAAAGGAACGCCTTGTGCCACACATTGGTCGATGATGGAATTTGAAACCTCAGCCAAACGATGAACATTTGCTTCGCGGGCACGGTAGTCGCCTCCCTTGATCGTGTCATAAAACAGGCGATACACGGAGTCGCCGTCATTCTGATAATTCTTGGCGGCATTGATACCTCCCTGCGCCGCAATGGAGTGGGCGCGGCGGGGTGAATCCTGGATACAGAAGTTCAGTACATTGAATCCCATTTCGGCAAGCGAAGCGGCGGCTGATGCTCCGGCCAGGCCGGTACCTACAACGATAATATCCAAACGACGTTTGTTGGCAGGATTCACCAATTTCTGATGGGCTTTATAATTGGTCCACTTTTCGGCCAAAGGACCTTTAGGGATTTTTGAATTTATCTGAGTCATGATATTTATTTTCTATGATTGATTACACCTATAATTAACTTATTATGCCATTACAGGCAGGCTTTCAGGAAAAACACGATGGTTACAAAAGCGAAACCTAAGCAAATGACGGTTGCCAGGATGTTGGAAATCACTTGCCAACGTTTCAGCCAGATGGCATTACTCCAACCGATTGTCTGGATTGCGCTCCAAAAGCCATGTGTGAGGTGAAACCATAAGGCCACGTACCACACCAAATACAACACTGCAATAAGAGGCTGGCTGAAATAATACTTGATAAATTCGGCTCCCGCGGTGGTTGAAACCATCGTTCCACCCAAATCTACGGCATGATGCCCCATCAACTCGGCAAACATCATTTTGTACCAGAACTGGGCAAAGTGCAATACCATAAAACCAATGACAACAAGCCCCAGGACAAACATGTTTTGCGAAGCCCATTCCACATTTTTCGGCCGCGTATTTACAGCATAACGGTCATTGCCGCGTGCTTTACGGTTTTGCAACGTCAGCATGATCGAATAAAGAATGTGAATAACCACTCCGGCGGCTAATACCAGCGTACCTGCCACCGCGTACCAATTAGAACCTAAGAACGCACATATCCAGTTGTATGCCTCTTCCGAGAATATCGCCGTCACGTTCATAGACATGTGAAACAGGAGAAACAAAATAAGGAAGATACCTGATATACTCATTATCAGTTTCTTCCCAATAGAAGAATTAAGTAACCACATAAGATAAATAGTTTAAGTTATTTACTTGTATTTAGAATTTTCGGCTTTCCCCAACAATTTGGCAAAGGTATGTTAATTCAATCTATCAAACAAGTAGATTCCCTGATTATTTGTTGTGGAATACCGGAATAGAACAAAAAATCCGGTAAAAAAAATAGTTTGATATAAAAAGCATTATATTTGTATATTATCTAAACCAATATGGAAAAGATATACCGATTAACCATCTTTGCGGTAATTTTTATCGAATTAACTGTCTCCTGCGGCAAAGAGACCCCGCTTGAAGTCGGCGACTTCGCCGAAGCACGCTTTACATTATCCGTTGAATTCCCCCAAACAAGAACCGGAATACCCCTCCCCGACAATATGGAACAAGACAGGATTACCGTTTACTATGGCGATATCGGACAGACAAGTTTCCAGCAAGGAAGCCTTATCGGCGACACGCTTGTTTTCAATTATCCCGTCCTCCTTAAAGTAGGAAACCCCGGCAGGTTGCGGGCTACGTATGTCTGCGAAACATACCCGCCGGTCGTCCCGGGTGCGGAAACGCTGACCGACAGCCTGTATGTAGACAGTGAAGACCCTTCCACCCTGCAAATAGCATACGCCGGCGATACATATAATATTGTATTGAATTTCAAACACTGCAACGCTTTGGCCGACATAACCTTCGCGGGGAAAAACGCGGATGATTTAGCCGGCCGGATAAGCAAGGTATTTGTCTTGACCTCTACCGGCAATACCGAAAAAATGTTTGTCGATTCGCTATCCAAAGTAATCCTCCCGGCCGGATGCCTGCTTAAATACATTATTATATTCTTCAACGACGGGAGAGAGCTGAAAGTCAAAAACGAGACAACGATCCTTTTTGAACGAAACAAACGATATCCCATCCGAATTTCACTTGATACAAACGAATTAAGCATCAACCCGGAAGAAGGTATCGACAACTGGAACTAAAAAAGGGGGACTAATGCTATAATGCGTTTCTTACAATACTCCTTTGCTTGTCGAAATATTCCGCCTGAAACATCTCATTCGATTTTGTAATCAGCACACAATGCCTTTTCAACGAATTAATCATTTTCATGTGGAGTGATGTTATCCGTAATTCCCTTGAACAGATAGGTACGGAAGAGTTTATCCAAAAGTGCGACCGCGCCTTTTCTCCATCGGAAATATAAACACTGTTTTCCCTGATATCCAAATCCGATACATATATATTCACTTTTGAACCCACATGGCTCAATCCGGTTTGGGCTCGCTTCTCAAAATGATCAATAAACATGGACACATCTCTTTTTATCAAGTCCAAATCTTCTTTTGTAATAAGATTTCTTCTATAATAATATAAAACGTCATCCATCGTGTTTTCAATCATTTTTGAATCTACAATATATTCAAAATCCGTATTGTCCGATAGATAATGCGTTATTTTCCGAGACAAAGCCGCCATCTCTTCCGGATAATCAATGGTTGAAAATTTAACCGGAGACACATCCATTTGATGAACCCACTTGAAATAAAAAAACTTACACAAGGTATGCTGCCCTACCACTTGTGCTATTAACAATTTATTCAGAACATAAAATAAGGTTGATTTCGACTTGTGGAACTTTTCCAATAAATCAACAAAATAAGTGAACATACTCACGTATAGTTCTCGCGGATGAGACAACACATGCCCCGGAGTTTCCAGAAAAAAACTGCCTTGATGGCTTTTTCCTGTTATCTCATCTATCGAAAACTTAAACTGGAATGACAGCTTAACAAGCTCTCCGATGCTATATGGTATGTGTCCTTTCAGCCTGCGATAGGCCGAATCCAGGCCTATATCCAATAAAGACATCAAATAATCAACCGGTTTCATGCCTGGTGGAGTTCTTTCAATAACAATTTCACTCACCTTTTTGCATACTGCTTCGTGTCTTATATCCATTGGTGGTTAATTTGAGTTTGTTTTATAATTTATGCATATTGTTTATATAATATCGCTGTTTGTCAAAAAACGCGGCCTGCAACAATTCATTCGATTTGGTAATTAGTGTCGAATATTTTTTCAACGACTCTATCCAATCATAATTCATGTTGCATATCGTTGATTCGGACGTTTCTACGGGAACCGACGATGTTGTCCAAAAATAAGACCATTCGGCATTGTCTGTTTTCAGGCATGTGCAATTCGACTCAATATTCAAAGAAGAGAGATATAGGAAGTAATTAGCCCCGAAATCATTAACGCCTGTCTGGGCCATTTTTTCTATCTTATTAATTTGATCGGAGAAATCTTTCTGTATCAGCTTGATTTCATCCAGTGAAATGAGTTTCCGTTTATAATAATATTGTATTTCCCTGATTGTCTGCGAATAGATATTGGGCGACAAAACAATACTATGGGTATGATGGTCATTCAACGTCATAAAATAAGATTTTATCTTACTGCATAACTGCTTGATGTTGTCGGGGATATTCACGTCTTCAAACAAAACATTAGACGGCGTTTCGTCTGACTGATAAACCCATTTGTAATAAAAAAATTTAAATAAGTATTCCAATCCAAGTGAAAACGCTATCGGAAAACGATTGGTTGCCGTTACCGTTATGGAGCTATGGGTTCTCTTCTTTTTGGACAAAAAACCAATATATTTTTCTACCATTGAAACAAAACTTTCTTTATTGCTCAACACGGCAGAGCTCAAATCATTGAATTTCAGTTTGCCGGCTCTGTTTAGTCCTGTTGCCTCATCCAGGGAAACATCCAGCAGTTGCAATATAGAGACAATCTCCTCAAGGCTAAACGGAACCTCGCCTTTCAGCCTGCGATATACAGAGTCTTTCCCAATATCCAAAACGTCCATCAAATAGTTGGCAGGCTTAATGTTCGGAGGAATAGAAGCTATTATATTTTTAATTAGTAGCTCATACCATTTTTTATCCATAGTGTAATTTAAGAGATTATTTGACGTGTAGCTTATCTTCACAAGCCAGGATTATACTTTTTATATAAAGATTGAACCATTTCTGGCAAATTAATGCAAAGATACATGTAAACAAATAATCTTATGCCTCCAATAAACTAAATTAAAGTCTATTTAATAAAAGTTTATCGCAATTTAATATAAATATAAGCCCCCCGTGCTTCAGGCTGATTTCATTTTTCGTTTAAAAAGCATTTTCCGCAACTGGCGAATGTCGAAAAGCTCGCTTTTCTGTTTTTAACATTTTGTTTATCTCAAACATCAAATCCGGCAGGACGCTATGCGCGACAACAGAAAAACCCGGAACCGCCCGCTTTTCATTCTCGTGGATAATTACATGGGGCAACATCCTGTTTCATTCCTTTGTACCCAATGAAAACAAGACGTATGACAATAAAAATATATCTTTCCGCAAAACCTGTAATCATGGCAACATTACTGGTGGTTGCTTCAACGGTTTTCCGGGCTGGGGCGCAAATAAATACGCCTGTGTCCCACAAGGCCTCTTCCAATCCCATTGTCCCGGGGATAACAAACCCGAACGATTTCAACACGTGCTTTGACCCAATGGGGCAAATTGCTTTTACTTCGAAACAATTGTATAGCGCGTCGGATTCAGCAAACAATCACCTGAACACATTCGAGATACCACTCGTTGGCGACTTAGACGGGGATGGTTATCCGGAAATTGTCGCGATAGGTATTACCGCCAACACCACAAATGCTTCCATGAATAAGATACACATCTACGATGGAAGAAGCGGGCGGCAACTATCCGGAATACAATTACCTTTTTCGTTTAAGATCAATTCTGACTATCATGGTTCTCCTTCTTATATGGCGCTGGTAAATACCGGAAAGATGCCCGCGTTGGCTCAAGGCGAATCCAAACATGCCGAATTAATCATCGCCACCTCCGATTCTCCTACGGATAGTTATAAAAATACCGTCACATCATTTTTCTTTATAAAAAAGCAGGATGGGACATACCGGCTTGAGCAGAACTGGACACAAAAATACATTCGCGATAATGACTCCATCAGGTTTGGGTATTCCAAACCAATCCCGCAAATTGCGGATATAGATGGCGACGGAAAAGCTGAAGTCATTGTTTATAATAAAATATTTGACGCCAGGGACGGGGGCGCTCCCAAAATGATTATTGGCGGAGCCAGTTCGTTGACAGGTAATGCGTTGTCTTCCGTTCATGTAGGAAGGGATTATCTTAATATTCCCACTTGGAATAGAGATTATGATGGCTACATTAATTTCAGCCAAATCTACGACATGGATTTTGATGGGATTTATGATTACGTAGCGGGCGGACAAATTTACTACGCGATTGATTTCACCAACAGCAACCGACCTTATACGTTCAGTTCGATGGCAGGCGTCCCCGACGGGCGGACGGCCGTTGCCGATATCAATGGAGACAACATTCCCGACGTCGTGGTTGCCAAAAGAACGGGAAGTTCGCAGATCCGCATCGTTGTCTGGAATCCCGACCTATTGGTCTCAGGCCCTTCCAACCATGTAATACCCAACCCATCGACGCCTGTTCCCTACCTTTTGGCGGATATGAACATTCCATTGGAGATATCCACTTACGGTTCGAACTCTTATATTTATATCGGCGACATCGATGGACGTGTACAAACGATAGGAAACCAAACCTATCGTTTGCCTGAAATTGCCTTATTGTCAGGCAAATTCAACTATGCCTCATCCACAATAGAACGGCATCCCAATCTTAGCGGCACGACAGGTATTCCCATTCAGGATATAACGGCAGGCAGAGACGGTGATTTAATTGCCTTCACCTGGGACGCAGATACACGTGTCGCCAACTTAGATAAAAAGCTAAAGCTATCCTTCGCCCTGGAGCACGCGGACAATTCCGGTAATACCGGCTTTACCTTATTCGATTTTGACAATGACGGGATACAGGAAATCTGTTATAAGGATAAAGTAAACCTCCGCATCATAAAGGGAAATACGCCTTACATCAAGCAGGGCGATACACATCTCAACAGACCGGGTGTAATCGTCTTTTCACAAAAGATTACCAGTGAAACGGGCTACGAATACCCTGTAATAGCCGACATAAATAATGACGCCTCCGCCGAAATAGTTGTATTAGGAAAGAATTGGGGAGCTTCTTATAACGGATTTCTGAAAGTTATGGCTACGAATGGCGATAAATTTGCCCCGGCCTGGCCGGTTTGGAATCAATTCATGTATTCTCCGTTCAAGATTAATCCGGATTTAACAGTCCCCAAACCGGAAAACCGGATAACAAATCCGCTCCAATACAAGTATGCCAGGAAAATCATCCAGCCGGATCATTCAATAGATACGATACAGCTGTATCAACCCTTTAACGGGAATATTTTCCAGGCAACCCAACATATAGAAATCCCGGACGAAAAGGGGAATCCCGACCTTCGTTTTTACGAGCCTATCTCCTTCCTGACGGAAGCCTATATAGCTGGTTCTCAAGAGACGGAGGATAAGAGGCCCAGGATTGTGACAACTGGCAATAACAGCCATATCGAACTGACGATAGGCAACCGGCCGACGGCCGAAACGGATATTTCGCTTACTATTCCTTTGACCGTTTATACCGATTCCGTAGGGAAAGGACGATGGCTGAAAAGAGTGGAATTGGGCAGTTTATACAAAACGGATAATAGCCGTGTGACCGAGGGCGTAGCCGCGGGTAAAGAAATACGCGTGAAAATCCCTGTCACAGACCCCGACGCCGTTTACTATGTCCGTTTAGGTGATGATAGTGAACAGGTAAACGGCACAACACCTGTCTGGCGGTTTGGTACAAACCATGGAAACGGACCGGCCGGAGACGCCGCGAATCCGCCCGAAGACGCCGGCAAAGGAATCGGAATCGTGCGAAGGGCCTTCAGGGATTGTAACTGGAATGACCAATCCGTACGCGTATCGTCGTTTTCCGTGAATGTAGACGCCGCCACCGTGCAAAAGAATGGTTCCGTGTTGATCGATCTTTTTGGCAACGACATGCTTCCTTTGAATTTCTTTTCCGCCAACCCGGCCTTCCTTCAAGACACGATCATTACAAAAAAGGCAAAAGCAGGAACCGTTATTTGGGCTGGCGACGGTAAAGATAAAAATACCAAACTAATTTATACAAACAATGGAACGGCATCCTTAGCCAATAATATCGACACGATAGAATACACGCTTACGTATTATCCGGGAGCCGGAGCTAAAAAAACATTGTCGGCCAACATTTATATCTATATATTGGAATCCGCATCGGGTACTTTCGCCGCCTGCTACGGCAAGCCCTACACGGCAAACCTGAAAGCCGTTCCCACCGGTGTAGCGTTTTATTGGTTCAATGCCGGGGGAAGCGAATTAACCGGAAATCCCACTTCATCCAGAAACCTGGGAAACGTAAACGGTCGGCAAACCTATCAATATCAAATCAGACCGGTATTGACAATGAATAATGCCGGCAAGGTGGTCTTTCCTAAAGGGGATTTGAAAATTGAAGTTGCGGGAATCAACGGAATACCATCCGTAATGAAATGGAACGGCAGCGTAGGCACCGACTGGCATGATGTTCGCAACTGGGTGGAAGTCAAGACCAACGGCGAAGTATCCGCGTCGTTTGTCCCGGCCGCTTGCGTAGACGTAATCATTCCTTCCGGTCTGGAAAACTACCCGCAATTGACGTCGGAAGCCGTTTGCAACAAAATAACAATGAAAGACCGTGCGATGATCGGCGACATAGATTCGTTGACGTATACCCATGTTGAAGTTGAATTAACATTGAAACCATCCGAACGAGACCGGTTTGTGATGTGGTCGCCTCCTTTACAGGATATGTACACAGGCGATTACCATTTTACAAAAACAGCAGGCGGAACCGATTACTACTGGGGAGATGTATCTATGAACTTCTTCCAGGTGGCCAACCCGGATGCTATTCATTGGACGCCCCACAAAGATATGTTTACGGCTACATTCGGCAATATCTGGACAAAATTGCTTCCCGGGCAGGCATTCAACCTGAAAGTGATTGCCACAGCGGACAACCAGTCCCAATCATTCATTTTCCCAAGAACCAATCCGCAATATAAGGATACCAACGGAAAATTTGGAATAGGTGGCCGCGTTGAGACATTTACCCGTCCAACGAACGCCAGGTTTATGTCGGACGCGGTAAAAGATGCCGGCAATATGATACCGGTCCGTGGAGACTGGGCCAATCCGGGCAATCCGGCCGGCTCCGCCGATTATATCCAAGTGGTCAATCCCTATATGGCCTATCTGAGAATACGTGATTTCCTCAACGCGAATAGCGCTGTAATCGAGAATCAATATAAGATATGGAGCGGGGAAGTAAGCAAGTCCGGCCAGTCGGTTGCCGGGGATGTGGTGACAGTCCTCCCCGACAAGACGGATGGCAGCCGTTACCTGATCGACAACCTGGCCCTGGTTTCCGTTAATCCTGGCGATATGGGCGTCATCGCTCCGCTGCAATCGTTTTTTGTAAAAAAGAGAGTCGCGGCCGTACATTCTTTGGAAATGAGATCGTTGTGGACTACTACGGTTGCGCCGGGTAAAAACAGTGCGTATGAGTTGAAAGCAGACGTGAAAGAGACGAATACGCTTCGTGTTACGGCTACCTGGGGCAAGACGTCCAGCGCCGCGATATTATGCTTCCGCCGGGAAGCAAGTCCTCATTATGATGGCGGCGAAGACGCCCACAAGCTGTTCTATGCCGACGCGCCGGTAGCGGTCTATTCGTTCTCTCCGGCCAACGATCCGCTGGCTATCAATAC
>JAIRRS010000155.1 GCA_031255855.1 Tannerellaceae bacterium | reverse complement strand
TGTCGTCTATCACTTTGGCGTAGTTGAGTTCTTCTCGTAAATTATGCAGGACTTCGGCAAAGTATTCGGTGTTGAGCGCCCAGCCGTTTGCGATAATGCCCTGATTAAGGCGTGGAATTGCCCAGCCAGGTATGAAACCGTGAAACCGGTCAAGGGTTGCCGACTCACGGAATATGGGATTAATCTCATTGACCATGTTTACGTCCATGCTGAATTTTGACGCTTCGATGTTACCGAGAATAATTATACCAGCATCGGCAACGATAGACGTGTCAAAACCTTTTACTTCGCCGAATTCCATATAATGCTTTAGAGCGGTTTGAACTTCGGTTGGGTTGGTAAAGGTCATGGTTTGTATTTCGTCAAAGGCGACAAAATCAAAATTTGTTAAGATGCCGCTTGTCTTGGTATTGTTGTTATAAAAAAGGGATGCTCGTGAAATTGTCCCGGCAGCTTGAAGCCAACCACGCTTGCTTATCTTCTCGTAAACATAGGATTTTCCCGTCCCCTTTGGAGCCAATTCAATGAGGTTTATTCGTCTTTGCACGAAAGGAAGGAGGCGGCGAAGGAAATAAAGTTTTTGCGCCTGATTGTCGTAACCTGTCGGGTTGTAATCAACGGCACCGATAAGAATATCTATCCATTCTTTAATCGTAAAATTTTTACGGATAGATTTATATACATCAATATCGACGGTATAGGGGCAGAATTGCTGGAAGCCAGTAAGAATTATTTTTCCGCCGCCTTTTTTTTGCGAAAAATCGCGTTCCCAAGATAAATCGAGAACACCCCAGCTTTCATTTTCTTTGAGGAGAATATCCCTCCATTTCTCAGTTACTGCTTTGGCGACTTCGCCCCCTGCACCATTCCGGGTTCCGCCAAAATCGGGGAGTTCGAATTCAGTAAGACCCGTGCGTATGTTTACACTGACACGAATACGGGCAAGAAAACGGACGGTTTCACCGTTTACCATATTGTATTTAAGTTCGTTGTAATCGTTACGGGAAGGAATATATTTTTTTACATACGAAAGAATATTATCCTGTTCAAAGTTACCGTCATGATCGGAGAATTTCATAATTATCCAGTCACGCATATAGGATGGCAGACTGAGATTGTTGAAAAATTGAGTGCGGAGTGGGTTTTTGAGAACCACCATGTCGGCAAAGTAATCTTTAACCTTGTTTTCAAGTTCTTTGTCAATGGTGATGTTGACATTTTCGTCTATGTTATTAAAGACATCATCTATTTCATTTGAACTCATATATCTCCCCCCGTTATAGGAACAAAGCGCAACCCTGTTCTTTAAACTCCATTATCTTTATTTCAAGATCGTTTACTTCACATTCAAGAAATTTTGCAAGGCAGGTGATACAGTAAAATTGTGATGTATTCCTACCAAGTAATTTTCTTGATAATGCAATATAGTCTTTATCCAGTCCACTTTTACACTCGCAGCAGAACAACCCTTTTTTCTTCCCCATTATATACCTCCGAATAAGTCATGCTCGGTGATGCCTTTGGACTGCACCTCGAATGCTGCTTTTTCTTCAAGAAGATTGCCGTTGACGGTTATTTCTATAAAATATGCTTTTTTATCCAGGTTGTTATATTGTATTTCCCAAGTGTTAGCGAAAACATTTTTACAGTCGCCTTTTATGTCGCCAATATTTGCTTCAAGCGTATCAATGCCTCTATTAAATTCTAGTTTGACAGTTGTGGTATTGCCTATTTTATATACAATCTGTACTTTGGGATTAAAAGTAATATGTATTGTACCTTGGTGACTTTCACTTCGATTCAAGACGATTATGGGAACGAGATATTCTTCGGGTGTTTTACCGCCATGTATTTCACCGGAACGGGATTCGTTATCCTGGTCTTTGCTTACCGCTTTGCCAGAAACACTAAAATGCTCATAGTTTTTCATAACATAATAGGCTTTGCCACCGATTTTTATATACTCATAATTTTCGGCATGAACTGTCGCTATAAATCCAGAGGGTAATTCACAAAAACGTCCATAACTCAATGGCTTGGCGTTTTCGGGGGCCTTGAAACCTGGTTTATCATGAAAAGCAAGAGCCGCAAGGCGACTTGAACCATGATCGGCAGTAATGATTACCCGCTCATATTTTTGTAATAATAAAACCGCACTTTGGGCTATCTCTTTTATTATTTCAAATTGGGCCTCAATGCAGGAAAAATAGCTATCGTCGTCGGGAATACCCTTGTGATTAAGGTTGTCCAACCTGTCAATTTTTTTGGTTTGGCTATTAAATTCATCCCATTGTTTGTTGAACTCTGTTTCCGTTGGGAGCAGGGCCTTGACAACAAAGGGCTTTTCTACAGAAAACTTGGCATCAATCGCATATAATTGACCGCAGAGCAGACTTAGCCACTCGATGCTCATTCCGTCGACCCAGAGTATGAACGTTTTTTCAATGATATGTCTTTTTAGGCTACTGAATCGGCTGTCATAGGGATTGTAATCGGGGATTTGAAATTCGTTAGGAGGGAAACGGTTGATTATTTTGTTGTGTTTATACCACCGGAAGTATGCTCTCAATTCTACCGGATAATATGCTTCGTCGAAAAAGTATTGTTGGAACAAGGGATAATTTGATCCAATGGCCTCTTGTATATTCTCGTATGAGGCGCCGCTCCTCAACAAACTGCTTATGGTCTTCAGGGCGAAAGTGCGTTCTTCGCGGGTGGAAAAGGTTAAGAGAGAAAGTTTGGTTTTGGGGCTTTTTATGGCAGAGATGCGTTCAAAATA
>JAIRRS010000141.1 GCA_031255855.1 Tannerellaceae bacterium | reverse complement strand
TCGTGAACGGAAATTTTGTTATTTAAGTTAATTGGCAAATAGCTATAATCTAATAAAGTATATGCTTCGAGAACAAGAAAATAAAGATGCTGTTTTTTCGGAAATGTACGTGCGTTATTATCCGAAACTTCTTCGTTTTTCGAAATTTTATGTTTTATCGGAGGAGGATTCGGAAAATATCATACAGGATATATTTACCGAGATGTGGACACAGATGGAACTACTGAAAGGTATACGTAATATGGACGCATATCTTTTTGCCCTTGTCAAAAACAGGTGTATTGATTATTTAAGAAATCAGGTGGCCATATATGAGAAGAAGCGGAATTTGCAGGATGTTACCGGAAAAGAACTTGAATTTAAGTTATATTCTCTGCAACAGGTCGATGAAATGTTATTTGTAGATGATGTGGAGAAGTTACTGCAATCGGCGATCAATAAACTTCCCAAGCGTTGCCGTGAAGTCTTTTTGTTGAGTCGTTCGGAAGGATTAAAGAATCGTGAAATATCCGAACGGCTACAGATTTCAGTCAGTACGGTGGAGAATCAAATGACGATTGCCATCCGAAAATTGAAGTCCGAACTGAAAGATTATTTGCCCGTTCTATTGTTTTTTATCTGAAACAGAATAACCTTGAATTTTTAACATTTCCTTTTTGGGAGTGTTTTGCACTTTTTTCGTCATTATATTAAAGGATACCTGATGATGGAAGACAAATGGACAAAATATTTTCAGAATGAATTAACCGATTCGGAAAAACAAGAACTTTTTTCCCGGATAAATACTGATAGAGAATTAAAAAATGATTTTGCCCGGTTAAACAATATTTGGGGAGTTTCTCAATTGCTGGAACAAAAGCAAGATGCAGAAACGGCAAGAGCCGGTAGACAACGCCTATATAACACAATGAGCAGGAAAAAGAACCGTTCTCTATTACTCTCTGTTCTCAAATATGCGGCAATCATTTGTCTTGTGTTTACGGTAAGCCGGTATTTCACGAAAAATTATCCTGCCGATCACAATACTATTTATACGGAAATACATGTTCCTTCCGGACAACGCCTGCATATTACATTAGCCGACGGTTCATCCGTCTGGCTTAGTCCTCAGTCACACCTGAAATTACCGAATGAATTCAGTCGGGATAATAGAACCGTAGAATTGGACGGAGAAGGATTTTTTGATGTTGTAAAAGATTCGGAACGTCCCTTTATTGTTAAATCAAAAGGATATAACATTGAAGTCATAGGCACCCAGTTTAACCTGTTCTCTTATTCAAAAAATCCCAGATATGAAGCTCATCTGATTGAAGGAAAAGTGCAGGCTTACAGTGATCCGGACAAAAAAGATGCGATTATGTTATCATCCAATGAAAAAGTATCCCTGATTGATGGCAGGTTAGTAAAATCTGTTTCTTATTATGATAATAAAGATTTTATTACCAGCGGTATATATAATTTTCATGCGACACAGTTTATTGATATTCTGGAATACTTAGCCTTATGGTATGATGTCGGATTTGATATTAAAGGAGAGGTCATGCTGACTACCAGGGTAAATGCAAAATTCCGGTTGAATGATGATATAGAAAATATACTTACCGCTTTACAAAATGTATTTCAATTTAATTTTAAACGTCCGGCAAATACGAACAAGATCGAGATCTCGAAATAATATCTTATGTCTCATTTAAAAACAATATGCCTATGAAGAAACATCGGATTTAAAATAAGATAGTAAAAAAAGGCAGGTAGTACCAGTACCCGCCTTACTGTAAAGTCTTACTATCAATTTTTGGGAGTAAATAAACAGTATTAACTAAACATTGCAAAGTTATGAAAAAAAACGCGTTACAACTAAGCAACTTTATTAATTATTATGAATTAACACATTTTATTCGTATTATGAGAGTAACATTTATTTTGCTTTTTATATCTGTTTTTCCTTTATTTGCGACGAATGCGGATGCTCAAAAAGCAAAAATCAGTATTTCAAAGAATGTATTACCTCTTCGTGAATTGATTACAGAAATAGAAAAACAGACTGATTATCTGTTTGTATTCAGCGATTCTGAAATTGATTTATCCGAAAAGGTAAAAATAAATGCACGTGATGAGGCTGTTGAGGACGTTTTGGATCAGGTGTTCGGAAACAGTCCGGTTGTGTATGAATTTGCCAATAATTATATTTCATTACGGGTGTTGAGCGCCAATGAAATCATACAGCGGGCTGTGCTATCCCGGCAGCAGGCAAAAAAACAGATAACAGGTGTTGTTGCCGACGAAAACGGATATCCGATAACCGGAGCTAATATTGTCGAAAAAGGAACCACCAACGGTATTATTTCCGATATAAACGGAACTTTTTCCTTAAATGTATCTGATAGCGCCGTATTGCAAATATCCTATATCGGATATGTCACCCAGGATCTTGTTGTTGGAAATCAGGCAAGTGTAACAATTGTTTTAAAAGAAGATACACAGGCATTGACTGAAGTTGTAGTAGTTGGATACGGGACACAGAAAAAAGTAAACCTGTCGGGCGCTGTTGATGTGATTGATAATGAAAAGCTATCGGAAAGACAGTCGGCAACCGTTTCTCAGTTATTACAGGGACTGGCTCCGGGATTTAATTTTGATGTGGGGAATCAGGATGGATTTCAGCCGGGAGCAAAGATGAATATGACCGTTCGTGGCATGGGATCTCTGAACGGAGGCGAACCTTATGTTTTGATCGATGGTTTTCCGGGCGATATTAATAACCTGAATCCCGAAGACATAGAGTCTATTTCAGTGTTGAAAGACGCTGCCGCTTCCGCTATATATGGGGCGAGGGCGCCTTATGGGGTGATTATCGTATCAACCAAAAAGGGAAAGAAAAATGAAAAAATAAAGGTGAATTATTCAGGCAATCTGATCATCAATACTTCACAGAAACTACCGAAAGGATTAGACTCGTATACTTGGGCCCGTGTTTTGAATGAAGCGGGAGACAATCGGGGAGGGCATCCTATCAGTAATGAAACGGTTGACCGGATTATCGCATACCAGAATGAAGATTGGGATTACCTGAGAGCTTCCATGAAAGACTGGCCCGAAGGAGCAACCACTTTCGGCGCTTATCCGGACGGCAATATATGGAACAGCGCTAACCTGAACTATGCCAACACTGATTGGTGGGATGTTTATTTTGGGCATAGTGTCAACCAGAAGCACGACATCTCCGTTCAGGGTGGTAGCGACCGGATTTCTTATTATTTCTCGGCAGGTTATATCGATCAGGAGAGCGTCCTTAATTTTGGTAAAGATGAGTTCAGCCGGATGAATACACTTGGAAAAATTGATATTGCCATTACCGACTGGTGGGATTTTAGCTATGAAACGCGGTTTGCTAAAAAATACAGAGAGCGACCGAATATGACAAAAGAAGGTGATTACTCCTTTATGTACAGACATATCTCCAGAAATTATCCGATTACCCCCGTTTATGACGGTTGGGGAAATTATACATTCGAATCTCATATACCATCCATAACGGCGGGAACGGATCGTAACGACGAGTATGATTATTGGAATAACTTTAAGATGGAGTTGCGTCCGCTAAATGGATGGAAAATCAATGCGGATTTTGCGTTTAACACATATACCGGTAATGTCAGAAATGTAAAAAAACTGATTAATATTTATAATGTGGATAATACGGTGACGCCGAATGGTGTCAGTATTCCGAATAATATTGACAGATACCAGAAAGAGAGTCACTATTGGACATCTAATATCTATACCTCCTACCATTATAATTTGAATGATGCGCATGATTTCGGAATCATGGGAGGGGTACAATTGGAAAAGAGCGAATATTCCCATTTGAGAGGATATAAAACGGATATTATTGTCGAGGATGTCCCTTCTCTGGAAACGGCAACCGGAAGCGCTATTTTGTCGGAAAGCTTGTCTCATACGGCTACTGTCGGATATTTTGCCCGGTTGAATTATAACTATAAAGAAAAATATCTGTTGGAGTCGAATGTCCGCTATGACGGATCTTATGTTTTCCGAAAAGATAACCGTTGGGGATTTTTTCCGTCTTTTTCTCTGGGCTGGAACGTACACCGGGAAAATTTCTGGGAAAAACTTGAAGATTATGTGAATACGTTTAAGATCAGAGGTTCGTGGGGACAATTGGGAAACCAAAAAGTAAATCCATATACCGATTTGGAATTAGTACCTTTACAATCCGGAAAATTGGACTGGATTTTTAATTATGGTGAGAACAGACCGGTAGGTTATACTACGGCGCCGGGCATTGTAAATAAAAATCTTACCTGGGAAACAGCCACAACCACGAATGTCGGATTAGAACTGGGATTATTCAAAAATAAACTGCAGGCCACATTTGATATGTTTCAGCGGGTTACTACGGACATGATCGGTCCGTCGGAAGCCAAACCCGGTGTTTTGGGTGCAAATGTTCCGCAGGCCAATAACTCAACATTACGTACTCGTGGCTGGGAACTCTCTTTAACTTGGAAACAATCCCCGAATAATAATTTTTCTTATTTTATCAATGCAAATTTATATGATTATAAATCTGTTGTGACTAAGTATTTTAATCCGACAAATACCCTTTCTACCTGGTATGAAGGACGTGAGGTGGGTGAAATATGGGGATATACGGTTTATGATTTGTTCAGAAGTCAGGATAAATTGGACGAATATCTTGCAAAAACGGATCTTTCCCATATCGGCAGTAACTGGATGGCGGGAGATTTGAGGTATGAAGATATGAATGGTGACGGAAAGGTAAATAATGGAAAAAATACGCTGGATGACCATGGCGATTTGAAAATTATCGGAAATGATCAGCCTCACTGGCAATATGGTTTTACGGTAGGAGCTAATTATAAAGGAATTGATTTTTCCATGTTGTGGCGTGGGGTTGGTAAAAAAGATATTTATTTTTACCGTATGTCGAATATTTTCTGGGGATTTACGAACGGATGGTGGGAGTCCTGTCTGACGCCGGATCACTTGGACTATTACAGGGATACTCCCGGAACCAAATACAGCGGGTTGTATGAAGGCGATGCCAATATTAATACAACGGCATACTGGCCAAGGCCTTATTTGAACGGTACGGAAGAAGCCAAAAACAAAAACAATCCGAATACAAGATATTTGCAGGACGCATCTTATTTACGTCTGCAAAATGTACAGTTGGGCTATACCCTTCCTAAAAAACTTGCATCACAGGTTTATCTGGAAAAAGTGCGTGTCTATTTTTCCGGGGAAAATCTGTTAACCTTTACAAAGTTGCCTAACGGAATCGACCCGGTTACTCCGGTAGGTTTTCCCGAAGGAGGAAGTGGCGGATATTACGGTACCGCAGGAACGGGACGCCTTACTTACGGAGCCGACAGAATCTATTCATTTGGTGTGACTATTACTTACTGATAATAAACAATTAAATTTATCTACAGATGAAAAAAATAATATATATGTTATTTGTTCAGGCTTTTCTGCTGACTTCCTGTGAGGATTTTATAGATTTGAAACCCTTAGACAAAATCAGTACAGATGATTATTGGAAGACTCCAAACGATCTGGAATATTATACCATGCAGTTTTATCCATCATTTTATAATAGTGATAATTCGGGTTCCGTATTAAAACAAATGGTTACAGAAACAGCCCTTGATTCCGACGATATGCTTCATGGCGGATATGCCAGCAATATACTGAATGGAAAAAGAAGTCGCCGTACCGGAGATTGGAAATGGGAGTGGAACAAAATCCGCAATGTTAATATCTTTTTTGAAAATTATCATAAATGTGAAGATGATTTTTCAACCTATAAACATTATGTTGGTGAAGCTCATTTTTTTCGTGCCTGGTTTTACTTTAACCTTTTGAAAAGATATGGAGATGTACCTTGGTATTCCAATGTGTTGGAGCTAGATTCCGACGAAGAACTGATGCGTCCGCGTGATTCGCGGACCCTGATTGCCGATTCTATTCTGGCGGATCTTGATAAAGCGGTATCCTATCTTGATATGAGGTCGCAGGTTGGAAATAACCGGATTAATAAAGAAGCGGCTCTGGCTTTTAAAACAAGAGTGGCGCTTTATGAGGGGACATGGCAGAAATATCACGCCAATACTGTATTCGGATCATCCGGCGCCAATCCGGGAAAATATTTTAATCAGGTCGTTCAGGCGGCGGAAGAATTAATGAACGGCAACTATAAGGTTGGCATTTACAGTACGAATAACCCTGATGAAGATTATTTCCGGTTGTTTGGTTTGGATAATATGTCTGATGTGAACGAAGTATTGCTTTACAGGGCATTCAATGCTGCCGATGGTGCGGGCAATTCGGTTCAGGGATTTATTACCTATAATGCGGATCAAAAAGGTATCACGTGGGAACTGGTTTCTTCTTATCTGGGGAAGGACGGTAAGCCATATAACTATTTGGATTTGGCAAAAACGACTAAAGGGAATGCGTTTTTGAATAAAATTTCGGAAGATTGTGATCCCCGTTTGAAATCAACGATATGGATGCCGGGTGATTTAATGTCGCAGGTTACGGGAGCCTATTTTGACAAACCGACGGTTAATGCGGGTTCTTTACAACTATGCCCTACCGGATTTCAGGTGAAGAAAACAGGAAATCCGTATTCGCCTGCAGCGGGACAGTCTTGGGAAATTCAGGCGGAAACAGGATTCATTATCCTGAGGTATGGCGAAGTTTTGCTGAATTATGCCGAAGCTAAATGTGAGCTTGACGGAACAATTGCCCTCGAATCATTGAATTTATTAAGAAAAAGAGCCGGAATGTCGGACTTTTCTGTAAATTTGCAGCAATCGGATCCGAACCGGGTTGATTATGGTTATGAAATTTCGGACGGATTATATGAGATAAGACGGGAACGGAGAGTTGAAATGGCATTGGAAGGCCAGCGTGATGAGGATTATCAGAGATGGGCGGCACATGCATTGTTCAAAGGAAAGCGTCCGAAAGGATACCCTGTAAGTCCGGAAGAATTTCCCGATTATCCTCATCCGGTTGATGAAAACGGCCTGATTGATTTTTATAAATCGCAGTTGCCTAATGGGTACGAATTTAGGGAAGGACAGGATTATCTCCTGTCTATACCGCAGGATGAGATAACACTGAATCCGAATCTGAAACAGAATCCGGGGTGGTAACAGAGTACTAATTGTAAATTTAATATTAAACAAAATGAAAATCACTGATTTATTGAAAATGAAAAAACGATCCTTATTATTGATTTCAGGGATATGTACATCGTTTTTTTTGACTTCCTGTGCGGAACAATCGAACGCTTCGGAGCAGAAAACAACAAAGAAAAA
>JAIRRS010000001.1 GCA_031255855.1 Tannerellaceae bacterium | reverse complement strand
CCCAACGATGCTACCAGCATAAAAGCGCTGGCAATCAAAGTAAAAAACTTTTTGTTCATAATTTAAAAAAATTTAATATTAATACTAAAAGTAAAAAAATTGAGTTTCCTTGTCAATTTACTTTCATTCACTCCGGGGCTTTCCTCCACGGAAAAGAGCCTCACAGTAAAATAAGCATACTTTCTCACTCAACAAAGGTATATATTTGTTTCATATACACAATTCTTTTAAATATTTTTTTTACCCAGCCATCCCCCTTTCTTATCCATTGAATAGAGAACCATGTACAAACCCCCTTGTTTGGATAACAAACTCATCTCCCCTACCTCCCCCCTACATTAATATATATATACTCCCTCTATTTTTTGCATCATTCAAATCCAACGGCATCCCCAAAAGCCTGTCTTCATCCGTCGTGAAAGAAGAACTTCACATGATGATGATGATTATTCAAGTAATCCAAGTATCCAGTTAGTCCATGAAACAAGGGTCGATGCTCTGCGCCTATATGTCTGTTCCGAGTCAACCTTATAGAGTTTCGAACTTTTCATTATTTCCACAACTTCATCTTTTGATGGAACATTACCTTTGTCAAAATATAGTTTCAATGTATCTCTAAATGCCTTGTGAGATAATATAAGTTTCACAAACTCTATTTGCCGTTCAATAATAGGGAGGCTGAATACGTAAAGCCCTGTCTTTGTTAGGGTACATCCTACCTGGTCGTTTTCATGCCTATTTTCTATTAAGCCCAAATACTTACCGGCATTTGAGTAATAATCTGTTTGACGATGATCGAAGTCATAGTTTTGAGTAATGTCTTCCTTGCTTATAAAACCTCTCTGTTTCAATAATTCGCAAAGATTTATGACACGTTCAAAACTATCGGCTTGCGGAAAAGGCAACGCTGGCTCTTTCATCACTCGTACACTATCCAATACGCCTTGTATGCCCGCTATATTAATGGTTCCCTCCCGGACTGCATATTTTTTATGCTTTATTAAATGAATGGAGTTATACAAATCTGTATCAATAAATTCATACTCACGCAGATGGAAAATGCCATTTGAATATGTGAGAAATATTGGGCGGACTCGCTTCCTTACCTTACTATTCCACAATCTATACGGATAGTATAATTGCCGGATCAGGAAATCATCTGAAATATAATTTTTAGCTTCAATGAGATTGAGCGAATTATCACCTTCATAACCGCCATCTATTTCGATTTGGGAATTACCCACATTTACTTTAAATTGACAACTTATGATCGGCAAACAATTTAGGCAATTGAGAACGATGGTCGAACTTCGTCATCAAGCGAGCTTCCCTGTATTTGTTTATCTCCACAGAAGATATTGACGCCCGCCCTTTATCCGCTATCCTGTCCAAAATACGATGCCTCTCAAAGATCTGTTCCCACGCGATGTCATTCTTAGATTTATTCATAATTGCGTATTAAAACTTCTTCTATCTCGCCTCGCTTCTCGGCATCTACATTAATACAACGTATGGCTTTGACTGTACTAATAGTATAGTTTTTATATTGATCCCTTATAAAGTCCGAAGCAGAATTAGACAATAAGAACTTTATACCTCTTGCTGTCAAACCATCGCATGCCTCGCGCAACCGGATTTGATCAAAAATGTTCCACCCACCTTGTACATACCCTGTAAAGTTAGAACTCTCGGAAATAGGATGATAGGGAGGATCTAAATACACAAATGAATTTCTGTTCAAGCCGTTAAGGATATCTTCATAATCCGCATTTAGAATGTCAATATTATTTGAGTTTAAGTATAGGGAAACAGCTCTAAGAACAGGTTCATTGACGATATTTGGATTTTTATACCTTCCAAAGGGGGAGTTAAATTCTCCTGCATTGTTTACCCGGTATAGTCCGTTATAACAGGTTTTGTTTAAATAAATCAATCTGGAAGCCCGTTGAACGTTACCTATCTTGTCAAAATCCTCACTCCGGTCTAATTTACGAATGTCATAGAAATATTCCGGCTCATTTTTATGTTTCTTGAGATCTTCAACAAGCTCGTCCAAATTCTCCTTTACAACATTATAAACATTTATTAGTTCTGAATTATAATCATTTACAACAGCAGTCTTTGGCTGTATATGGAAAAGAAGCGCCCCTCCACCAATGAATGGCTCAACATACGTGTAATTCTTAATATTTTCAGGCAGAACCTCCATGATAGAACTTATGAGTTGTCTTTTCCCACCAACCCATTTCACAAACGGAGATATTAACTTGTTTTTGGCCATGACATTGTAGCCATTTCAGGATTTTTTTTCATTAGCAAAATTACGTATTTTCTTCGACTCCTCTATAAAAAACTCCTGCAATTTGAAATTCATCTGGATATTTTCCCGGTTTTCATTGGGATGATCTTCCACAATCATTGGGATGTTTTCTCCCATTCATCCGGATGATCTTCCAAATTCATCCGGATATTTTCCTGAAATCACCTAAATCCCCGCCCTTCGTTCACCGTTTGAAATATTTCTCTCCAATATGTTTGTAAATCTTATTATTGCGAATCGTGGTTTTTTATATACCTTTGCTATTTTAAAATCAATGCAAAAGATGAAAGTTAAAATCGTCAATGCCTCCCACCATCCGCTACCGGCTTACGCAACTCCAATGTCCGCGGGGATGGATATCCGGGCCAATCTTTCCGAACCTGTCGTATTGAAACCCTTGGAACGAAAGTTAATCCCTACCGGGCTTTACCTTTCACTTCCCGAAGGATATGAAGCCCAAATGCGCCCAAGGAGCGGGTTGGCCCTGAAATATGGTATTACCTTATTAAACACACCGGGAACCATCGACGCCGATTACCGGGGTGAAATCGGGGTGATTTTAGTAAATCTTTCATCCGAACCATTTACAGTAAATGATGGGGAGCGCATCTGCCAGATGGTGATTGCGACACACTGCAAAGTAGCGTGGTTGGCGGTAGATTCACTTGACGATACGGAACGGGGAACCGGTGGATTCGGACATACAGGAAAGCATTAAACCTTTCCTCGATTATACTCTCTAAATAATTGACCTAATAAGTATCGAGCATGACAGGACAACGAATGTGCGGTTTTCTTTTGACGTTTTTTTTATTGATAAACATAGCTGTTGCCCATGCAGACAACACAAAGCGGCAGCGTAAGTTCGACTATTTCTATTACGAAGGGCTAAAACTTAAACATGCGGGGAAATACGACGCGGCATTCGACGCGTTTACGCATTGCCTGTCCATTGATTCCACTTCGGCTCCTTTATTATACGAGTTATCGTCGTTTTACATGCAATTAGAACGTCCGGAAAAGGCGCTGGAAATGCTACGGGGAGCCGTGGCCTACGGCCCCGGTAATTTCAATTATAAAATGGCGCTTGCCACGCTTTCGCGCAATATGGGAATGTTTGGAGAGGCGGTAGAGGTGTACGAAGAACTGGTAAAAGAATACCCTTCGAAAACAGAACTCAACTATTACCTTGCCGACGCCCTTACGCAACAAGGGGAAATAGGCAAAGCAATCGAGGCGTACGACGCGTTGGAATCGAGCATGGGCATGAACGAAGCCTTCTCGATGCAAAAATACAGGCTATACACCCTGCTGGAACAACCGGACAAGGCATTTAAAGAAGTAGAAAATCTTGCCGCCAAATATCCGATGGAACCGCGCTACCAGATTATCCTGGGCGATTTATACCTGGAAAAGGGAGACACAGACAACGCCTACAAAGTATACCAGAAAGCGCACGAAACAGACCCGACCAATCCACATTATTTCGTATCCATGGCAAACTACTACGAGGCAACCAACGACAAAGCCGCCGCCGAAAGCCGGATACGGGATGCGCTTGTCAACGAAAAGCTGGATGTAGAAACGAAAGTAAACATCTTGTCGCGCTATATCATCCGTTTGCAACAAAACCAAAAAGATACGGAAAGCGCCAATGCCTTGTTTGAAACACTGCTGGAACAGCATCCGGAAGAGACAGAGCTCAAATTAATGTATGGTTCCCTGTTAGCGCTACAAGGAAAAAAAGAGGAAGCCAGGTTCCAATTCCAATTGGCTACGGAAATGGAGCCTGAAAACGAAGCTGCCTGGGGACGGCTTCTCGAACTTTCGCTGCAATCGCAGGATATCCCGGAAGCGATCCGCATAAGCAGCAAATGTATTGAACTTTTCCCCACGGCTCCGCAATATTATTTCTACCTGGGGGTTGCCTATTACCAGGAAGAGAAATACCAGGAAGCATCGGATACATACACGAAAGGGCTGACGGTAATCCCGGCCGAAAACGGCTCCCTGAAATCAGATTTTTACGGTCAAATAGGCGACATCAGCTACCAAATGGGCCATATGGAAAAGGCGTTTGAAGCCTACGACGAAGCCTTGAAATACAATGAAAACAACATCGTGGTACTGAACAACTATGCCTATTTTTTGTCTGTAGCCAATAAAGACCTGAAAAAAGCAGAGCGGATGAGCGCCATTACCATCAAACAAGAACCCGATAATCCCACTTACCTCGACACATATGCCTGGATATTCTTCAGGCAAGGCAACTACACACTGGCAAAATTTTACATTGAAAGCGCATTGACAAAAGACAAGACCAACAGTTCGGAACTGCTGGATCACTACGGCGACATCTTGTATATGAGCGGCGAAAAGGAAAAAGCCGTTGAGCAATGGGAAAAAGCAAAAGAACTGGGCAAAACCGGAAGTATAATAGACCGCAAAATACAAGAAAAAACATATCTGGAAAAAGATGAGGAATAAAAAGGAAAAAAGGCAAAAGAGAGAAAAGGCGTACGGGAAGAAGGGTGTTCTCCCTTTTATCCCCTTTTTTCTTTTCTCCATCCTCATATTCACCGGATGTAAAACATCAAAAAAAGTTGGGACGGTAGAAACAGGAAGGGCAAAAGCGCATAACGAATTTTTCGATTCCATGCACAAACAAGCCTTCCAATACGACCAATTCACGGCCAGGAGCAACATAGACATCCATGTTTTGGGAGAGTCGTTAAGTTCACGCGTAGACATGAAGATTGTCCGCGACAGCGCTTTGCAACTTTCCGTCCAGCCGTTTCTCGGCATTGAAGTGGTTAGAGCGGAATTTAACACAACCGGCATAATTATCATCGACCGGATGAATAAACGCTATGTTTCCGAAAGCTACGAAACGCTTAAAGGCCAACTCCCGATTGCTTTCAATTATTACAACTTACAAGCTTTGCTCACAAACCACCTTTTCATTCCCGGCGAACAACAAATTTCCACCAAACAATACAACCGTTTTAAGTTAACGCAAGAAGGGTCTGCCGCCGAAATCCAGGTGAAAGACGCCATGGGCTTACTTTACCTTTTCATGGCAGATGGCGAAGAGAAACTACTTTCCACCTTCGTTACGAATAAGCCCGGGCCGTATGCGTTGAAATGGACGTACACCGACTTCCGGCTGACAGACAGCCAGCCTTTCCCGATGTTGATGGATATCCAACTGATGGAAGAAGGGAATCTTATGGGAACGATGAAAATCGCCTTTTCAAAAATACAAACAAATATACCTGTAAAAATCGACACTTCCATACCAGATAAATACAAACGCATTACCTTTGCACAAATAGTAAAAAGTTTAACCGGAAATAAAAAATAAAAGGATGAAGTGTATTTGGGTTGTCATAATAAGTTTGTTTACGATAACCGCTGCTTTCGGACAAAAATCGGCTAAAGTACGCGAATTGGAAAACCAGCGGAAGGCTGCTCTCGCTGAAATTGAAATGACAAACCAGCTACTGGCGGAAACAAAAAAATCCACCGAAAACTCATTGACCCGTTTAAGTCTCCTTTCCAGGCAGATACTCGAACGGAAACGGGTCATCAGCCTGCTCAGCCAGGAAATCACCGCTATAGACAAAGAAATCACAGACTTGCAGGCAGAACTGAAAGAGTTGGAAAAAGAGCTTGGCGACAAACGCGTAAACTACGGGAAATCGGTACAAAGCATCCAACGCAAGAACACCGCGCAAGACAAGTTACTGTTTGTCCTCTCTGCCGATAACTTCTCACAATCATTGCGACGCATGCGGTATTTACGCGAATATGCCGACTGGCAAAAACGACAAGCGTCGGAAATTATAGACAAACAAAAAGAAGTAGGAGCCAAACAGGAAGAACTGGAAAAAACAAGGGTGGAAAAACAAAGCTTGCTAAAAAACAGGGAAGAAGAAAGCCGCAACCTGGAGCAAGAAGAGATAGAAAAGCGGAAAGAAATAGAAGAACTCAACAAAAAACAGAAACAACTGCAAGCCGACCTGAAAAAGAAACAACAGCAGGCAAACGCATTAAACCGGCAGATAGAAAAGCAAATTGCCGAAGAAATCGCAATAGCCGAAGCAGCGCGCAAACGCGAACAAAGCGAAAGAGAAAAAGCATTGGCCGAAGGGAAAAAAGCCTCGGCGCCCAAAGACGATATCCGCAAAGCCGACTCAAAAGGCGGCTACGCCATGACGAAAGAAGAGCGCAAACTATCTGAAAACTTCGCAGGCAACAAAGGGAAGCTCCCCTTCCCCGTAGCAGGGAAATACACAGTTGTCGGCACATACGGAAAACAAAAACACCCGGATTTGAAATATGTGGAGATAGATAATCCGGGGATAGACATCCAAACAACCGCCGGTTCCGAGGCACGATCCGTATTCAACGGCACAGTCACAAGCCTGTTCGTGATGCCGGGCTACAACAATTCCGTTATCGTCAGACATGGGAATTACCTGACGGTTTATTCAAACCTGAGCGAAGTATACGTCAAAAGCGGGGACATAGTAAGCACACGCCAAGCCTTGGGTAAAATATTCACAGACACGGAAAACGACAACACAACAATCCTCCACTTTGAACTCAGGAAAGAACGGGATAAACAAAACCCCTTACCGTGGCTGGCGAAATGATTTCCAACGATGAATGATCAACTTCAACTCCCTCCAATCCTCTCGATTGGGGAAGAATTCGAGAAATGAGCTGTGGGTTTGCCGGGTAAATACGCATAAGGAAAAAACCAACATGGTCACAAAGGCCATGCTGGTACTTGCAGCCGAACCAACCACACCGTATGCAGGAATCAGGAAATAGCCTACTACCAATAATGTAAGCAGCCCGACACAAGAACTGGCGGTACTATATTTAATTTTCCCGCTCCCGATGAAATAGTGGCTTATGATGGTATTACATCCCAAAGCGACAATTCCCCCCGACAAGGCGACAATCACTTTCCGTATACCATTGAATTCATGACTGAACAGGTAATCCGTATACACCCATTCGGGAATAAGCAAAATAACAACCATAACCAACGCAACAGCCAGGAAGGTGAATTTAAACAACCGGAGCGTGATGCGCTTTTGCTCCAATTCATCGCCAGCCTTCGCAATCCTGTTATATTCAATATAAGCAATGCTCCTGCTGATATTCCATACGCTCTCCGACACTTTTGTTCCCACATCGAGCAGGCCAACGCTGCCCAGCCCTCCAAAACGGCGGACAAAGAAATAATTCAACCGAGCCGTGCATGTTTCGGCAACATTGTCAGCACTTCCCCAAAGCCCGTACACCAACATCTCTTTCAGTAAGGCAAGCCTGCTTGCTTTATCCGGGGAAGCGGCGGCAGGCATATCCCCTCTTTCGCGCAAATAAGGAAACAACATCCGCAAGCTCACGGCAAAAGCGATGCCGTTTGTCAGGTATAAACCATTCATATACGCCCCGACCTCTTTTTGCCGCATCACATAATAATAAAAAAGCAAGATAAAAAACAACAGTCCGCCTTGCAACATATTCGTAAGGTTAAAGCCACGAATATTGTCTCTCCCAAGCAGAAAACGGGAGTTGGCAACCACCAGCGAATAAAGAATCGTCAGCAGGTAAATATCCCTGAAATAACCCTCCGGCAACAATCCGAACAGCCACATAATCCCACAGCCTACCCCTGTCCCGATAAAGGTCCACCCATAAGCAATAAAAAAAACATCCCGGATAGGATACCTGTTGATAAAATAAACAATCGTACTCCCTCCCAGAATACCGTTCACCATCACAATAATAGAAATAGACGCCCAGATAAGCCCTACCACGCCCATCCCTTCCAAGCCCAACACTTTTGCATTGATAAAAATGAGTAGCAAGTTTAAAAAGGCAATAAGATAACGCGTACCAATGGTATTCAAGACATCCTTTAACACAACACAATCAGGGTTAATCGTTAATCAAGAGGTTATTCAGTAAACCGGTATATATCCCGATAGCTTCCCTGATTTCAGACAGCTTGACATATTCATCCGCGGCATGGGAACGAGACGATTGACCAGGGCCTATCTTGACAGACGGGAAAGGCATCAATGCCTGGTCGCTAAGCGTGGGCGAACCAAACGGTTCTCTCCCCAATGTAACAGCACGGCGGACAAACGGATGCCCGATGGGCGTCTGCGATGAATTTAACCGGAAACTCCGCGCTTTTACGTCGCATTGCACCTGTCTCCTGATAAAATCGAACAGGGCTTGATTCGAGTAAAATTCGTTACTTCTAATATCGACAGTAAATTCGCAACGGTCGGGGATTACATTATGTTGTGTGCCGGCATGGATCATGGTAACACTCATTTTTACAGGCCCTAAGAAATCGCTTCGCAAAGGGAGTTGGCAGGTATTAAACCATTCAATATCCTTAACTGCAAGTGCAATCGCGTTGATCCCTTCGTTGCGGGCGGCGTGCCCGGCTTTTCCTCTGGCCGTACAGTCTAAAACCATCAAACCCTTCTCTGCTACGGCAGGTTGCATGCCTGTTGGTTCGCCAACAACGGCAAAGGCAATGGGAGGCAGTTCTTTCAATGCGCTCTCAACCCCGTTTTCACCGGAAACCTCCTCTTCGCAAGAAGCCAGGAATATCAGGTTGTACGCCTGTCCTTTCCGCAAGAGTATCCTGAAAGCAGCATATAAAGACACGACACTTGCGCCGGCATCGTTGCTTCCTAATCCATACAGGTTTCCTTCCTCGTCTTCTCCGGGGGAGAAAGGATTTTTTGTCCAACCCTCAACAGGCCTGACGGTATCGATATGGGAATTCAGCAACAAGGTTGGCCGGCTGGCATCAAAACCCGGAGCAATCATCCAAAGATTGTTCCCTTTCCGGTGGACATCGTATCCATCCCGCGTCCAAACCCCTTGCAAATAATCTGCTACATCTCCTTCCTCCCTGCTAAAAGAAGGACGGGAAATCATTCCCTTTAATAAATCAATCGCATCGTAAAAATTATCCATACACTTTTAGTAGTCCCTTGTCAACTGCAAATCCACGACTTGCCGGTCTTTGATTAGTTGTTCCTTTAATTCTTCCAATGTATCGAAACGGATATTGCCACGGACAAAACAGATAAAAAAGACGAGAATCTCACTATCATAAATGTCGCCGGAAAAATCCAATATATTCACTTCCAACGTGATGTTATCCCCATTGTTTAATGTGGGACGGTTGCCGATATACAACATTCCTTTATATCGCGTATCCCGCAGGCAAACCCATACCGCATATACCCCGATTCCCGGAAATACTTTAAACGGTTCGTCGATCCGGATATTGGCAGTTGGAAAACCCAATGTGCGTCCTATTTTATACCCACTGACAATGCGTCCCCTTATCTGGAAAGGGTATGTAAGCAACCTGGCTGCTTCCTCAACATGGCAACCGGCCAACAGCCGCCTGACTTCCGACGAACTGACGGCTATTTCGTCTTCAATAAAGCGCGGAACCTGCAACACCTCCATGCCGCATTTTGCCCCATATTCGACGTATTGTTCGAAACCATCGGCCCTATCACGCCCGAAGCGATGGTCGTATCCTGTCAGCAACGTTTTGATATGCAACTTTTCCGATAAAAAAGAAGCGATAAACTCGCGAGCGGTATATTGGGAAAGTTCAACCGTGAAATCAAGGATAATGCAATAATCAACACCTGTTGTAGCAAGGTGAGTGATCTTTTCTTCGAAAGAATTCAGTAGTTTGGGCTGATAATCGGCTTGCAATACTTTACGGGGATGCTCCGGGAAAGTAATAACAGCCGTAGGTAACCTCCGCTCCGCGGCGATTCCAATCATATTATTGATCAGAAATCGGTGTCCCAAATGAACCCCGTCAAAAAAACCTACCGTAGCCACCAAGCCGTTAACATCTATATCGTTTATGTCTCTAATAATCTTCATTTAATTGTTAAATTTATCAGATTTTAATGGCAATATATGTTGTTTTACCTTAGCTAACATTTTTTGTATATAAAGGGGCGATTTCTTAACATATATTAGCCATAAAAACATTGACAGAAACCTTTTCAGGCCTTACCTTTGCGCTGTGGTTTTTTCATAATAGTATTAGATTTAAGGTTAACAAAGTTGGTTAGGGGATGTCGGGAGACACCCCTTAATTTTTTTTACCCCCTGATGATTTAACACAGCGTTCCATAGATAATTTGTATTAATAGAACAAAAGCGACTCTTTCCTTTCAGGAAAATCAGTCGCTTTTTCATTATGACACTCATTATTTTATTATCTCCACTACTTCCATATCGAAGCACAAAGCGGAGTAAGGTTTAATTTTCCCAGACAGGTCCCCTGTTGTCCCATATCCCAGTTCGTAAGGCATCCAGACTAGCCATCTGTCGCCCTCTTTCATCCGTTGGAGCGCCGTAGAAAAGCCATCTGCTACTCCTGCGACAGTAAATGTAGCCGGTTCCTCTTCCAGATACTGTCTTCCTTCGTCAAAAACCTCCCCGGTAATCAACGAGCCTTTATAGTATACTCTGACCGAATCCGTATAATAAATCGGACTCGTGCCCGTTCCTTCCTTCAACACTTTATAATAAATGCTCCCGGCATTCGACTGGGAAGATATCCGGTTATACTCGGTATTGAAAGAGAGATTCAGAATAAAATCCTCATTTTGCTTCTTCCAAACTTCGTCTACCACGACATTGTCGTTGCCACAAGAGATAAACACAGTGGCACAACATATCATCATAAATAAATACTGGTACTTTTTCATCCGATTAATTCGTTATTTTTTTTAACAGATTTCTCATATTCACCTTTTCGGCGATAATATCGTTTAGCTTGTCAATGGCAACTCTCTCTTGCTCCATCGTGTCGCGGAAACGAATGGTTACACAATTGTCGTTTAATGTATCGTGGTCTACCGTGATACAGTAAGGGGTTCCGATGGCGTCCTGCCTGCGGTAGCGTTTGCCGATAGAATCTTTTTCGTCATACTGGCAACGGAAGTCGAAGCGGAGCCTGTCCATTATTTCTCCGGCTTTTTCAGGAAGCCCGTCTTTTTTCACAAGTGGGAGAACAGCCAGTTTAACCGGCGCCAGGGCGGGAGGCAGTTTCAATACCACACGGCTTTCACCGTTGCCTAATGCCTCTTCACAATACGAACCGGATATAATACAGAGGAACACGCGGTCGACACCTATGGATGTTTCCACCACATAGGGGGTATAGCTTTTGTTCAGTTCCGGGTCGAAATACTGGATTTTCTTGCCTGAGAACTTCTCGTGTTGGCTCAGGTCGAAATCGGTCCGGCTGTGGATACCTTCCACTTCTTTGAATCCGAAAGGCATTTCAAATTCAATATCTGTGGCCGCATTCGCATAATGCGCCAATTTATCGTGGTCGTGGAAGCGGTATTTTCCATCTCCCAAGCCCATAGATTTATGCCATTTCATGCGAGTCTCTTTCCATTGGTTGAACCATTCCATTTCATCTCCCGGGCGAACGAAAAACTGCATTTCCATCTGTTCAAACTCGCGCATGCGGAAAATAAACTGCCGGGCAACGATTTCGTTGCGGAAGGCTTTGCCTATTTGCGCAATGCCGAAAGGCACTTTCATGCGTCCCGTTTTTTGCACATTCAGGAAATTGACAAAAATACCCTGTGCTGTTTCCGGGCGGAGATAAATTTTTGTGGCGCCTTCGGCTGTTGAGCCCATATCGGTAGAGAACATCAGGTTGAACTGACGTACTTCCGTCCAATTCCGGCTACCTGATATCGGGCAAACCACTTCGGCGTCTATTATAATTTGCCGGAGTTCTTCCAGATTGGAATCGTTTAAGGCTTTTGCAAACCGGGCGTGTATCTCGTCGCGCTTTTGCTGGTTTTCCAGCACGCGGGGATTGGTGTTGCGGAATTGGGCCTCGTCGAAAGCATCCCCGAAACGTTTGGCAGCTTTGGCTACTTCTTTATCTGTTTTTTCGTCAATCTTGGCCAGGTAATCTTCGATTAATACGTCGGCACGATACCGTTTTTTTGAATCTTTATTGTCAATCAGCGGGTCGTTGAACGCGTCTACATGGCCGGAAGCTTTCCAAATGGAAGGGTGCATAAAGATAGCCGAGTCAATGCCAACTACGTTTTCATGGAGCAAGGTCATGCTATCCCACCAATACTTCTTAATATTATTCTTCAGCTCTACACCGTATTGCCCGTAGTCGTATACAGCTCCTAAACCGTCGTAAATCTCGGACGAAGGGAATACGAAACCATACTCCTTACAGTGAGAAACAATTTTTTTAAAAACATCTTCTTGTGCCATAATAACATAGTATATTTGTCTTTTCAATCTTAAAAGTTGCAAAGTAAATGATTTTTTTGTCAAAGTGGCACATTAGCAGGCACTTCTTTCATTTCTTTTAAAAGCTCTGCCAACTTCTCCACTCCTTCGGAGGCACCTGCTTTAATATAGCGGATGCCGCTTCTGTGGGCGTTCACTTCTTTCGGGTCTATCAGGAAAACGGGTTGCCCGCGGCGGGCATAGTTAAGTAATCCTGCAGCAGGATATACGTTCAATGACGTTCCTATCACCACGAGTATATCGGATTGCTCCACGATTTTGATGGCTGGCTCAATCATCGGGACAGCTTCGCCAAACCAGACAATAAACGGGCGGAGCTGGTTGCCGTAAGGGTCTTTATCCCCGATATGGATGTCCGGATTAGCGGGGGGAATATCATACGCGGTATTTATGTCGTTTACGGAGCATGATTTCATCAATTCGCCATGTAAATGGAGGACTTTCGAGCTACCCGCCCGTTCGTGGAGATTGTCTACATTTTGCGTGATAACATGTACATCAAAATCTTTTTCGAGCTTTGCCAAACCTATATGCCCGGCATTGGGCTTACATTCCAGTAATTGCCGCCGCCGCTGATTGTAAAAATCAAGCACTACTTCCGGCATCCGGTCGAAGGCTTCGGGTGTCGCCACATCTTCTACTTTGTATTTTTCCCAAAGGCCGTTTGAATCGCGGAAAGTTGAGATGCCACTTTCGGCGCTCATCCCCGCCCCGCTTAAAACTACTAACTTTTTCATACTATTCTTCGTTTATTAATTTTTCTTACTAATCTGACGGATAAACTGTGGCAATTTATAGAAAATATTCCAGATGATAAAAGCGCTTAACGAAAACAAACAGCCGGGGGCGACCAGGCACATAAGAGGCTTAAGCATGATGGCCATCATGCTTAAGTAAACCTAACTATTTATCTTATTGCCCAACAGGTAAAACTATTCAAGATGAGCGAAAGCGATAAAAAAGCCGGGAGAAATGACTAACATATCAGTAAAAGCATTACTTTTGTGCCTCATAAATGGTTGAAAAAGAAAAAGAATGGACAAAGTAAGTTATGCATTAGGATTGAGTATCGGAAAGCATTTCTGGGCCTCAGGCATCAAAGATATTCAAATTGACGATTTCGCGGAGGGCATGAAGGCCGCCATGAACGGAGTGGAGCCGGCTATCAGTTATGAAGAAGCGAAAAAGGTTACCACCGATTATTTTGAGACTCTCCGACAGGATAAGTTTGAATTGAACCGGCTGGCCGGGAGGGAGTTTTTGCTAGTCAACAGGCTTAAGGACGGCGTGGTTGAGCGCCCTAGCGGTTTGCAGTATCAGGTGTTGCGGAAAGGGACGGGGCCTAAGCCGGTTGCTTCCGATAAAGTAATTTGCCATTATCATGGCACGCACATTGACGGGACGGTGTTTGACAGTTCGGTACAAAGAGGGGAACCCGCCGAATTTGGTGTATCGCAGGTAATCCCAGGATGGGTAGAGGCCTTGCAATTGATGAAAACAGGCTCGAAATGGCGGCTTTTTATTCCTTCGAACCTGGCTTATGGCGAGCATGGCGCAGGTGATAGTATCGAACCGAACTGTACGTTGATTTTTGATGTGGAATTATTGGATATTGTAAAATAACAACTGAATAAAAAGAACAATGAAAAAAATTAGTGTATTTATGGCTACTGCTATTGTAGCAATCGGCGTTTCTGCAACGTCTTGTGGTTTTAAGAAAAGCGTGAATCTGAAAACGGCTGCCGACAGCGCCAGCTATGCAATAGGATTGGTTAACGGCGAAGGTTTTGGGCAAAATTTGAAAAGCGCCCCCGGAGAGCCGATTGATGTTGATCTGCTGCTGGTAGGTATGGAACAAGGAATGAAGAGTGACACCGGCAGCATGAAAATGACAATGGAAGAGGCACAAAACTATATCCAGTCTTACTTTATGCGCGCTCAGACAATGGAGTTGGATAAGACGAAGGCCGAAGGGCAGAAATTCCTGGATGAGAACAAAACGAAAGCGGGCGTAATCACTACTGAAAGCGGCTTGCAATACCAAGTAATTACCGAAGGAACCGGCCCGAAACCGACGGCTGAAGACCGCGTAAAGGTACATTACACGGGGACATTGCTTGACGGTACTACTTTTGACAGCTCGTATGATCACGGTGAACCTGCCGAATTTGTTTTGTCAGGCGTTATCGCAGGCTGGACTGAAGGTATCCAAATCATGCCTGTTGGTTCAAAATATATTTTCTGGATTCCTTCTGATTTGGCTTATGGCGACCGCCAGGCGAGCGCGGAAATCAAAGGAGGTAGCACATTGAAATTCGAAGTAGAATTACTTGATATTGTAAAATAAGCCGTATTATTTGCAAATAGATATTCAGGGCGGGCGAAATGATGCTTTTTAGCATATTTCGCTCGCTTTTGCTGTTTGTTTATGACTTTTTCCTTTCAATATGATATGCGATTCAAAATTTATATATATTTTTGATAACTAATTAAATCTAATGTAAACAATAAAGCTACTGAGAGATGGAAAAAATAGATAAATTGGACAGGCATATACTAAGCATCATTTCAAAGAATGCCCGTATCCCTTTTAAGGATGTTGCCGAAGAGTGCGGCGTCTCGCGCGCGGCGATTCACCAGCGCGTCCAACGTATGATGGATATGAATGTGATTACCGGATCGGGATACCAGATTAATCCGAAGAGTTTGGGTTTCAACACTTGTACTTATATCGGGGTGAAACTGGAAAGGGGTTCGATGTATAAAGATGTAGTGCCTGAATTTGAGAAAATCCTCGAAGTAGTAGAATGTCATTTCACCACCGGGCCATACACGATGTTGATTAAATTGTATGCGACCGACAATGAGCACCTGATGGAGCTGTTGAATTCGCAAATACAGGAGATACCGGGTGTAATGGCTACTGAGACATTGATTTCCCTCAGGCAGAGCGTTAAACGAGAAATACCAGTCTTTGAATCTCTGGAATAATAAACAGGAATACGGAGGCGCAGAAGCACAGGAATCCTACATCAAAACTTGCTGCTCTGCGCTTCTGTATTTAATATAAATTGTATGCGTCAATATTACCTTTTAACTGTCTTGTTTGCCTTAACTTTCCAGACGGTATATGCGGAAGAATTATTCGGCTTCCGGGTTTATTTAAAGGATAAAGGGAATTCGGGTTATTCACTTGATAATCCGGAGGATTTTTTATCCCTTACAGCGCTTGAACGCAGATGGCGGGAGGGAAAGCCGGTTGATGAATCCGACCTTCCGATTGCTACCGCTTATATAGACTCCCTTGTTTTACAGGGAGGAATTCCGGTGGTCCAAAGCCGTTGGTTTTCCACTGTTGTTGTAACCAGTGCAGACAGTACTATCTCCCGGCGATTGCAAAAGCTTTCTATCGTAGACTCGGTTAAATGGGTATGGAAAGGCAACACGTGCACTTTTGCAAAACAGGAGCGCGACGCCTCCCCCCTCTGTCCGAAAAACGAACCGCTGAAAAGCCCCTACGGATATGCTGAAAAGCAAATAGATATGCTGAACGGTATCAAGCTCCACGAACAAGGATACCGCGGCAAAGGAATGTTGGTGGCCGTTATCGACGCGGGATTTATGAATGCTGACAGGATATCGGCGTTCAAATCGCTGGATATCGCAGGGACCCGCAATATTGTGACTCCCGGGCAAAGCGTTTTCAGCAGTGACAGCCATGGCACGAGGGTGTTGTCGTGCATGGCGGCCAACGAACCGGGATTTATGACCGGGACGGCGCCTGAGGCATCTTACTGGCTTATCAAAAGCGAAGACGGAAGGTCTGAATACGCGATAGAGGAAGATTACTGGACAGCCGCCGTTGAATTTGCCGACAGCGTGGGAGTCAAAGTCATTTCTTCATCACTGGGCTATTTTATCTTTGATGCGGAAGAGATGAACTACGGGCAGGCATCGCTCGACGGTAAGACAGCTTTTATAACTCGCGCGGCAGAAATGGCCGCGGAAAAAGGGATACTACTATTTGTCAGCGCCGGCAATGAAGGGGTAGGACGCTGGGGGAAGATTACATTCCCGTCGGACGCGGCCAACATACTGACAATCGGAGCGGTTGCAAGCGATAAGAAAAAGAGCATATTCAGTTCGGTAGGCTTCTCGGCAGACGGCCGGGTAAAGCCCGATGTTGTTGCTTTGGGAGCAGGAACAACGGTAGTAGACAGCGATGGGAACATCCTTTTCGCAAACGGGACATCATTCTCGACGCCGGTATTGGCCGGACTGGGTGTTTGTCTTTGGCAGGCGCTCCCCTGGCTCAGCAACCGTGAAATCATCGAATTGATACAACGCGTATCTTCCCAATACAAACACCCGGATATTGAATTGGGATACGGAATCCCCGACATGTATAAAGCCTTAAATTCAGAAAGACGAAATGCCCGAAATAAATAACCAGACAAACAGGGAAGAACTCTCGCTGCTAGAACTAAACAACCGGATAAAAGCGGTAATCAATCGCTCTTTTAACAGTACGTATTGGATAAGGGCAGAGATGAGCGATGTGAGGACGAACGTATCGGGTCATTGCTATTTGGAGTTCATTGAGAAAAGCGCTGTTACCGGACAGACCATCGCAAAAGCCAGGGGGGCTATTTGGGCGAAAACGTTCCGAATGATAAAGCCTCACTTCGAACAGGCCACCGGACAGCTATTTGCTTCCGGCATAAAGGTGCTGGTTAAGGTAACGGTCGAATTCCATGAATTATATGGATACAGTCTGAATGTTATTGATATAGATCCGGCCTATACCTTGGGGGATATGCTCCAGAGGCGAATGGAAATCATTCGCCGGTTGAAGCAAGAAGGAGTATTCGACCTGAACAAAGAGCTTGACTTCCCTCCCTTGCCTACGCGTATTGCCATCATCACTTCGCCGACAGCCGCCGGTTACGAGGATTTCACCAATCAACTTACCGGAAACAAAGCCGGGTATCCGTTTTACCTCAAGCTTTTCCCGTCTATTATGCAGGGAGAAAAAACAGAGGCTTCCATTATTGCAGCATTAGATAAGATAAACCGGCACATCGAACTTTTCGATGTTGTCGTAATCATACGGGGAGGCGGGGCGACATCCGACCTGAATAGTTTTGATTCGTACCTGCTGGCCACGCATTGCGCCCAATTCCCTATTCCCGTCATTACGGGGATAGGGCATGAACGAGACGATACGGTACTTGATTTAGTGGCCCATACCCGGATGAAAACGCCTACCGCTGTTGCTGAGTTCCTTATCGAGCGTATACATTTGGTGGCGGAAGAAATAAACAACATCCAACAATTTGTTGCCTCACGTTCTTCAGAGATCTTATCTGAAGAAAAAAAACGGATACAACTAATCGGTGCCAAATTGCCGTCATTCGTATTAAACCGCATTGAGAGGAACCGCTCTTTATTACATACGCTTGGGGGCAAATTGCCGGTGGCTGCCTTTAATTTGCTAAACAAAAACAATCATTCGCTGCTTGATTGTAAAAATAAATTACGGCAAACCATCTCGGAAAAAACAGCAGACAACATCCGTTTCCTTCAATTAACGGAACAATATATTGAAATGATTTCACCGGAATATATATTGAAGCGCGGGTATAGCCTCACGCTAAAAAACGGAGAAATAATGAAACGGGCCACGTCGTTCGCAACAGGCGACGAAGTAACCACCCGTTTCATTGACGGAGAAATAAAAAGCATAGTAATATAATAAATCCTTATGGCTGACAAAGAAGAAACATATAAAGAAGCAATTGAACAACTACGAAAGATTGTTGCCGATATAGAAAACGGCGAATTGGATGTAGACGTATTATCGGGAAAGGTAAAAGAAGCGACTCGTTTGATTAAACTCTGCAAAGAAAAACTGTATAAAGTAGACGAAGAAGTAAAAAAAGTACTGGAAGAGTTGGAGTAATGAAACGATATGTATTGATAGTAGCCGGGGGAAAAGGGAGCAGAATGGGCAACGATTTGCCGAAACAGTTCATCCCGATAGGCGGACGGCCTGTCTTGATGCACACACTGGAGCGTTTCCATCAATGGGATACGTCTGCCGACATCATCCTAATCCTGCCGGAAGCACATCAATCATATTGGAATATGCTGTGCGAAGAACTGAATTGTCAGGTTCCCCACCGGATAGCCAACGGAGGAGAAACGCGTTTCCATTCCGTACGAAACGGGTTATCTTTTGTGGTTGAAAAGGGGCTGGTGGCCGTGCATGACGGCGTCCGTCCGTTTGTCTCCGGGGAAGTTATCGGCAACTGTTTTGCGGAAGCCGGGGAAAGCGGCGCGGTAATACCGGTTGTTTCATTGAGCGACTCCATCCGTGAGAAGGGCGAATTAGGTGAATCACATCCGGCAGACAGGAGCCGTTTTGTAGCCGTACAAACGCCACAAATATTCCGAAGCGACATTTTGCTGGACGCCTATCAGCAGCCGTATTCACCCGCTTTCACGGATGACGCTTCGGTTGTAGAAGCTAACGGTTTCCCGGTTACGACGATATCCGGCAATTACGAGAACATTAAATTAACGACTCCTTTTGATTTATTAATTGCCGAAGCCTATGTGCAAAAACAAAAGCAGTGCGGCTTATGATAGACCTTGATAAACGTTCTATTACCTATCTGTCAGGCGTAGGCCCCAAAAAAGCAGAAATACTGAAGAAAGAAGCAGACATCTCTTCTTTTGAGGATTTGCTGTATTACTTTCCTTATAAATACATTGACAGGAGCCGTTTCTACAAAGTAGCGGAAGTGAACGACACGACGGCTTTCATTCAGTTGAAAGGGCGTATCCTTTCGTTCGAAACCGTAGGCGAAGGACGGTCGAAACGGCTCATTGCCCGTTTCACGGATGGAACGGGTATTATTGAATTAGTCTGGTTCCAGGGGATCAACTATGCAAAAGACAAACACATCGTTGGCAAAGAATATATCGTATTTGGAAAGCCGACGGAATTCGGGCATTCATATAATATCGTTCATCCCGATATCGACCCTGTTGAACAGGCCGGACAAGTCGCAGGCGGATTAACGCCCTACTATAACACAACTGAGAAAATGAAGAAAGCATTTCTCAACTCCCGCGCCATCCAAAACCTGCAATATACCTTGTTAAACTTGTTGAAATGGGAGCTTTCGGAAACGATTCCGACCGACGTGTTGGAGAAAACAAGACTTATATCCAGGACGGAAGCTATCAACAATATCCATTTCCCACAATCGGCAGACAAATTAAAAAACGCGCAGCTACGGCTAAAATTCGAAGAATTGTTCTTCATCCAACTGAATATCCTTCAAACAGCAGCCTACCGGAAAAAGAAACTGAAAGGATTGACCTTTGCGACCGTTGGAGACGCTTTCAATACTTTTTACAAAAAACATCTTCCGTTTGAACTGACGGATGCACAAAAACGTGTCATCCGCGAAATACGCGCCGATATGGGAAGCGGACGGCAAATGAACCGGTTATTGCAAGGTGATGTGGGAAGCGGTAAAACGTTGGTAGCTTTGCTTTCCATGTTACTGGCTATTGACAATACATATCAGGCCTGTATGATGGCTCCCACGGAAATACTTGCCAACCAGCATTATGCAACAGTAATGGATTTCCTGGGAGATATGGATGTAAAAGTAGCCCTCCTTACTGGTTCGACAAAGAAAAAAGAGCGGGATAAATTGTTGCCTGCCATTGCATCCGGTGAAATCGACATCGTAATCGGCACCCATGCTTTAATAGAAGAAACGGTGGTGTTTTCTTCACTTGGACTGGCCATTGTTGACGAACAACATCGTTTTGGCGTTGAACAACGGGCGCAACTCTGGCGTAAGAACACCACTATTCCCCATGTACTGGTCATGACAGCAACTCCTATTCCCCGCACACTCGCTATGACATTGTATGGAGATTTGGATGTATCCGTAATTGACCAGTTACCGCCGGGAAGAAAGCCTATCCTGACACTCCATCGATACGACAACAAGAAAAAAGAGCTATACGAATTCTTACGGAAAGAGATTCGTTTAGGCAGGCAAGTGTATGTAGTATACCCTCTAATCGAAGGCAGCGAGAAACTTGATTATAAAAACCTGGAAGAAGGATTCGAAGTTTTCAAAGAAGTTTTTTCCGAATACAACGTTTGTATGGTTCACGGCAGGATGAAAGCGTTGGAAAAAGATACAGAGATGCAGAAATTCATTTCCGGAGAAGCACAAATATTGATGGCAACTACGGTTATTGAAGTAGGTGTCAATGTGCCGAACGCTTCGGTCATGGTGATAGAAAGCGCCGAACGCTTCGGACTTTCACAACTGCATCAACTTCGCGGACGGGTGGGCCGCGGAGCGGAGCAATCGTATTGCATACTTGTCTCATCCTACAAATTAAGTAAGGACACACGCAAACGGCTCGAAATAATGGTGAATACAAACAATGGGTTTGAAATTGCAGAAGCCGATTTGCGCTTACGGGGTCATGGTGATTTGGAAGGAACCCGTCAAAGCGGCATGGGTATCGACTTAAAAATCGCCAATCTTGCCGCCGATGGGCAAATCCTTCAATACGCGCGGGACATTGCCCAACAAATCCTCGATGAAGACCCGGATCTTTCACATACCTCACATCTCCTTCTGAAAGAACGATTAAACGCCCTTTTCTCCCGTAAAATCAATTGGGGGATGATTAGTTAAAAAAAAAGTCCGAAATCACACAAGTTTTTTTGCCTTTTATATACTTTTTCATTCTAAATCGTGCCATTCAACAAAAAAACACGATGAAATCTTTGCTTTTTAGTCGTTTTTTATGATATTTGTCAGATTGGTAAAATAATAGGCATGTAGAATGCCGGTTATTTTACTTGGAAATATAGACTACTGAACATTGATAAAAATGAAATTACGATTACTACTTTTAACAGGCTATACCACTATATTCTTTTCCGCCGCTGTCGCACAAAATCAAAAAGGGGATGTAAACAGGGCTAAATTAATGGATGAACATGTCTCCGAATTGATGGCCGACAGGGTAATCAAAACGGACATTACAACGGAGAAAATAGCCACGTTGGAGGAAATCCTTCTTGAAGAAAAAGAAGATTTACTTTTCCCTGCCGACGGATTATATGGTTCCAACTGGGATACCCGTTGGGTGGATCCTTTCAAAACCGATCGCAACAACAGTGATGTGACTTTCCCCGATTCCTGCCAAATAGATTGCTCGTCTTTCATCCTCCCTATTGATAGCAATTTAAAGGTTACATCCAAATATGGGCCGCGCCGCAGGCGCATGCATCGCGGAATTGATTTGAAAGTACAAGTAGGCGATACCATTCGAGCCGCTTTTTCGGGAAAAGTTCGAATCAGGAACTTTGAACGTCGCGGATATGGCAATTACCTCGTTATACGCCATCCTAACGGTTTGGAAACCGTTTACGGGCACTTGTCAGGTTTTTTGGTGGATGCAAATGACATTGTACGCGCGGGAGAACCGATAGCTTTAGGCGGTAACACCGGGCGTTCCACAGGTTCACACTTGCACTTCGAGACCCGTTTCCTTGGACAAGCCATCGACCCTACTGAAATCATCGACTTTGAAAACGGTGTTCCCCACAAAGACACATATGTATTCCATAACATAAAAATCAACGGACGGAAAAGTAACATATACACATCATCTGCCAATCCGGTGGTTTACCATCGGGTGAAATCAGGTGATACGCTGGGAGCTATTGCCCGCAAGTATGGAACGACCGTTAATGAATTGTGCCGTTTGAATGGCCTAAAAGCGACGTCAATGCTCCGCATCGGTCAGTCAATCTGTTGCAGTATCGAAGGCAGCGCATCATCTAAAACAACACAGGAAGTAGCTGATAATACGCAAAAAACAGAATCTACGGCATCAACCAAAACGATAAAAATTGAAACCGCTTCCGCAACCGGAAGCGACGATTCTGTTATATATCACCGAATCAAATCCGGCGACACATTGAGCGGCATCGCCCAAAAATATGGAATATCGGTCGGCAAACTTTGCGAACTAAACAACATTAATAAGACTACCGTATTGAAGTTAGGCCGTTCCATCCGATGTTCATAAGAACCGGAAGCCTAACCGTCCGGCAACATCGCGTTCTTTAGACATTGCATTTTCTATTCGATATGCCGGGAATTCTCTCGGATGATTGTAATGAGCCCGAAACAATTCGAATTGTTCCGGGTCTTTTCGTAATGCCGCGTCTACAGTTGTTGGGTCAAACGTTGTTAATATCGCTCGTTCCAACCGATGATCCGGGAACATTGCCAAATCAATAACAGGGCTGTCCGGCCGACTGGGTCGCACGTTGTCTTTTCCTTTTATCTCTATTCCAAAAAAAGCTTCCATATTTTCCAAGCACATCCGGGTGGCGTTTGCCTTTCCGTCGGCCGAAAAACCGGCAATATGGGGGGTCGCTATTGCCGCCACGCTTAACAGTTCCTTGCTGATTTCCGGTTCACCTTCCCAACAATCAATAATTAGCTTGCCGATACAACCCTCTCTCTTCGCCTTCAGCAACGCCTTTGTGTCATGAACCGCGCCACGGGAAGAATTTATAATCCACGGCCGTCTCTTAATCATGGAGAAAAAAGATTCACCGGCCAAATGCCGGGTCGGATAATTTCCTTTATCAGTCAGCGGGACATGAAAGGTTATCATGTCAGCCTCTCCGGCAATCGTCCGGAGCGAAACAAAACCGGTTTCCCCCTCTGCGGCGGCGCGTGGCGGGTCATTGAGCAACGTATTCATCCCATAGGCAGAACATAGCCTTTCCACCTCCGTTCCTACATGCCCGACACCTACAATGCCTATTGTTTTTCCTTTTAATGATATTCCCTCCCGTAATGACAGGGAAACCAATGAAGCTAAAACATAGTGGGCTACGGAGGCGGCATTACTTCCCGGAGCATTCCTCCAGGCTATCCCGGCTTCTTCACAATACGCCGTATCAATATGGTCGTAGCCTATCGTGGCCGAAACAATCAGTTTCACACCACTCCCCTCCAACACTTCACGCGTACATTTGTCTATGCTGCGTACAATCAGCACATCTGCGCCTTTAATGTTCCGGGGAATAAATTCTTCAGAGGAAAGATACGTTACATCCGCAAATGTTTCGGCAATTCCTTTCAGATAAGGAATCGTGTTATCTGCGATTACTTTCACCTCGCGTTAATTTTTTCATCCGGTGCATTGCGGCGGCGGCTTTCCGGCCATCCCCCATAGCAAGAATTACAGTAGCTCCTCCGCGCACGATATCTCCTCCGGCGTATACATCCGGCAATGCCGAACGCATGGTGGATTCATCTACGATAATAGTTCCCCATTTACTCACTTCCAATCCTTTGAATGTAGCAGGGATAAGAGGGTTCGGAGATACGCCTACGCTAACGATTACCTCGTCTACATCAATTATTTCGACAGCGCCTTCCATAGGGACGGGACGGCGCCTTCCGGAAGCATCCGGTTCACCCAATGTCATTTTTTGCAGGCGCATTTGCCTGACGCGACCTTTTTCGTCGCCAATATATTCAACCGGGTTATGGAGGGTCAGAAATTCTACCCCTTCTTCTTTGGCATGTTTTACCTCCTCAATCCGGGCGGGCATTTCGTCTTCGCTACGGCGATAAACAATCATGGAACGCTCCGCGCCCAAACGACGGGCGGTACGAACAGAATCCATCGCTGTATTTCCTCCTCCTATGACCGCTACTTTTTTTCCTATTAATACGGGTGTATCACTTTCGGGATTAGCCGCGTCCATCAGGTTTACACGCGTCAGGTATTCATTAGACGACATCACGCCAACCAGGTTTTCTCCCGGTATATTCATAAAATTAGGTAATCCGGCGCCGCTGGCTACAAAAATACCTTCAAAGCCTTCTTCGTGCAAATCTTCGTATGATATCGTTTTTCCTACAATACAATTGTTGACAAATTTCACGCTCATTTTCTTCAGGATGTCAATCTCTACATCCACGATATCATTCGGCAAGCGGAATTCGGGAATACCATATTTCAACACCCCGCCGATTTCATGCAAAGCTTCAAATACAGTCACGTCATATCCCAGTTTAGCCATATCTCCGGCAAAAGACAAACCTGCCGGGCCGGAGCCTACAACAGCAATCTTAATACCATTTGGCCTGGCAATTTCCGGCACTGATATTTGTCCGCTTTCACGTTCATAATCCGCGGCAAAACGTTCCAGATATCCGATAGCCACCGGTTCTTTTTTTGCTTTTACATGAATACAAAGAGCCTCGCATTGTTTTTCTTGCGGACAAACGCGCCCGCATACAGACGGAAGAGCGCTGGTTTCCTTTAAGGCGCTTGCTGCTTTCAAGAACTCTCCTTTTTCAATATATTTAATAAATGTAGGGATATTCACCCCAACCGGACATCCGCTCATACAGCCCGGATTGGCACAATCCAGACAACGTTGAGCTTCCTTCATCGCTTGCTCAGGGGTCAAGCCTAAGTTTACCTCTTCATTATTATGACTTCTATATTCGGGATCAAGCTCAGGCATACGTACCCGTTCCATCGCTGAACGTTCTTTCGTTTTTATATTTTTCCGCAATTCGTCTCTCCAAGGTTCTAAACGACGCTCAGAAGGAGAGAGATTATTTGTATTTTCCATATCTGCTATATATATTATTCTATTCCTTTGTAAGCGCTAAGACGCATAAGCATTTCATCAAAATCTACTTCATGGGCGTTGAATTCAGGCCCGTCTACACAAACGAATTTGGTTTTTCCTCCTACTGTTATACGGCAGGCGCCACACATTCCTGTCCCGTCTACCATAATCGTATTAAGAGAAGCCACCGTCGGGATGTCATGTTTCTTTGTAAGGGCAGAAACAAACTTCATCATAATAGCGGGGCCGATGGTGACACATAAGTCAACTTTTTCTCTTTTTATCACCTGTTCTATTCCGTCGGTCACCAGCCCTTTCGTTCCATACGAACCATCGTCGGTCATAATTATCACCTCATCCGAATTGGCACGCATTTGCTCTTCCAAAATAACCAATTCTTTTGTACGGGCAGCCAAAACAACAATTACACGATTACCGGCGTTGTGAAACGCCTCCACAATAGGCATCAGGGGAGCAACTCCAACGCCGCCACCGGCACACACCACAGTCCCCACTTTTTCTATATGGGTCGCTTGTCCTAACGGGCCTACCAAATCCGTGATTTCATCGCCTTCGTTCAAGCTACATATCTTTTTCGACGAATTTCCAACTGCCTGTATAACCAGCGTAATAGTACCTTTTTGCAAATCAGATCCGGCAATCGTAAGAGGTATACGTTCACCTTTTTTACCTACTTTCACAATGACAAAGTGGCCTGCCTTTCGCGCACGCGCTATTAGCGGGGCTTCCACTTCCAATTTAACCACATGCTCAGAAAAGTATTCCTTGCTCACTATTTTATTCATATAATCGCTTGTTAATTGGTTTTGTTATTATGTGTTTTTATTCAAACAGCCCTTCATCTCTTATAAGCATCAGGATGGCGGAATGGGGGACGATCATATATGACTTGTCGTCGAATTTGATTTCAAAAGCGGCATTTTGTATATATACGGCTAAATCACCCTCATGGGCTTGCAAGGGAAGGTAATGGACATCTTTTTCATCTTTCTTTTTCCAAACCTCTGTCTCGTCTATTTGTGAAGGCAATGGATATCCCGGTCCGGTTTTAATTATATAACCACTTTGTATTTTTTCTCCCTGTTGTACGGTAGGGGGCAGATACAATCCCGACCTTGTCTGGCTTTGCGGGTTTTTCGGTTTTATGAGCACCTTATCTCCTATCATAAGGAATTTATCTATATTCTCCTGTTCAATAGATAGTTGCATTGTTTTGTGAATTAATTAAAAACACAAAGATAATACAAAGTTGTTAATCCGTTGTAACAGAATACGATGTTTATTCCAATAGAAAAATCTACGTTGTTCGAGCAGACGAATCCGGTTGCATGGGGGTCACCGAAGTTGCATTCGTTTCACATTTTTTACATGCTGCCACAAAAATAGCCAAGCTGTAACAACGGCCAAACCGTCTGAAATCGGCCCTGAATACCAGACTCCATCCAAACCCATGAAAGGAGGAAGAAACAGGATGACAGGAATAAGATACAGGAATTGCCTTGTCAAGCTCAAAAAAATCGCTTTCCAAGCCACGCCAATGCTCTGGAAAAACTGGCTGATAGTAATCTGTGAGCCTACTACGACAAATAAACCTAAATTGAGACGAAGTCCATTCGATGAAATAGCGATTAATTCGGGGTCGGAAGTAAACCCTTTTACGATAACTTGGGGGAAAAGCAAACAACATACCCATCCCGCGCCCATAATACATGTGGCCATGATAATAACCAGCCGGAGCGTTTCCATCACCCGGTGATGATATCCCGCCCCATAGTTAAAACCGACAATCGGCTGCATCCCTTGGGCTATCCCGATAATAAGCATGACAAACAGCATACCTATGCTGGAAATAATTCCATTTGCTCCCAAAGCCAAGTCGCCGCCATAGGTTTGAAGCGAATGATTCATTACTACATTCACTAAGCTTCCTGCCAATTGCATGGCAAACGGGGAAATACCGATCGTTGTTATTGTCCAGACAATCCGTTTATTAAGTTTGAAATATTTCTTGTGAAATCTAATCAGACTTTTTTTACTGATAAAATGATTCATCACAAAAGCTGCGCTTGCCGCCATGGAAATGACCGTCGCATAAGCAGCTCCTTTGATACCCATATCAAAAACAAAAATAAATATGGGATCCAACGCGACATTCAAGACGGCTCCGATAAGCATTGTCACCATAGCCTTTTTCGGATAGCCGGAAGCGCGCATCACCGCATTAAAGCTAAAGCTTAAAGAAGTAAGCAACGTTGTCGGTATAATAATATAAAGATACTCTTTCGCATAAGGAATGATATTCTCACTTCCGCCAAACCACATCAGCAATTCATCAAGAAACAGCATGCTGGGAATAACAGTGGCAATTGCAATGATGAAAGTCATCGTCAAGGCATTTCCCAAAATATTCTCGGCCATATCATTCTCTTTTCTTCCCAGAAAAATAGAAACACGCGTAGCGGCTCCCGTACCCACCAGCATGCCAAATGCCTGAAGAAACAGGAGAATAGGAAAAGTAAGTGTAAGGCCTGAAATAGCCAACGGGCCTACTCCATGCCCGATAAACATGCGATCGACAATGTTATACAATGAATTGACCATTGTTCCTATCACAGCCGGGATGGCATAATTCAAAAGCAAACGGCTAATCTTTTCATGCTCCAGTTTTCTCGTTATTTCACTTGTCATGTTTCACTTTTTCAATTACGGAAATTAAATCGTCAATACTATTTACTTCCAGTTGTTTTTGCCCAGGCAAGGTAATGATCAGTTGTTCTTTTCCCAGGCAGTTTATATTAATATAACCATAACTTACCGGCGATGGTTTCCATCCATTGCGAATAAGGGCGTTGCCAACCCAATAAGACGCGATAAAATCGCCTTCCACTCCAATAGGGTCAACCGGGGCAACTGTATTGAGTTTTCCCGTAGAGGAATCAAACAAAATACCCTCTTTATTGAAAAAACTACCGAATTCACCGCTCAATATCAAATCTTCCGGGGTTCCTGAAACAATCGCCCTTCCTTTTTCCAAAAGCCAAAGCCGGTCGCCCATCTGAATGGCTAAATCCATATCATGAGTAGACAGAAGGATTGTTTTTTGTTGTTCTTTCGCCAGTTTGCGCAACAGCACCATGGTTTCGATACGACTGGTCACATCCAAAAAAGCGGTTGGCTCATCCAGCAATATGATTGGACATTCTTGTGCCAGCGTTTTGGCAATCATGGTTTTCTGACGTTCCCCGTCGCTCAGTTCCGCTACATAATTATTCGCTTTATGGGCAATGCCCGCGGCCTCAAGCGATTGCTCGATTACATCCCTGTCATGTTGCTTCAATACGCCAAAGAAACCCGTATAAGGGTGACGTCCTAACGACGCCAGCTCATAAACGGTAATTCCTCCCGCGTTCGTTTTTTCCGTCAATACAACACCGATGGTCAATGATATATCAGCAGGCGAATAGGCGTTAAAGCGTTTCCCTAAAAGATTAATCTCTCCGTGCAGCGCTCGTTGAAATCCGCCAAGTGTTCGCAACAAAGTAGACTTCCCGGCGCCATTCAAACCTAGCAGACAGGTGACTTCGCCCGCATACAAGGAGAGATCCAAGCAGCCATGTACGATTTTCTTCTTGCCATTTTTCAAAGAATATCCAACACCTAATTGCCGGGTTTCTATAACTGGAGTCCGTTGCCGCATAGCATTTAATTAAAATATTGGATATTCTTACGATTAATAATCACATAAATAATAACAGGCGCACCGATCAGTGGAGTGACGGCATTCAACGGTAAAATCGTATTCATTCCCGGCACAACCATCATCATGTTGCATAGTAATGCCACACAGGAACCGGTAAGCAACGTGACGGGAAGCAACATTTTATGGTTGGACGACCCCAATAACAAACGGGCAATATGCGGCACGGCTAAACCGATAAAAGAGATAGGCCCACAAAAAGCAGTGGTTACAGCCGTGAGAATTCCCGTACACAACAAAATAAACATACGGGCCTGTTTTATCCTGACGCCCAAATTTGCTGCATACATTTCACCCAGCAAAAGAGCATTCAGGGGTTTGATAAGCAAAACCGAAAGAAACAGCCCTATCGACAAACAAGAGATAAAAAAAGGCAATTGCGCCAACGATACCCCAGAGAAATTACCTAACCCCCACATCACATAAGCATGGACTTTGTCGGTGGAAGCATGAAAATTAAGGATAGAAATAATGGAAGACGCCAAATATCCGATCATAATGCCGACAATAAGCAACATCACATTGTTCCGTATTTTCGACGAAAAATAAAGAATAATTCCCAAAATGGCGCAAGCGCCTATAAATGCCGCCAATATAATTGCGGGATACCCGTTAATCGGCAAGTCAGACAATTGGCGCAACGAACCACCCAAATACAACATTACAACAGCTACGCCCAAATTCGCGCCATCACTAATACCAAGGATTGACGGTCCGGCCAGCGGATTACGAAAAAGGGTTTGCAATAATAATCCACTCACAGCCAATGACGCTCCGGCAAGCATTGCCGTCACCGCCTGGGGAAGCCGCGATTGTAACACAATATTCTGCCAAGCGATACGATCCGTCTCCTTCCCTAATAGAATATCAATCACACACTCTGGTGGAATCGACACTGCACCATAGATTAAACTACCTATAAATAACAGAAAAAGAAAAAAAAGAAGTATTGGATAAAAAAGCAATGCCTGACGATTCATATTCATCTTGAGAATCAATTTTCAGTTCTCCCTTTCCAATCCTTTTAAATAGATGATATACGAAGCACTTTCAACAAGTCGCGGTTGATAGGCTTCTCTTTTTTTATTGCTTTGGCAAAGGGTACATATACGATTTCTTCGTTCTGTATACCAATCATCACGTTACGCTGATCATCCAGCAAAGCTTCGATAGCAGCAATTCCCATACGGGTAGCCAGAATACGGTCTTGTGCAGACGGGGAGCCTCCTCTTTGCAAATGCCCTAATATCGTTACCCGCACGTCGAACTCGGGATATTCCTTTTTTACCCGTTCGGCAACCCCCATAGCGCCACCGGTCACTTCGCTTTCCGCGACTAACACGATGCTGCTGTTTTTTGATTTGCGCAAACCATCCTCAATCATATCGGAAAGTTGATCGGTTTCCATCGAAATTTCCGGGATAATAGCAGCCTCCGCTCCCGATGCAATGGCGCCATTCAACGCCAGGAACCCGGCGTCGCGCCCCATTACTTCAATGAAGAAAAGGCGGTCGTGTGAAGAGGCCGTATCACGGATTTTATCCACACATTCCAAAATGGTATTCAACGCCGTATCGTAACCGATGGTCACATCTGTACCGAATAAATCATTGTCTATCGTACCCGGTAACCCTACGATGGGGTAGTTAAACTCCTGGGCAAATATACGCGCGCCGGTCAATGTCCCGTCGCCGCCTATCGTAACCAAAGCGTCGATTTCTTGTTCCACCAAACGGTCGTACGCCTGTTGCCTGCCTTCCGGCGTTTTGAATTCTTCGCAACGGGCTGTTTTCAGAATTGTTCCGCCCCGTTGGATGATATTACTTACATTTTGTGTTTTGAATTCTTCTATTTCACCGGTTATCAACCCCCGGTAACCTCTGTAGATTCCTCTCACCGTTATGCCATTATAGATGGCAGAACGGGTCACTGCACGGATAGCAGCATTCATTCCCGGGGCATCGCCTCCGGATGTCAAAATACCAATACGTTTTACTGTAGACATAATACCTTAAGTTAAATATCCAGTGCAAAAATAGTAAAAATTTCATCCAGATGAGCTTCCAAAATCATCCAAATGTTTTTCCAAAATCATCCAAATGAAACCGGAGAAACATCCAAATGAATTTTCGACACTCGTAAACATTCGTTATTTTCATCATATCCTCCCCTCGTTTTTTTAACATAATATAGTATGTTTTTAACACAATATGGTATATACGTTATAATATTATATGTATATTTCGCTTGATATAACTAGATTACTAACACCTAAAGAAAAATCAGAAAAGAGCCATGAACAAATTAATTTACTTACTATTAATTATACCATTATTGGTTGTTGGTTGCGGAAATAATTTAGATGAAAATGCAGGAGTATTGGATTTTTCAGAAGAAAATGATCTCGAAAATTCAACCGAAGAATTATTGGAAGCTATAATGGCAAGACCATCTGATCTTACTCGCCTGACTCCTTGGTGCATACAATGTAATAGTCTTAATATACAGGGCGTTACGATGTTTAATGAAGGGATTAAGGAAGATAAAAAGATAGTAGAATTATTTGAAAGAAGCGATGTTTTTTCAGTGATGGAAAAAAAATATCAAACAGTAATTGAAAAGAAAATAATTGATGGATCGATAGCCTATTTTGAGATGATTTTGGCAAGCGATATGTGCATGTCAGTGTTGAAAGAAAGTGAAAAAATTACATTATTAGGTTTGGCATTGAAAAAAATGGATTACGAAAAAGATCACATGAATGAAGCCTGTCATATAATGATTTCAATTATGCAATCATGTAATTACACTAAATTTATTGATGATATAGGATTAAAATTAGAGGAAACTGTTAGCGGTTATACGTTCCATTTAGAAGATGGCTCTTCCCATACAGGATTATCCTATAATCATGCTGAAATAATAGCAAATTATGCAAAACAATTTTTAAACGACATGTTGGGAAAGTAGAAAATTTCTCCTTTCATTAAGCCTATTGATAATTTATCTTATCAGCTCATTAAATAATTATTGTGATGAAATATTCGTATGTTTTTATATTGTGCCTCTGGATGATGTCCTGCAGTTCAAATAAGATTGAAATACCGGATATAGACGAAAACATTGTAGCCTGTGGCATACACCAGCCTCAAAAGAATCTCCCGTGGCTAAAGACATTGATAGAAAAGGCTGAAACCGACCAAACAGGTAATTACTGGGGCAAGATTTGGCTCGTCAATTACAAAGGACAAGATATATTTGTTACCAATATGATGCTCGGTAGCGGAGGCGTTTCGTACTGGGTTTTCGACTGCGAGGGAAATTATCTGAACGACGGTGGTAGATATAATCTCTCGGCTTATACCGGCGTCAGCGGTACGTTCAGCGTTGAAGATAAGGAAGACTTCATTGATTTCATATCAAGTTTGAAGCTACATGAAGACGACAATGATGTTCCTGTTATTTATTCCACTTTCCATTTTAAATTTTAATACAATAATTGCGCCAAACCATCCGGCAACCTAGATTGTTGTTATCGTTGAATTAGAAATTATTAAGAGATAGCCTGCTGTGTTGTACGCTTATTTTTTTAGTTTTGCCTTACATGAAAAACATATACAACAATTTGTTTAACTATTAAATTATACAGAAATGGCACGACTTGTAACTTTGTACTCTTTGCAATGGGGCGATTTATCATTGGAAACAGTTTGTGAAAAAGCGAAATCCTTCGGATATGACGGCATCGAATTAGGGCTTCCCGACCATTTGGATGTCAGGCAAACCGACCCGGCTTATTATCAAGGGATAAAAGACCTGTTGGCGAAATATGGAATGGAATTACGAACCATTTCCACCCACTTGATAGGACAGGCTGTATGCGATAATATAGACAGCAGACATAAAGCCATCCTACCCGACTATATTTGGGGCGACGGCGACCCTGAAGGCGTCCGCCAACGTGCTTCCGAAGAATTGATTCGCACGGCCCACGCGGCCAAAGCGTTAGGAATTGATACGGTTGTGGGCTTCACAGGCAGTTCCATCTGGCAATACCTGTACTCGTTCCCCCCTGTTCCGGAATCTATGATTGAAGAAGGATTCAAGGATTTTGCCCGTCGTTTCAAACCTATTTTGGATGAATACCAGAAACTAGGCGTCCGATACGCATTGGAAGTCCATCCCACCGAGATTGCCTTCGACACGGTAAGCGCCCGTCGCGCATTGGACGCATTGGACAATCACCCGGCTTTCGGCTTCAACTACGACCCAAGCCACTTTGGCTACCAAGGGGTGGATTATGTCGGTTTCATCTATGCGTTTGCCGACCGGATTTTCCATGTCCACATGAAAGATGTTTATTGGAACGATACACCTACACAGGCCGGCGTCTTCGGTGGATACGTCACATTTGGCGACCCGCGACGTTTTTGGAACTTCCGTAGCGTAGGACGCGGCAAGATAAACTTCGAAGAAATTATCCGGGCGCTAAACCATATCGGCTACCAAGGACCCTTATCCGTTGAATGGGAAGACAGCGCCATGGATCGCGAGCACGGCGCACGCGAATCATGCGCGTTTACCAAGCGGATAGATTTTCAACCGTCGGCACATGCTTTTGATTCGGTGTTTGAGAAGAAATAATTTGTTAATCCTCGCAGAATGATTACCTTTGTCGCTGTTTGATAAAGAAATAACTAATATAATAAATATGAAAAAAATTAGAGCGGCCATTGTAGGATATGGCAATATTGGAACGTATGTGCTCGAAGCGATTCTTGCAGCGCCCGACTTTGAAGTTGCGGGGATTATACGCAGAAACCCTAACGACATACCCGACGAGTTAAAGCCTTATAAGGTAACCGATAGTATTACTAAATTAGAGAATGTAGACGTAGCCGTATTAGCAACGCCCACCCGCAGCGTGGAATCATTTGCAAAAGAAATCCTGGCACTGGGCATCAACACAGTAGACAGTTATGATATCCACGGAGGCATTGTAGACCTTCGCCGTTCGCTGAATGCCGTAGCCAAAGCCCATAATTCGGTAGCCGTTATTTCTGCCGGATGGGATCCCGGAAGCGATTCCGTTGTGCGCACCTTGCTTGAAGCCATGGTACCGAAAGGGATTACTTACACGAACTTCGGCCCCGGCATGAGTATGGGACATACCGTTGCCGTAAAAGCCGTCGAAGGAGTAAAAGCAGCTTTAAGCATGACGATACCCGTAGGAACCGGTATCCACCGCCGCATGGTATACATTGAAGTGAAAGACGGATACGACTTCAAGAAAGTAGCCGAAGCAATCAAGGCCGACGACTACTTTGCACACGACGAAACCCATGTGATGCAGGTAGATAGCGTTGACAACCTGTTGGATATGGGACACGGTGTAAACCTTGTACGCAAAGGTGTATCGGGGCAAACACAAAACCAACTGATAGAATTCGACATGAAAATCAACAATCCGGCACTTACTGCCCAGGTATTGATTGCCGTAGCCCGCGCAAGCTTCAAACAAAAACCGGGAGCTTATACGATGATAGAACTTCCCGTAATCGATATGCTTTACGGAGACAAAGAAGATTTAATTAAGCGACTTGTTTAACGTAATATGTTAAACTTCATTACCTGGACGGCCGACCCGGCCATGTTCACCATCGGTTCACGTGAAATACGCTGGTATGGACTGGCATTTGCCTTGGGATTCGCCATCGGTTACATGATCGTGGCGCGGATGTGGAAGAATGAGAAGTTGAATCCAACCTGGATTGACTCGCTCTTGATGTATACAGCCCTTGGCACGGTAATAGGAGCCCGGTTGGGGCATTGCCTGTTTTATGCGCCCGAATATTTTTTGGCAAATCCACTGGAAATATTGAAAATATGGGAAGGCGGACTGGCCAGCCACGGGGGAACATTGGGCATCGTGATTGCCATCTATTTCTATTCGAAACGCGTCACACATAAAAACATGTTGTGGACATTCGACAAGCTGGTAGTCCCTACCGGATTGGTAGCGGCGCTTATACGGCTGGGCAATTTGATGAACCATGAGATATACGGACATCCCACGGACAAGCCTTGGGGCTTTCGTTTCATAGAAAACCTCCATGCCTGGAAACGCGGAGCGGAACCCATATTTACCGTGCCGAGCCATCCGACTCAACTCTATGAAGTTATTGTCTATACCCTGACCTTCTTGCTTTGCATGTGGCTCTATTTCAAGAAAAAAGCTTACAAGAAAGAAGGACTTATCTTCGGCATATTCTTCATTTGCATCTTTGGAGCCCGTTTTTTTATTGAATTCCTTAAAAACGACCAGGAAGCATTTGAAGCCAACATGGCATTGAATATGGGACAATTATTGAGCATACCTTTTGTCTTGGCAGGCATCTATTTTGTCTGGAGGGCATTCAAAAACAGATGAAAAGCAAGAGGTGAAAAACGTACTATACATACTATCTTTTTCACCACTTGCCTCTTCTCTCCCACTTTATAAAAAAACTTGTTTTTTTAATTATGTATAAGCTAAAAGAAATAGCCGACAACATTTTTTATGTCGGCGTAAACGATCGCCAAAAAGCTCTTTTCGAAAACTTATGGCCTTTACCTTATGGTGTATCTTACAATTCTTACCTCATTTTGGACGAAAAAGCCGTATTAATCGATACGGTAGATGTTTGCTACTCCGACATCTTTTTGAAAAAAATCGCCGACGCCCTCAACGGACGTTCGTTGGATTATCTGGTAGTCAACCATATGGAACCCGACCATTCGGGCAGCATCAGGCTTTTACGCCAACAATACCCAGAGGTGCAAATCGTAGGCAACAATAAGACACATGGCATGCTTGAAGGATTCCATGGGATAACCGACGGGCTGTTTGAAGTAAAAGAAGGAGACAAACTAAACATCGGCAGCCGGGAATTGACCTTTTACATGGCGCCAATGGTTCACTGGCCGGAAGTAATGTTTACGTACGACCCAAAAGACAAGATTCTTTTCTCGGCAGACGCATTCGGCGCCTACGGGACTTTAGACGGAGGCGTAATAGATACCGATATGAATGTAGAACGGTTTTGGGAAGAGATGATTCGCTACTATTCCAACATCGTAGGGAAATACGGGAACCCGGTACAGAAAGCTCTTCAGAAATTATCGGGAGTGGAAATCGGAACCATTTGCTCTACCCACGGCCCCGTATGGCGCGAACATCTGGGAAAAGCCGTTTCCATATACGACCGGTTGAGCCGTTACGAAGGCGAAGAAGGAGTTGCGATAGTATACGGAAGCATGTATGGCAACACCGAGCAGATGGCAGAAGCCATCGCTTACGCATTAGCAGAAAATGGGGTTAAAAATATCGTCTTACACAACGTAAGCAAAAGCCATCCGTCATATATCTTGAAAGATGTATTCAACTACAGAGGACTTATTATCGGCAGCCCCACATATAGTGGGCAACTCTTCCCTGAAATCGAATCAATATTGAGTAAGATTGAGGTGCGCGAAGTAAAAGACCGCCTGTTCGGATATTTCGGTTCCTTCACATGGGCAGGCGCAGCCGTAAAACGCCTCACAGCCTTTGGAGAGAAAATGAAATGGGAGGTAGTTGGCTCGCCGGTAGAACAAAAACAAGCCTTGAAAGCCGACAAATACACAGAATGTCTGGCCTTAGGCGAAGCAATGGCCACGAAATTAAAACAACAAACCAAATAAACACGAAACATCATGAGATTGATTATTGAACCGAATTACGATTCGTTGTCAAAATGGGCGGCAAACTACGTAGCCGCAAAAATTAACAAGGCCAAACCATCGGCTGAAAAACCGTTTGTGTTGGGCCTGCCTACCGGATCATCCCCGATAGGCATGTATAAACACCTGATTGAACTCTACAAAAAAGGTATCGTATCCTTCGAACACATTATCACATTCAATATGGATGAATACGTAGGATTGCCTCAAAACCACGAGCAGAGCTACCATACGTTCATGTGGGAAACGTTCTTCAACCATATCAATATTAAAAAAGAACATGTAAATATACTGGACGGAACAGCTCCTGACCTGGAAAAGGAATGTGCTGCTTACGAAGAAAAAATCAAGAAAGCCGGAGGCATTGACCTGTTCCTTGGCGGTATCGGTACCGACGGACATTTGGCATTCAACATGCCCGGTTCTTCCTTGTCTTCCCGTACGCGCGTCAAGACGTTGACTAACGAAACGCTGCTTGCAAACTCCCGGTTCTTCGACAACGACATGAACAAAGTACCTAAAACGGCTGTTACGGTAGGAATCGGCACCGTGCTGGATGCCAAAGAAGTATTGATCATCGTCAACGGTTTCGCAAAAGCAAACGCCCTGCAACACGTCATCGAGGACAGTGTATCACAAATGTGGCCTATTTCGGCGCTACAACTGCACCCCCAAAGCATCATTGTTGCCGACGAAGCCGCCTGCGCCGAATTGAAAGTGGCTACATACAACTATTTCAAAGATATAGAAAAGAATCACCTGAACCCCGACAACCTGTTATAAACAATGAACGGAAAAGAGAGGAAAATCGGTTTTGCCGTAGTTGGATGCGGACATATAGGCAAGCGGCATGCCGAAATGATTACCCGCGACGAAGGCGCCGAGCTGTTAGCGCTATGCGACATCCGCCCCCGTGAGGAATTGGGTATAGAAACATACCCTGTCCCTTTCTTTTCCGGTTTCGAACAAATGTTGTCTGCGGAACGCCCGATTGATGTGGTTAATATCTGTACACCAAACGGGCTTCACGCTCCAATGGCCATCGCGGCGATGAAGGCCGGATTTCATGTAGTCATTGAAAAGCCGATGGCGCTTACCCTGGCCGATGCCGAAAAGGTTATTTATACATCACTGAAATATAAAAGGCAGGTATTTTGCGTCATGCAGAACCGGTATTCGCCCCCTTCCGTATGGATAAAGGAATTAATCGAGTCCGGCAAACTGGGTGAGATCTACATGGTGCAACTAAATTGCTACTGGAACAGGGATGAGCGTTACTATAAACCCGGCAGTTGGCATGGCAACGCGGCATTAGACGGAGGCACATTGTTTACTCAATTTTCCCATTTCATCGACATCATGTACTGGCTTTTTGGTGATATTTGCAACATCCAGGCACGATTCGCCGACTTCAACCACACGACACTTACCAGCTTTGAAGATTCCGGTATGGTAAATTTCAACTTTGTAAACGGAGGAATCGGTTCCCTTTCTTACTCCACATCTGTCTGGGACAAAAACCTGGAGAGCAGCATGCTGATTGTTGCAGAAAAAGGAAGTGTGAAAATCGGCGGGCAATACATGGACAAAGTAGACGATTGCCATATCAAAGATTATGCCATGCCCGAACTGGCTCCCACAAATCCCGGGAATGATTATGGGGCGTATAAAGGATCAGCGCAAAACCATCATTACGTCATCCGCAATGTGGTAGAAGTGCTTTCCGGTTCATCGTCGGAATCCATCAGCACCAATGTGTTGGAAGGCATGAAAGTGGTTGATATTATCCAGCGCATTTACGCATTAAAACAAGACCTGCGTAAATAATAAGAAACAGTATCCATCCGTTTCTTATCACAATTACTCGGAACGCAGCGCCCGGGGAGACTTCCCAAAATTGGAACGGCAGAAGTGCGAAAAGTTTGCCAGTGACTCGAAACCGTATTTGACGCTAATTTCAGTAATCGTCATATCGGTCGTGGTAATGTCATTCAATATATCCTGCTTTTTTTGCTTCAGCATCCACTGGTATGCCGGTTCGTCAAATGTTTCTTTGAACATCCTCCGGAACGTGGGAACAGTATATCCCCCTAATTGAGCAAAATTTTCCACATCTTTCACCTGTTGGTAATTATTCATCACAAAATAGTGGAAACTCCTGTTATGGCTATATATCGGAGAGTAAAAGCCCGACAGTTCTTTTAACGTGTAATAACAATTCAGCAGATAGAACAATTCCGTTTGTTTGGATTGCATAAGACCGGCGCAAAGCATATCATCATTCAGAAACATCTTCATCCCTTCCAGAAAATACCGCAACGGGATACAGGCGCTCATCAACGAAGACGACGGAGGAGTACCTTCTACATACGACATACCACTTTGGAAACGGGTATTGCACACGTTTTGCAAACGGTCGAACAAATAAAGAACCACCTCTACCGGCGTGTGAATCCTGAATTCTACCGTCGAACCAACAGGCTGAAGGATGAAATCGCCTTCTCTCAATATCGTATCGGGATGTTCATTGCTATTCACCCACACTTCACCCTTCAAAATAAAATAAATAATGTTCTGGGAGCACCTCTCCTTAGGGATAAACATGCCACGAGGATAGCTCCTGTATTTGAAGACATCCTTCCTGAACTGTTCGCAGGAAGCACAATCCGTGTATTTATTGCATCTTTCGCTGAACATGGAAAGGGGGGGTCACAATTTCAAATTGATTCGTTTTCCTTTACTTTCATTATGGTAGCGGTCTACCGCCGTTACGACAAACCGGAACGTGTTTTTCCCTCCATTCCGGTAAGGCACAAAACAAGAGGTCTCCTTCGTAATCTCCAGAATATTGGCTGGGTTGTCCAAATTTATCCTTTCACCTCTCCCAAAACAATAGATAACAAAATAATTCGCCAAATGAGGAGTATCTTGTTTGCGCAGGGCAGCCCAGTTCAACATCAACCCATCCGCTGTTTTTTCGGCTCTCAGGTTCAACACGCTTTCCGGCAAACGGCTATACATATCCGTATAGGCAGGAATCAACGCCGGATAACGATGAAAATGTTGTTTCAAACTGTCAGCCCCTCCTCCATTATCCCACAAAATTTCATTTGCAGGCCAAAAGCAATTGCCGTCAACATTTTTCAACGCTCGCGCATAGTCTATCTTTGCCTTTAATTCATTGGATTTCATTGTACGGGCAACATCTTGTCCAATATACAAATGTCCGTTTTTTGGAAGATTATTCCACCATCTTATCAACGTAACATAATCCGCTGCCGAATGACCTATTTCCCAATACAGTTGAGGAAGATTGTAATCAATCCACCCTTGCTCAACCCAGTAAAGGATATCTGCGTAAAGGTCGTCATAGTTTTGCAAGCCGTTTGTCTCACTACCCGATCCGTCGGGTGTATTCTTCTTATTCCGGTAAATACCAAATGGGCTTATTCCGAAACGTACCCAAGGCTTAACGTTCTTTATGGTCTGGCTCAATTCATGGATCAAGGTGTTCACGTTTTGCCGGCGCCAGTCTCCACGGGTCGCTTCTGTAAATCCTTTAGGGATTCCATACTTCTCAAAGCTTTTGTCGTCGGGAAAAGGCATGCCGGAAACAGGATACGGATAAAAATAATCGTCCATGTGAATAGCGTCCACATCATAACGCTCAACAATGTCTCTCACGACGCTGCAAATGAAACGTTGATTCTGCGGTTGCCCCGGGTCAAACAGAATCAGGTTATTATACCGCACAAAACGCCCCGGATACGTATTGATGATATGCGACTCGGCAAACTCAAGCGTATTGGAAGCGGCTGCCCGGTAAGGATTCAGCCAGGCATGAAATTCCATCGAACGCTTATGACACTCGTCAATCAGGAACGCCATCAAGTCGAAATCGCCTTCGGGAGCACGCCCTTGTTTTCCGGTATAAAAACGGCTCCAAGGCTCCAAGTCGGATTTATAAAAAGCGTCTGCTTCCGGCCGAACCTGGAAAATCAACGCATTAATACCACATTCATGAAGGAAATCAAGCTTTCGGATAAAATCTTTCTTCATCTGCGCGGGAGTCATCTCTTTATATTCATCCTGGAAAACGGTCTGTATCCAAGCACCCCGAAATTCACGTTTAGGCGGTTTTTCCAAGTCGGCCAATCGCTGGCGGGTAGTAACACAACCCGTCAAAATAAAAAAGACAACGAACAACAACCAGTATACGTTTTTCCTACTCATAGAATTTGTTTGCAATTATTTATCCTTACAAAGTTATATTTTATCTCTCAATTATATCTGTTCCTGCGATATATATTTTTTAAAAAGCAACTCTACCTCCCTGCCCACAACGACTGTTTTCACCCTTTTCATCGTTTCACAACGCCTATTCCCGGAAGGTCGTTCAAGGTAATTTTTCCCTCAATCACATCAATTCCTTTAAACAAATCATTCGATATAAGCAAATGACCATCCAAATCGGCGAAATCAACGCCCGGAGACAACTGCGATGCCGCCGATATAGCACAGGAGGTTTCCGTCATACATCCAATCATCACCTTCATATCCAATGCCCGTGCCAAGGTCATCATCTTCCATGCCTCGCGCATGCCGGTACATTTCATCAGTTTGATATTAATGCCTGAAAAAGCACCTTTCAAGGATGGTATTTCTTTCAGGCGTTGCAACGATTCGTCGGCGAAAATGGGCAAAGGGCTTTGTTGTGTTATCCAGGCAATATCGTCTAATTGTTCTTTAGGCATGGGTTGCTCCACCATCACAACGCCCTTTTCTTTCAACCAATGTATCATATCAAGGGCATACTGCCTGTCTTTCCATCCTTGGTTGGCATCAACAGCTATCGGCAGGGAAGTGACTGCGCGGATGGTCTCTATCATCTCCTTATCATTATCAAGCCCTACTTTCACTTTCAGGACATTATACAAATCCGCCGCCTCAAGTGTTTTCTCGCGGACAACACCAGGCTTGTCAATCCCAATCGTAAATGTCGTTGATGGTGTCTTCTCTTTATTTAATCCCCAAATCCTATACCATGGCATGTTTAGCATTTTACCTGTTAAGTCGTGCAAAGCAATATCAATGGATGCCTTCGCTGCCGTATTCCCCGGCATGATATCGTCTACATAGGCTAAAATATCATCCAACTGAAACGGGTCATTAAATTGTCCCAAATCCACCTTTTGAAGGAAACGCATTACCGAATCTGCCGATTCTCCCAAATATGGAGGCATGGATGCCTCGCCATAACCGGTAAAACCGTCATAATTTATCTCCACCTGAACATCAGGTGTCGTTTTCCTCGAATAAGAAGCCACGGTAAAAACGTGTCGCAACTGCAATTCGTAGGGCCGGAAAGAGAGCGACATTCTCAACAAGTTCCCCAAACGATTTACATTGAACAAACCGGGAATCCGGGCGGTTGCCGGAAGAGAGGCCAATAATCCGCCTCCCGTAGTAGCTAATGCAACGGTTTTGAGAAACCTCCTTCTATTCTGTTTCATATGCTTTATCAGGGTAAATAATAATTATTGGTTTGGGTCGTGGTAATATCCGGGGATATATTGATTAAATGGAGAATACGGCTTGCATACAGCAGACGGTAGAAATTATCTTCATCAAACAGCGCGTCTGACAGATCAAAACTGCCGACACGGATATCTCCCTGCGAATGGATGAATTGTTTATTTCCGACATATATACCCACGTGCACAACCCGTTCTTTTTCCGCGACTGTCTCCTTTTGCCCGAAAAAAAGCAAATCGCCCGGCGCTAAATTATCAAATGTCTTACTTATACAAATACGCTCCCCTACGGCGGCCTGCTGATACGCATCGCGGGGAATTATAATGTCGTGCATATACAATACGGTACGGACAAAGCCGCTGCAATCCATTCCTTTCGAAGACGTGCCGCCCCATAAATAAGGAACACCCATCAGGGAATAGGCTGTCTTGACAACACTTTCCGCGTCTTGTTTCAGGGACTGCCGCCATGTGGCTTCGGTCTGCGAGATAGCCTGAGGGATGTATGCCTCCCTTCCGTCAGGATATCTTATTTGATAGAAGCCACCCGACACACCCAAGTATATAAAACGGTCACCCGACACAACATCTGAAACAGTCTGCGACGAATCGTCCGGTTTCGTATAAGTAAACCCATAATGGGCAGTCACTATTACTTTCTCCGCCCGGTTCCACTTATCTAATTCTTCCTTCGTCATGGGGGTTATGGCCGTCGGATGAACCCACCCTTGATAGCCGTCCGGCGTTTGTATATGGAACCAATTATCTCTCCTGAGCAATTTAACGGGCATCCCCAGCAAAGCCTGGGTAATCATTTCAGACGAAAACGTATTTGTCTGCCGCATATTGCAAACAGAAAGCGTTACGACGCCATACGTCTTTTTTCCCAGTCCACAACCTTCGGTTGGCAAACCCAGCTTGGCGAGCCTGTCTTCTCCCATGTGCCCACAAGAGAGGAAAAAAAGAACATTCAAAAGGCAAAGCAGTTGTTTTTTCATTAGAAACAATATTCGTTAACAAACGATCTTATAGTAAAATAGAGGCAATAAACATATAAATCATCATGCCGATGATGTCATTCGTAATCGTAATAAACGGCCCTGTAGCCAAAGCCGGGTCAATTTTCAACTTGTTCAAAGTCATAGGCACCAACGTCCCAAAGATACTGGCAAACATCACAACGGCAAAAAGGCTGAGCGAAACAGAAGCCGTAATACCTTGATCGCCCAACGTAAAATAGTTGTAACAAAAAACAATCAGGCTAATCATACAAGCATTAATAAGCGCTACGGCCGACTCCTTAAACACCTGCCGGAAAATATGGCTGGCCTTTAATGTGTTGTTGGCCAAACCTTGCACTACAATAGCCGACGATTGAATCCCTACATTTCCTCCCGTTCCACCTATTAAAGGAATAAACAGCGCCATCTTGGGATTGGCCGCGAATCCGCTTTCAAACCCACCCAATATAACGGAATTACCCAACCCTCCAATCATGCCGATAACAAGCCAGGGAAGGCGCGCTGCCGTTTGCTGGAATATATTATCCGTAGTTTCCACGTCTTGCGAGATACCGGAAGCCAATTGGTAGTCGCGTTCGTGTTGCTCCTGCACTTCGTCCATGACATCGTCGATAGTGATGCGTCCTGCCAAACGCCCGATACTGTCGATAACCGGCAGGGCCACCAAGTCGTATTTCGCAATCACCTGGGCCACTTCTTCAATACTGTCGCCGTCATGAACCGATATCGGGTCTTTCTTCATCACATGCTTAATTTTCGATACCGATGGATTCGTTATCATCCGCTTCAAGGGAAGCACACCCCGCAAACGTTCGTCATCATCTACAACATACACGTAATAAATCTCATCCATCTCCTCCGCCTGGCGCCTCATCTCCTCGATACATTGCGGCATGCTCCAGTTTTCGTTCACCACAATCATCTCCGTACCCATAAGACCCCCGGCGGTGTTTTCATCGTACTTCAACAAATCTACGATATCGCCCGCTTGTTCCACATCTTCAATATGGGAAAGAATCTCTTCCTGGGTGTCTTCGTCCAGACCACGCATCAAATCAACCGCGTCGTCCGTATCCAGGTTGTCCACAAAACGCTTGGCGATTAATTCATTCGGTAACACCTTCAACAGCTTGTTCCGGTCTTCCTCGTCAATCTCCATCAAAACATCCGCAGCCTCCTCGTCGTCCATCAATGTATAAAGGTAAATAACCTCATCCATCGTCAACTCCTGGAACAACTCCGCCACATCCGCCGGATATAAATCCTTCAGGATGGCTTTCGCCCCATTTTCATCCTTACGGCTGATAACGTCTTTCAGGTTCTCAACATACTCTTTCGACAGTTCAATCATGAGCTTCTTCATTTAGAGATTTCAAATAACGCTCCGTGATTTGCGTCAACTCAACAAATTGTTCAACCGATAACTGCTCCGGGCGCTTATCGAAAACAGGCAAAACATAATCAGGGCAATCCTTGCCCAACAACGGCTTCATAGAATTCCGGAGGGTTTTCCTACGCTGGTTGAAAGACGTCTTGACAACTGTTTTAAACAACGCTTCATCGCATCCCAAGGAAGTACGCTTATTCCGGGTAATCCTGACAACGCCGCTCTTTACCCGTGGGGGAGGATCAAACACATCCTCGCTCACCGTAAACAAATATTCCACATCATACCAAGCCTGCAACAAAACACTAAGGATACCATACGTTTTACTCCCCGGATCGGCCGCCAAGCGTTCGGCAACCTCCTTCTGCAACATCCCCGAACAGCAAGGTATCCGGTCTTTATAATCCAACACCTTGAAAAATATCTGGCTTGAAATATTATACGGATAGTTACCGATAACACAAAAAGAGGCAGGAAAACGCCCAGACAAATCCATTTGCAGGAAATCTCCGGCAATAATACGCTCCTCCAAAGCCGGAAAATGCGTCTCAAGATAAGAAACCGACTCCCAATCCAGCTCAACAACCGTCAAATCATGCCCTTTTTCAAGCAAGAATCGCGTCAACACACCCATACCCGGGCCAATCTCCAAAACCGGCGTACCCACATACTCCGCCAACGTATCCGCGATACGCTCCGCGACATCCATATCCTTCAGGAAATGCTGCCCCAACGCTTTTTTAGGTTTAACCTGCCTGACCACTTCTTTTACTGGAAAGATTCATATTCAAATATATTCTCTTATCTTTGCAGACGCACAAAAATACAACAAATTATTAAAGAATTCTACTAAGAATGAATTTTAAGAAACTTCTACGTACCATCATAAAAGTATTCCTCCCCCTTCTCTTAGGCCTTTTGCTACTTTGGTTCCTCTACCGCGAGATGGACTTCCGTGAAATCTGGCAAGTCATCAAAAGAGGAGTACGCTACGACATCCTTCTGCTTTCCTTATTATTCGGAGTGCTCGGCAACGTAGCCCGCGCCTTCCGTTGGGGCCTACTTATCAGTTCCATCAGGGAAAAATTCAAAACCGCCAATGTCGTTTATGCCGTGCTGGGCAATTACGCTATCAATTACGTACTCCCCCGCGTAGGAGAAGTATGGCGTTGCGGAATCATCACCAAATACGAAAAAATACCCTTCACCAAGCTATTCGGCACCCTCTTGATAGACCGGATAGCCGACACCTTCACCGTCGGCATCCTGACTTGCCTGATTTTTGCCTCCAACATCGGTTTTTTCAAAAACTTCTTTGCCCGCAATCCCGAATTGATAGAAGGGTTCCAGAAAAATTTTAGCTTGCTATGGACTATTTTAGCCCTTTTAATCCTCGCCGCCGCCGTGTGGTTTACCTTCGTACGCCTAAGCCATCTAAACGCCGTACAAAAAGCAAAAGGCATGCTGGCAAACATCTGGGAAGGCATCAAAAGCGTCTGGTTGCTAAAACACAAATTCCGCTTCATCCTCCAAACAATCCTCATCTGGGGCTCCTATTTCCTCTATTTTTACATCACATTCTACGCCTTCGACTTCACCCGTAGCCTAGGCTTCGAAATCGGCCTGATAGCCTTCACCATGAGCAGCATTGCCGTCGCCGTCCCCATCCAAGGGGGCATTGGCCCCTGGCACTTCATGGTCATCTCCACATTAGTCATATTCGGCGTAAATGAAAACGACGCAGCCGCTTTCGCCCTAGTAGTCCACACCATCCAAACCATCTGGACAGCCCTATGCGGCCTCTTTGGTATCCTAGCGCTCCCTATCATCAACAAAGAAAACTAACCACAACCCATAATCGCGCCCTCTCCACCCCGCTTTCCCACAAAAGACAGCCCTCTCCCATTATACCCCTATCGTATCCCCGGTCTATTTCCCATGTACCTCCCTTCTAAATCAAAACAACCACTTAATTTCCTGCGTTTTCCTATGAAATCCAAAATAATCTTTATATTTGAGGGAACTTTAAAATACAGAAATATGTCAGCAGAGATCAAACAACTTTCGCCAAAACATGTATGGGAATATTTTTATGAATTAACACAAATCCCACGACCTACAGGCCATATGGAAGCCGTCACCCGCTTTGTAGCCGACTTTGGTAAAAAACAAGGATTAGACACGCTGCAAGACGAAGCAGGCAATGTGCTCATCCGCAAACCGGCCACTCCGGGAATGGAAAACAGCAAAACCATCATCCTGCAATCACACCTGGATATGGTACCCCAAAAAAATGCCTCCGTAGATCATGATTTCCTGACCGACCCAATTGAAGCCTATATAGACGGAGACTGGGTAACAGCCCGCGATACCACCCTCGGAGCCGACAATGGTATTGGCGCAGCCCTGGCGATGGCCGTATTATCCGACAATACATTAAAGCATGGCCCGGTTGAAGCCCTTTTCACCGTCAACGAAGAAGTAGGGATGGATGGCGCCTTCGGACTAAAACCGGGATTCCTGAAAGGAAAAACCCTGATCAACTGCGACTCGGAAGAAGAAGGAGAATTATTCGTCGGCTGTGCCGGAGGCGCCGACCTAACGGCCTCTTTCCAATATAAAGAAGACACACATATCCCGGAAGGCGACATGGCTGTGCGCCTAAGCCTCACCGGATTGAAAGGAGGACACTCCGGCCTCGACATCAATCTGGGGCGGGGAAATGCCAACAAGCTGATTTTCCGTTTCCTGAAAGAAGCCGTTGCAGAATGTGGTGCGCGCCTGTCGTCTATCCAGGGAGGCTCCCTACGTAATGCCATTCCACGGGAGGCTTTCGCCGTCATAACCATACCCGGAGAAAACGCCGAAATACTATGGGAGATGGTCTCCGATTATCAAGACTTATATTGCTTGGAATATGCAGGAGTGGAAACGAACATCCGTTTCATGGCAGAAAAGATCGACTTGCCCGCGACATTAATGCCGGAAGAGATACAAGACGATTTAATCAATGCAGTAGAAGGTTGCCAGAACGGGGCAATCACAATGCTGCAAGATTTCCCAGATACGGTGGAGTCGTCGTCAAACCTGGCGGTAGTCACTTCCGGCAACGGGCTGATTGAAGTCAGCATCTTGGTACGCAGCTCATCAGAAAGCAGGAAAAACTATTTATGTTCATGTCTGGAAAGCGTCTTTTCGCTGGCCGGAGCAAAAGTAGAATACGGAGGAGCCTACAACGGCTGGCAGCCAGATGCCCATTCCCCCATCCTGAAAGTAATGCTCGAAGCCTATGAAGACCTGTACGGGAAAAAGCCGTCGGTCAAAGTAATGCATGCCGGCCTGGAATGTGGTATCATACAAGGCATCTATCCCAACATGGACATGATATCCATCGGCCCCGATTTGCGCCACCCCCATTCACCGGATGAGAAAGTAAACATCCCTTCTGTGGAAAAAACTTGGAACTTCATTAAAACAATCCTCGAAAGGGTATAATTCACCACTCATAAATTATTGTTGTGTTAAAGGGAAGGCTGCCGTTGGGCAGTCTTCCCTTTAACACAACAATACACCTCTGAAAAATCCGCTCCCCGGGAAAATCACACCTGCCCAGCCGCTTTTTTTGAACTACCGGATGACGTGTGATTTCTTTTTTTTATGTTTCTTTGTACTTTGAATACTAAGGGGTGCTTGTCGCTGCTTTTTTTACTAAGCAGATTTACAGGCTGAGATTATACCCACATAACCTGATGCGGATAATACCGACGAAGGGAAAAGAATAAACCGCGGCCGCGTTTATTTGGTATAGTTCTTTACAACACACTCCTATCCTATTCAACCAACATGTTTAACGAGTAAATTGTCTAAAGGATGAAAAGTGTACTTTTTTTTACCGCAGCCCTGCTTCTTCCGGCTGCCGTGTATGGCGACAAACTGCCAGTCGATTCTTTCAGGATTTCGAAAAACGTATCATTAGATGAAGTAGTAATCATCGCTGCCAAAGCGGTGAAAGGGACGCCTGTCGCTTACAGTGACCTCTCAAAGGAGGAGTTGTCGAAGCAAAACGACGGACAAGGGATTCCTTACCTTATTTCGCAAACTCCGTCTGTTGTCATGACTTCCGATGCCGGTACAGGGATTGGATATTCCGGTTTCCGTATCCGCGGTACAGATGCAAACCGTATCAACATCACGGTCAACGGCGTTCCGGTCAACGACTCCGAATCGCACGGGGTATTCTGGGTGAATATGCCCGACTTTGCCTCTTCCGTAGAGAACATACAAATACAGCGCGGAGCCGGGACTTCTACCAATGGACCCGCGTCTTTCGGAGCCACCGTAGCGATGCAAACGGAGAATCCTCCGATGAAACCGTACGGTGAATACGCCCTTTCCACCGGTTCGTTCGGGACAGTCAGACACACGGTAAAAGGAGGTACAGGCTTGTTGCACAATCACTTTGTATTCAACGCCCGCTATTCCGACATCCGAAGTGATGGTTTCATCGACCGGGCGTCGGCGCGGATGAAGTCTTATTTTGTATCGGCTGCTTGGTATGGGGAGCATACGCTGATTAAAGCCCAAACCTTTGGGAGTTCGGAAACAACCTATCAGGCATGGAATGGCGTACCTTCCGAAATGCTGCATCCCTCCGACCCGGATATAAAGCCAAACCGCACATTCAACAGTTGCGGTATGTACGTGGAAAACGGGGAGACCAAATTCTATGATAACCAAACCGACAACTACCGGCAGGAGCATTACCACCTGACAGGCAGCCAACGGTTGGGCGATTTCTGGAACATGAACCTCACTTTGCATTACACACCGGGGAATGGTTATTACGAAGACTATAAAGCAAATGCCAAATTCAGCAGTTATAAATTACCCGATTATTCCGACCCGGAAGGAAATGAGATGAAACGGACCGACCTGATTCGGCGGAAATGGCTGGTTAATGATTTCTATGGAGGTATTTACACCGCCAATTACCAGAGTGATAAACTGCAATTGACCTTTGGAACAGCCGTCAACAACTATGTAGGCAATCATTTCGGAAGAGTTATGTGGACAAAATCGGCAAACTCCCTCCCTGCCCCTGATTATGAATATTACAGGAACAAAGGCGAAAAACTGGATTACAACACATATGCCAAAGCCAACTGGTTGTTCCATCCCAACCTAAACGGATATGTGGATTTACAATACCGGGGCATTAATTATACAATCAACGGCAGCGACGACAAGGCGGGAGACAACCTGCATATAGACAAACACTGGGACTTCTTTAATCCCAAAGTTGGTTTAAACTACCGGAAAAACAATCACGATGCCTTCGTTTCCTTCTCGGTTGCCAACCGCGAGCCAAACCGCGACAACTTCACGGAAGCCGCCCCAAACGAACGCCCCACCCATGAAACATTGCATGATTACGAGGCCGGGTATCATTTCCGGAATAGCCACTTCCATATTGGAGCGAACGTATATTATATGAACTACAACAATCAATTGATTCTTTCCGGCAAAATCAGCGAAATAGGAGAAGCCCTTACAACAAATATCAAAGACAGTTACCGGATGGGTATAGAACTGACCGGAAGCGCCGCTATCACCCAATGGCTGAATTGGAGCGGGAACCTGACATTAAGCCGGAACAAAATCAAGGACTTCACGGAATATGTAGACGATTGGGATACCGGCAGGCAAGTAAGTAATTATTTAGGCGCAACAACGATTGCTTTCTCGCCCGACATCATTGCCAACAGTATCTTTGACGTTTCTTACAAAGGTTTCTCTGCCGGATTCCATTCGCAATTTGCAGGTCGGCAATATGTGGACAATACGTCAAGCAAAGACCGCTCGATCGACCCTTATTTTGTGAACAGCCTGCGCCTGGGTTATGTTTTCAAATTAACGTTTATGAAAGAAATCGCTGTTGACGTAACGGTCAACAATCTTTTCAATGAAGAATATGAGACCAATGCCTGGGTATATTCCTACATGGAAGGCGGCATCCGCAAAAAGGATGACGGCTATTTCACACAAGCAGGAACCAACGCGATGGCAAGGGTCACCTTTACATTCTGACCGGTTTAAGCGCTAATCATTCATTGTTTACCTATGATAGAATATTTCGGAGCAATAACAGGCTTGCTTTACACGGTATTGGAAGTGAAGCAACACCGTATGATGTGGATAGTGGGGTTTGTCACTTCCCTGGCTTATGTCTTTGTGTTCTTTTCGGCAAAAATATATGCGGATATGGGGTTGCAGATATATTACGTGCTTATAAGCATTTATGGTTTCCGGCTATGGACCAGGCCGGGAAAAAACGATAAACCCCAGGGGAGCGTTGAAAACGACAAGGCTATTGTTTACAGGCATATCCGCAAGCCGTTGCTGGCGGGGGTTGTATCAGCCATCGCCCTTGCCTGCTTTATGATTTACTATTTTCTGGCAAATTTCACGGATTCCCCCATTCCACTGGGGGATGCCTTTACCACGGCTGTCGGCATTGTGGCCACCTGGATGCTCGCGCGAAGGATTCTTGAACATTGGTATTTCTGGATTATAGCCAACTCCATATCGATATACATTTATTTCCTGCGTGGTTTGTATCCTACAATGTTTCTTTATCTTTGCTATACCCTACTGTCAATCGCGGGGTTTTATACCTGGATAAAAAGAGGAACAGAAACAGATGATACAACATTATGATTGTGTAATTGCAGCGAACGGAAGTTTTCCAACGTCTCCTTTGGCATTGGAGTTACTAAGGAAAGCTTCCGTTATCATTGCTTGCGACGGAGCCGCGGGAACACTCCATCAAAATGGTTTTGTCGCGGATGCGATTATCGGAGATCTAGACAGTATTCCCGCATCCATGCGGGAATTGTATGCCGACAGAATCCATATAGATAAAGACCAAGAAACCAACGACCTTACAAAAGCAGTTATGTTTGCCCGCCAATCGGGGGAAAGAAACGTTTTGATAATAGGCGCCACGGGATTACGTGAAGACCATACCTTGGGCAACATTTCCCTTCTTGCTGATTATGCCCCATTATTCGACCGGATAGAGATGCTCACCGATTTCGGCCTATTCACGCCCATCCGGGAAACGACCACGCTGGGTTGCAAACCCGGGCAGCAAATATCCATTTTCTCCCTATATCCTGAAGGCGAGATAACTACCGAAGGCCTGCGATGGCCCATCACAAACCGCCGCCTAACCGCGTGGTGGCAAGGGACACTAAATGAAGCGTTGACCGATACATGTACCATTCATACCGGGAAGGAAGCAAGGGTTATCGTTTACAGGCTTCTCCTCAACGGCGAACGGTAATCAGATATTCAGCAATCTGAACAGCATTCAGAGCGGCGCCTTTTTTAATTTGGTCGCTGACAGTCCAGAATGTTAACCCGTTAGGATTGGTCAGGTCTTTTCGTATACGTCCAACGTAAACAGGTTCTTTATCCGCTACAAAGAGAGGCATCGGATAGTCTTTGTTTGCCGGGTCGTCTTGCAATACGATCCCTTCGGCTTCCGAAAAGGCTTTGCGGGCTTCTTCCACACTCACCGGGCGTTCTGTCTCTACCCAGGTAGCCTCGCTATGCGCACGCATCACCGGAACCCGGACACAGGTGGCGCTTACTTCGATGTCGGAATGCATAATCTTACGGGTTTCATTATACATCTTCATCTCTTCCTTCGTGTATCCGTTGTCTGTAAATACGTCTACCTGCGGGATCAGGTTATATGCCAACTGGTAGGCAAACTTCTCAACTGTTGGTTTTTCACCTTTCAAAAGCTGTTCGTATTGTTTGACCAGTTCAGCCATAGCTGTCGCACCGGCTCCACTGGCGGCCTGGTAGGTAGACACCTGGACGCGTTTTATATGGGATAGCTTCTCAATGGCTTTCAGTGCAACAACCATCTGGATGGTTGTACAATTAGGGTTGGCAATGATGCCTCGCGGACGGTTCAACGCGTCTTCTGCATTTACTTCGGGCACAACCAAAGGCACATCATCGTCCATACGGAAAGCGCTTGAATTATCTATCATCACGGTTCCGTGTTTGGTAATGGTATCAGCAAATTCAATGGATGTGCCGCCACCGGCTGAAACAAAAGCAACATCTATTCCCTTAAAGTCGTCGTTATGCTTTAATTCCTTTACGGTATACTGTTTGCCGCGGAAATCATAAACGCGTCCGGCACTACGGGATGAACCAAAAAGTACAAGCTCATCCAACGGGAAATTTCTTTCGTTGAGTACGCGCAGAAACTCTTGTCCTACAGCTCCACTCACTCCAACAATGGCTACTTTCATTTTAAGCGCTAATTAATTTGTTTTATAAATCGAGTACTATATATTTGTAAGGCTATCTTTTCGCCTTGTATTTCAATTATTGCCGAAATAGTGCGCAAAGATAGATAAATTATCACAAAACGCATTAACTATGAAACATATCTTGCTATTCTTCTCTCTTTTGCTTCCATTTTGCACATTTCCCCAATCCAACCAATCTTTATCCGGTACAAAATCCATCTACGGCCATTCATGGGAAGGTGATATTGACCTGTTTACCATCAGTGAAACAGGACAACTGCAATTCACGTCGCCGCAAGGCGAAGCAGGGGAAGCCTTTTTGCTCACGTCGGTTCCGTATAACAAAGACTTAACCTGGGAACTGGATGCCGGATTAGACTTCAAATCCACCAATTCCAACAACTTACGCGTCTTTGTTTATAAAGACGACGAAATCCTCTATTATATACAAGTCGGAAATAATAAAGGACAAGTCTCCTTTTATACGAAAGAGGGAGAGAGAGCAGCCAAACTTTGCATCAAAGGACGGGAACATATCATGTCGGATTCATTTGTATCCATACGCCTTACATTAGAAAAAGGAGAGCAATGGACGTTGTATACCCGCACATCTACCGAATCGACATACTATAACGAGGGTAGTTTCACAATGACATATATGCCCTATAAACCGAAAACATTCATGCAACTCACCTGCCGGTATGTAAAAAGCAGGATAAGCTGTTTCTATATCGACAACATTAATATTGAAACCCATGCAGAAGAAATCGACAAAGGCGCCGTGGCCGAACTTTCAGATATCAGACAGATAAGCCCTTATGAGTTACAATTCATCTTTACGGCTCCGGTAGATATATCGAAAGCCAATTGCCGGATTGAGGGGATAGGAGAAGCCAACCGCATTTCGTACAACAACGATACTTTTGTTGTAAATGTCAGATTTAATAAAAAACTGGAAGAAGAACAGGAATACTATCTTGAATGGGACTATTTATATGACATGGATAGCGGAAAATTAATCGATCTGGCATTGGAAATATCTTTTGAAAATGACGACGAAAACACAGAAAATCCGCAAGAGCCAACTGATTCGGACGCAAAACCGGGAGAACTTATTTTTAATGAATTACTGCCCAATCCATTCACCGGAGGGAGCGAATATATTGAATTGTATAATTGCTCCGAACGAAACCTTTCATTAAAAGGCCTGGCTATTGCTGTCCGCAAAGCCGACGGAAGTTTGCAAAAACCGTACCCTTTATCCGAAATAACGCCACCGTTAAAAGCAGGTGGTTACGCGTTATTATCCAAAGATATCAGGAATGTTTCAAAATTCTATTTCATTGCCTCTCCGGAGGTTTTATTCGAATTAAAAATACCTGTTTTGGCCAATACATCTTCAACGCTTGTCCTTTTCCGGATGAAAGACGAAGTTGTCATTGACGAAGTAAATTATTCCTCTCAATGGCATGCTTCACCCACAAAAGATTTGAAAGGGATTGCCTTGGAACGAATCGACCCAAACGGCGATACACAAGATGCTTCCGGCTGGACTTCGGCTACAGCTATCGCAGGATATGGAACCCCGGGATATCAAAACTCGCAATATAAACAAGGTAACATCGACACCCATATCGAACCACCGGTACTCACTCCAGATGGTTTATACCAAATCATCTACCAGCTAAACCAGCCGGGATACTATTGTAAAGCGCATATATATAATTTGAACGGCTACCGGGTAGCAGAAATAGCCAACAATGAATTATTAGGCACGGCAGGCAAATTCCTATGGGACGGTAAAGGGATAGACGGGCTCCGTATCCCAACGGGACTTTACATAATAAACATGGAGTTATACAACGATAATGGAGCAAAAATTCGTTATAAAAAACCCTTTTTGATACGATAAAATAACCTCCAAATAAGCCCAGTTAAAAATGTAGTCAATTTGTTAACTATTTTCCGACTTATTTATAAAAAATAACTACATTTGCATGAAACGTATTTAAACAGCAATGAAATACAATCTTTTTTTTATTGCAAGCAATTACCGTTATCTGCTGCTTGTCGTGTTTTCTCTTTTTTTATTTGCTGCCTCCCCTCCGATTTTCGCGAATAAAGAGAGTCGCATACTGATAATAAGTTCATATAACCCCGACACAAAAAACACGACTCAAAACATCACCGAATTTCTGGATGAATACAAACTTCTGGGAGGAACATCTACGGTAGCCATTGAAAACATGAATTGCAAAAGCCTTTTTGAAGCGCCTTCCTGGAAAAGCAAAATGGCCGACATCCTGTCGAAATACACCGGAGAAAACACGCCCGACATCATTATTATCCTTGGGCAAGAAGGTTGGTCTTCTTACCTTTCCATAGATTCGGAAGATAAAGACAGGGTTCCGGTATTATGCGCTATGGTAAGCAATAATGCCGTTTTACTTCCCGATTCCACCGTCAAGCTTTCGGAATGGACGCCCCAAAGCATGGATTTACAAAGCATATTGGACACAAATCCGACTGTTTCCGGTTACCTATACTCGTATGACATAAAGAAAAATATAGACCTGATACAAAAGCTTTATCCGGAGACAAAGCACATCGCATTAATTACAGATAACAGCTATGTGGGAGTTGCTCTACAATCACATGTTGAAAAAGAACTAAAAAAGATAGACGATCTCGACCTAATCTTGTTAGACGGAAGGAAAAACAGCATTTATACAATCATCAGCCAGATTGAAAATCTTCCTCCCCGCACAGCCCTATTATTAGGAACATGGCGAGTAGATGTAAACGAAAGTTATTACATCGGGAATGCCACGTACGCCATGATGTCGGCCAAACCCGATATACCGGCATTTACCCTTTCTTTTACAGGATTAGGGCATTGGGCTATCGGAGGATACGTACCCCAATACCGCACGTTGGGGAAAGACCTTGCCCGCAGAGCCGTCGACCTGCAAAACGGAACCATTCAAATGAAGGATGTCAAGGCTGTCTTATTACCTAATTATTACGTTTTCGACGCACAAAAAATAAAGGAATGGGGCATTCCCCTGGAAGCATTACCTTCTGCTTCCGATTTCATCAATAAGTATGTAAGTGTTTTTTCCGAGTATCGATACGAAATATTGCTTTCCATAACCCTCATACTATTATTGTTCCTGATCATGTTGGCTTATTTCTTTTACCGTTCCAACAAACTGAAAGACCGATTGATGGATTTGCAGGCCGACAACACGATTATCATGAACAATGTCCAGGCGTCTATTGTGTTTATCAATCCGGATTTCACGATTAAATGGCGCAATAATGTCGTATCTGAATGTATTCCCGAATTCGGGCCGACCAATTGTTGCCTTGTTAAAGACGGCATTGAGCCTTATTGCACGGATTGTACCGTTATCCAGGCCATGAAAACGAGGGAGAGGGTTGAAGCCATACAGCATTGCACTGTAGACCAGTATGTACATGTCATGGCCAATCCTATTATCGACAACAAGGGAGAACTGCTAGGCGTAGTGGTCAAGAAAGAAGACATTACGTCTCTGAAAAAAACGGAAATGCAACTTCGGAAAGCCAAAGAAAAAGCGGAAGAGTCCGACCGGCTGAAATCAGCCTTCCTGGCTAATATGAGCCACGAAATCCGCACTCCCCTTAACGCTATTGTCGGATTTTCCGACTTATTAGCATCCACGGACGACCCCGGCGAACGGGAAGAATACGTAGGCATCATTAATACAAACAACGAGTTATTACTGCAATTAATCAATGATATTCTGGACTTAGCAAAAATTGAAGCAGGTACGCTGGAATTTATCTACATGAATGTAGACATCAACCAACTATTTTCCGATATGGAGCAAACGTCGCGAATAAAGGCAAAAAAATCCGTAGAAGTAGTGTTTGCCGAAAAAGTATCCCATTGCATAATACGGACAGATAAAAATCGTCTGTCGCAAGTAATGATGAACTTCCTCAACAATGCCATCAAGTTCACAAATGAAGGAAGCATCCGTTTTGGTTACCGCATCAGGGAAAACGACATCTATTTTTACGTAGAAGATACTGGCGTTGGGATTGAAGAAGAAAGGCGCAACACTATATTTGACCGTTTTGTGAAATTAAACGGATTTGTACAGGGAACCGGATTAGGATTGTCTATCAGCCAAACGATAATCAACAAGTTTGGGGGTGAAATAGGGGTCGATTCCGAATACGGCACAGGTTCCACATTCTGGTTTACACTTCCTAAAAAGATCTTGATCAACATCGGGGAAAAAGAAGAAAAGAAATCGCACCAGGTAGTGTTTGTGGAAGAGTATAAGAAAAAAGCTACCCTGCTAATTGCCGAAGACAACGAAAGTAATTACATCCTGTTCAGCGCCACCCTGAAAGAGTACAACCTCCTCTACGCGCACAATGGGAAAGAAGCAATCGAACTATATAACCAACACTTCCCCGATCTCATCCTGATGGATATCAAAATGCCTGTCATGGACGGATATACAGCAACGGCTGAAATACGGAAAACCGACAAGCAAACCCCCATTATAGCCGTAACAGCTTTTGCTTTTTCAGAAGATGAACAACGGATACTTAACAGCGGATTCGACGGATATGTTGCCAAACCGATAAAAACAAAGGAGTTGAAAGACAAAATAACCGCCTTGTTATCCCGCTAATCAAATACCTATTATTCAACGGAAAAACAAGAACAAACGGATTATCCCTTTTCATTTGGATGTTTTTCCGGTTTCAATGGGATGATCTTTGGAAAACAATGGGATGTTTTCCTTAAATCATCCCATTGAATTTGGGGCCTGTCGCTTCGTTTGACAAAAACAAAACAGCTTCTAACAAACCAATAGAGATTCTTACCCCTTTGCTTTTATTTTATAAGAAAAAGCATGCAAAAAACATCGGATTATATTTGCAGGTTTCGAAAAAGACTGTATATTTGCACCGTCAAATTTTCGAATCGTCATAGCAAAACATGATATCGCACATAACAAATAACCTCATTATTTCCATTATTATTCTACTTTGCCGGCAGGATAGGAAGTGAGATTGTTGTGTTGTGTAAACAAAAAAATCAAAGAGCCCCTCTCACTTCCTTAGTGAGAGGGTTTTTTATTAAATAAATGTAACAAAACAATGGCAGAAAGATTATTCATTTTCGACACCACATTACGAGATGGTGAACAAGTACCCGGATGCCAACTGAACAGTATCGAAAAGATTGAGGTAGCCAAGGTATTGGAAGGACTGGGAGTGGATGTGATTGAAGCAGGTTTCCCTGTATCAAGTCCCGGCGACTTCAATAGTGTTGTAGCGATTTCAAAGGCTGTGACATGGCCAACGATTTGCGCATTGACACGTGCAGTAGAAAAAGATATTGAAGTGGCCGCCGAAGCGCTCAAATATGCCAAGAAAGGACGCATCCATACAGGAATTGGGGTCTCCGACTATCACATCAAATACAAATTCAATTCTACCCGGGATGAAATACTTGAACGGGCCATTGCCTGTGTCAAATATGCCAAAAAATTTGTTGAAGACGTGGAATTTTATGCCGAAGACGCCGGACGCGCGGATAATGCTTACCTGGCAAGGGTGATAGAAGCCGTTATCAAGGCAGGCGCGACAGTTGTAAACATCCCCGACACCACCGGATATTGTTTGCCCGACGAGTATGGAGCAAAAATCAATTACCTGATTAACCATGTAAAAGATATTGACAAAGTCATTATTTCCACCCACTGCCATAACGATTTGGGAATGGCCACGGCCAACACGGTACAAGGCGTGTTGAATGGTGCGCGACAGGTAGAAGTAACCATCAATGGCATTGGCGAACGAGCCGGGAACACATCGCTGGAAGAAGTGGCCATGATTTTTAAAAGTCACAAAGAAACAGGTATTATGACAAACATCAACAGTCAAAAGATATATGGCGCCAGCCGCATGGTTTCCTGTTTGATGAATATGCCGGTTCAACCCAATAAAGCCATTGTAGGGCGTAACGCATTTGCTCATTCATCAGGCATACACCAGGACGGCGTTTTAAAAAACCGCGAAAGCTATGAAATCATCGATCCGAAAGATGTAGGAATCGACGACAATGCCATTGTACTGACAGCCCGTAGCGGACGTGCCGCCCTGAAACATCGCCTGCATGTATTGGGCGTTGATCTGGAGCAGGAAAAACTGGACAAGGCATATGCCGAATTCCTGAAACTGGCCGACCGCAAAAAAGATATCAACGACGACGACGTATTGATGCTGGCAGGCAAAGACCGGACAGACACACATCGCATCAAACTGGAACACTTACAAGTGACAAGCGGCATCGGACTACAATCCATGGCAAGTGTTTGCCTGAACCTTTCCGGCGTAAGACGTTGTGAGGCAGCAGCGGGAAACGGGCCGGTGGACGCCGGTATTAAAGCGGTAAAGAAAGCAATCAGCAACAGCGATATGACCATACAAGAGTTCCTAATCCAAGCCATAAGCAAAGGAAGTGACGACACGGGGAAAGTACATATGCAAGTGGAGTATAAAGGAAATGTATACTACGGATTCTCGGCAAATACCGACATCATTGCCGCTTCGGTAGAGGCTTTCGTTGACGCGATCAATAAATTCATTATGTAACGATCAATGATTAACAAGTAATAAAAATGGGAAAAACATTATTCGACAAAATCTGGGAAAAACATGTTGTTGACACATTACCCGACGGCACAATACAACTGTACATCGACCGCTTGTATTGTCACGAGGTAACCAGCCCGCAAGCTTTTGCAGGACTTCGCGGGAGAGGGCTTAAAGCGTTCCGTCCGGAAAAAGTAACTTGTATTCCCGACCACAATATACCAACATTGAACCAGGATAAACCGATTGAAGACCCTGTATCAAAAAAACAGGTAGATACGTTGGAGAAAAATGCCAAAGACTTTGGCTTGGCCTATTACGGATTACAACATCCGAAAAACGGGATTATCCATGTAGTAGGGCCTGAAAACGGCCTTACACTTCCGGGCATGACACTGGTTTGCGGCGACTCGCATACATCTACCCACGGTGCGCTGGGAGCTATCGCATTTGGAATAGGGACAAGCGAAGTGGAAATGACACTGGCTACCCAATGTATCATGCAACGTAAGCCTAAAACAATGCGCATCACTATCGACGGAAAGCTAAAACCTGGCGTAACAGCAAAAGACATTGCCTTATACATCATTCGTAAAATGTCTACCGGAGGAGCCACCGGTTATTTTGTGGAATATGCCGGGGAAACAATCCGCAACACGACAATGGAAGAGCGTCTTACGATATGCAACCTTTCAATAGAAATGGGCGCCCGCGGCGGTATGATTGCCCCCGACCAAGTGACCTGCGATTACTTGAAAGACCGCGAATTTACGCCTCGTGCCGAAGCATGGGAAAAGGCGCTTGCCTATTGGAAAACATTGCATAGCGATCAAGATGCAACATTCGACAAAGAAATCACATTCCGCGCCGAAGATATCGAACCGATGGTTACCTACGGGACTAACCCCGGCATGGGATTAGGCGTAAAGGAGCGGATCCCTTCCCTGGAAAGTGTAGACGAAGCCGGGCGTACTTCGTTCAAGAAAGCCCTTGACTATATGGGTTTCCAACCGGGTGATCCGATGGAAGGGAAAAAGATTGATTATGTATTCCTGGGCAGTTGCACCAACGGCCGTATAGAAGATTTCCGCGCTTTCGCCTCCATCGTAAATGGAAAGAAAAAAGCCGGCCATGTAACCGCATGGCTCGTGCCCGGCAGTTGGATGGTAGAAAAGCAAATTAAGGCAGAAGGGATTGATAAAATACTCAACGATGCCGGATTCCAGTTACGCCAACCAGGCTGTTCCGCTTGTCTGGCCATGAACGACGACAAAGTGCCTCCCGGCAAATACGCCGTATCTACGTCCAATCGCAATTTCGAAGGCCGTCAAGGCCCCGGATCGCGAACCATCCTGGCCGGCCCGTTAGTTGCCGCTGCCGCTGCCGTAACCGGAGTAATTTCCGACCCTAGAGAGTTTCTGAACGATTCTTGTTTAATGGCTAATGATTAATTCTTTATGAAAGAAAAATTCACTCTACTGACATCCACATGTGTGCCGCTTCCTCTGGAAAATGTAGACACCGATCAAATCATACCGGCACGCTTCCTGAAAGCGACCACAAAAGAAGGGTTTGGCGACAATTTATTCCGCGATTGGCGGTATGACGAAAATGGGAATCCGAATCCCGGTTTCGTATTAAACCAAGACACGTATAAAGGCGATATCTTAGTAGCCGGTAAAAATTTCGGTAGCGGCAGCAGCCGCGAACATGCCGCCTGGGCTATCGCCGGATATGGGTTTCGCGCAATCGTCAGCAGCTTCTTTGCCGATATATTCAAGAACAACTCTATGAACAACGGCCTCCTTCCGGTAGTAGTTTCTCCGGAATTCTTATCTGAAATATTTGAGACTTTAAAAAAACAACCGGCAACGACATTGACAATCGACCTCCCAAACCAGACAATCATCAACAACGTGACACACCGTTCCGAGCCATTCGAAATCAATCCGTATAAAAAAGATTGCCTGGTAAACGGCCTCGACGATATCGATTATCTTCTGGCAAATAAGTCTAAGATAGAAGCTTTCGAAAAGATGCGAAATTAATCGACGGCACGGCGCAAAAAATGCGCCTGCGCCATCTTCATGCTATTAAAACATTAGAAATATCGGACTATGATAGAAATAATGGATACCACCCTGCGAGACGGAGAACAAACATCGGGGGTTTCATTTGCGGCACATGAAAAGCTCGGTATCGCTCAAATGCTGTTAAACGAACTGGGTGTAAACCGGCTCGAAATAGCATCCGCGCGTGTATCCGAAGGCGAATTCGAAGGGGTTAAGAAGGTATCGAACTGGGCGAAACGAACCAACAACCTTCACAAACTAGAAGTGTTAGGATTTGTCGACAATGGCGCTTCCCTTCAATGGATAGAGAAAAGCGGTTGCCGTGTCATAAATCTATTAGCCAAAGGTTCCTATAAACATGTTACCGAACAACTTCGCCGCACACCGGAACAGCACTTCGAGGATATCAACAATGAAGTATTATTAGCTCAACAAATTGGAATAGAGGTAAATATTTATCTTGAAACATGGTCGAACGGAATGATAGATTCCCCTGATTATGTATTCCAAATGGTGGATGCGCTGAAAGACCTCCCCATCAAACGTTTTATGATAACAGACACATTAGGTATTCTTAATCCGCTTAACACCTACGATTATTGCCGGCAAATGGTTGAACGCTATCCCGATTTGCAATTCGACTTCCATGCCCACAATGATTACGATTTGGCTGTAGCCAATATATTTTCCGCCATTCGGGCAGGCATAAAAGGCATTCATACCACGGTTAATGGTTTGGGTGAACGAGCCGGCAACGCGCCACTCAGCAGTGTTTTGGCCGTAATTAAAGATCAGCTAAAAGAAGAGACCGGCCTAAAAGAGGAAAAGATAAACAAAGTCAGCCGCCTGGTGGAGAGCTTTTCGGGCATACGGGTAGCGCCGAACCGACCGATTGTAGGAGAATCCGTATTCACCCAATGCGCAGGAGTACATGCCGACGGGGATAAGAAAAACTGTCTCTATTATAATGATTTACTTCCCGAACGTTTCGGACGTGTCAGGGAATACGCGCTGGGGAAAACTTCGGGAAAATCCAATATCAGTAAAAATCTGGAAGCATTAGGTATTGATATGGACGACGACACGATGAAAAAAGTGACAGAACGTATCATAGAATTAGGAGACAAGAAAGAGATGGTCACACAAGAAGACCTTCCTTATATCGTCAGTGATTTACTAAACCAGGAAGCAATCACCGAGCAAAAAATCAAAATATTGAATTATTCTTTATCTTTGGCACAAGGTTTACGTCCGGTGGCAACCCTGAAAATAGAAATTGATGGGGGAACCTATGAACAATCTGCTTCAGGAGACGGGCAATACGATGCCTTTATGCGTGCCTTGCGCATGATATACACCGATTTAGGCCGTCCGTTCCCGATGTTGACAAATTATTCTGTATCTATTCCTCCGGGAGGTCGTACCGACGCGTTTGTCCAAACGATAATCAGTTGGAATTTTGCCGGCGTTGATTTTAAAACCCGCGGATTAGACGGAGACCAGACGGAAGCGGCCATCAAGGCAACAATTAAAATGCTCAATAAAATTAGCAGTTAGCAATTTAGCAACTTAAGAATTATGACTAAAAGATTAACAATCGCGCTTGTAGCGCACGACAGACGTAAAGTTGACATGGTAGAATGGGCAGTACATAATGCTCATTTCCTCGCACACCACCATTTAGTATGCACCGGCACTACCGGAGGTTTGATAAAAAAAGCGTTCAATGAAAAAAACATTTACGCGGAAATCACTCCGATGCACTCAGGGCCACTAGGAGGGGATGCTGAAATTGCCGCTATGGTCGTACGCAAAGAAATTAATTTGGCGATTTTCCTGATTGACGACTTAAACCCCCAACCCCATGAGGCCGACATTCAAATGTTGCTACGCCAATGCCGCGTGCACAACGTTCCGATAGCATGCAATCGCTATAGCGCCGACCTGATGATTACCAGCTCCCTATGGGACGACGACAATTACAAACCGCTGGAACCCAAATACATCCAATTCAACAGAGAATAAACATCCTAACGATAAAAAGATGAAATTAACTATCGCAGTATTGGCCGGTGATGGCATCGGCCCCGAAATAGTTGGGCAAGGGATGAAAGCCATAAAAGCCATCTGCAACAAATACGGACATGAATTACATGATAAGGAAGCACTGGTAGGAGCCGTCGCTATTGATGCCGCCGGGAATCCATACCCGGAAGAAACCCATGAACTTTGCATGGAAAGCGACGCCGTTTTCTTTGGGGCAATCGGCGACCCTAAATACGATAGCAATCCGTCGGCTAAAGTACGGCCTGAACAAGGCTTATTGGCCATGAGAAAAAAGCTTGGCTTATATGCCAATATCCGCCCCGTGACAACATTTCCTTCATTAATTCACAAGTCTCCTCTCCGCGCAGATTTGATAAATGGAGCGGATTTTATGTGTATCCGTGAATTAACAGGCGGCATGTACTTCGGACGTCCGCAAGGTCGTAGCGAAGATGGGGATACAGCGTACGACACATGCATCTATTCCCGCGAAGAGGTTGACAGGATTGTCCGCTTGGCCTATACATACGCGCAAAAGCGCAGAAAGAAAGTGACGGTAGTAGATAAAGCCAATGTTTTAGCAACATCCCGCCTATGGAGGCAAGTCGCGCAGGAAATTGAAAAAGACTACCCGGATGTGGAAACGGAGTATATGTTTGTAGACAACGCGGCAATGCGCATCATCCAATGGCCAAAAAGCTTCGACGTAATGGTAACCGAGAACATGTTCGGAGATATTCTGACCGATGAAGCTTCGGTAATTACGGGGTCGTTAGGAATGCTCCCCTCCGCTTCTATCGGGATTCACACTTCCGTATTCGAACCTATCCACGGGTCTTATCCACAAGCAGCCGGAAAGAATATAGCAAACCCATTAGCTACTATTCTAAGTGCAGCATTAATGTTTGAATATGCTTTCAATCTTATGGAAGAAGGAAAAGTTATCCGCGATGCCGTTACGGCCTCTATGGATGCAGCCATAGTAACCGAAGACATCGCCGAACAAGGGAAAGCCTATACAACATCGGAAGTAGGTGATTGGATTGCTGATTATATCAACCACCTTTAAATTTCATCTTCTTTGCGGCGTTCTTTGCTGTTGCCGGGGTTGAGATTGAGGCTGAGATTGGGGTTGAGATTGAGATTGAGGCTGTTGTTGTTGTTCGAAATATTGTTGAGAAGGATACTCTCCTTGTCTATACATTAAAGGAGGAGGTGATTGCCGTTGCTGTTGTTGTAAATACTGTTGTACTTTATCCACAGGTTGCATAGTTGATTGCTGGGCAGCCGGTGTGGCAGTACGGTTTGATTCCGTTGTTGTAGTCTGTGCCGACTTCCTTGTTCTTGTGTTCGGATTGCCTATACTCAATGACTTTACAAGCACGTCGGTATAAGAATCAAGTACTCTGTTATTATAATCAAGCACGTCGCCTATCAAAATAAGTTGTGAACGATTCATCCATGATTTATAATCCACACTCTTTTGATAGGGTAGAAATTGAATCAAATCCTGGTCGTTTTTTAAGACAGCATATGCGTCGCCCCTTGCCACTTCTAAACCAGACAGGTTCACAGCACGTTCAAACATCTTACGCTTATTCGTGCCGTTCACAATCACGGGAGGTAAATACAAAATGTCGTTTCCTTTTTTTAAAGCCAAAGTAAGAGACAAACTCTCATACCTGCCTATATAAATATGATTAAGCCGGATATCCATGTCAAGGTTTAAGGATCTGCCTTTTATATTCGCAGAATTTAACTTAACGGTCACTGTCCCGACCTCTTGAGCCATAACAGCAGGAGATATGGCAAACAATATACTAATTACTATATAAAATACTGTTTTCATAGTCAATGTTATTTGATAATGTATATAACACTAATACCAAGTTTGGTCGGTCCGAAATAATTTTTCGTAAAGCGTCCTTCCGCAATGCTCTTTCTAATAACAGTCTTATCGTATTCAAAATTCAGGTAACCAATCCCTGCTGTGAATTCAATATTAAAACGTGGAGTAACATATAATGAATAACCATACGACACACCTCCCCCATAAGCAGTGCCGACATATTGATTCCTCCGGCTGAAATCCATCATGGAAACCTCCAAACGGGAAACATCGTAATCAAGATACATGGCATGTACACCAAAAAAATGACCGTTAAAACTCTCTAACAGCCAATACCGTCCCTCTGGCTGAATCATCCAATGCTGCCAGGATCTTCCACCAACTTTCCATCCATTAAAATTACCGGACAAATCGATAGAAAATTTCTTATTAATAGCGTATTCAGCTCCGACGTTCAGCGTTGCCGCCACGTCATAAACAACATTATTCTTCACGGCAATCCGTTGCGCATCCACAGCAGGAAATACACAAATAAAAAGCAGAAGACCCAACCATACTTTGCTCATACGTACGATATTTAAGTACATTAATTAATGCGCAAATATAAAGAAAAAGTTCATTAAATACGTAAATGATGACAAAAAGATACATGATAATGAGGCGTTTTAATAGAAATGTCTAAGAAAAGTAATATCTTTGTTGTCTGAAAAATCATCTCTTATGAAAAATATAAGAAAATTCAATCGTTGTTTGTTAAAAAAACATATTTGGTTTCTTTCCTTCCTTTTTTTATTGTCTACAGGTTGTACACATGAAAATGAAGTAAACAATAATATCACGATTTCTGACATACATCAACTCAATTCGGAACTATTCGCGAATGAACGGGCAGGAGCATTCGCCTTAACAACAAAAGCGCCCTGGACAATTAACATATCAGAAGAAAGTAACAACAATAAACCGGATTGGATTGACGTAAACCTTTACGACGGGGAAGCCGGAACTTTTACTATATTCGTATCTTTCAATAAGAATTATACAAGAGAACGCCGTAACGCAATAATTACTATTTCATGTGCCGGCGAGAAAGTTGAAATCCCAATAATCCAACTAGCGACAAAAGCAGATGGAAAAATTCTTGAATCTGAAAATGATTTTGCCAGCAGAACGATTCTATTATATGTTATTGCAAGTAATCTTGACCCATACATCACCAAGAATGTTGAAGATATGATCTCTTCAGCAACTTTTCAAAACCTCGATAACGGTAAATTGGTTGTCTTTTATTCAAAAAACAAAAATGAAGCTGAACTTTTTGAAATAAAACCAGGCATGGAAAAAGGTATTCGCGAAAATGTCCGCAATTACACCGGAAAAAGCGCGATTTCGCCTCAAACCATGAAAGAAATATTAAACGAGGTTGTCTCTTTATACCCAGCCGACAGCTATGGGATGATTTTATCCAGCCATGGTTCTGCCTGGATGCCGAACGATTTCCGGGATATGTTACGTTCGTTTGGGGAAGAGGATAGAAAAAGCATGGAGATTGGCGAACTGGCAGGAGCTTTGCCGAATCATTTCTTTAACTTTCTGCTTTTTGATGCTTGCAGTATGGGTTCCATCGAAGTGATTTATGAACTCCGGAATACAGCCGATTATATCATCTCTTCAGCATCCGAAATTATGGGAAGCGGTTTCCCTTACAAGGCGGTTCTACCGTATTTATTTCAACCTACTGTTGATTTAAAGAAGATTGTGGATGATTTTCATAATTACTATTCACATTATGTACATCCTTTCGGTAATTTATCCGTAGTGGAAACAAGCAAATTGGAAAGAGTTGCCCAAACGACGAAAGAAATCATTTCTTCTGCCGGTAGCGAACAAGCCATGTATAACTTGCCATTCTCCGACCTGCAAATCCTGACTTATTTATCACGTTCACCTTCCGAATTATTTGATTTCGGCAACGTCATGGAACATTTAGCAACACCTGTTCAAAAATCCGAACTCCAGTCTGCTTTAGATAAAGCGATAATCTACAAAAGCACAACAGAGAGAATTTACTGTCAGGCTACAGGTGGAAATGAAGGAATACCGGTCAAAACCTATTCCGGGCTTTCTGTTTACCCCCCCCGGAAAGAACTTACTGAATTAAATAATTGGTATAGACAATTAGATTGGTATAAAGCAGTCTACGAGTAATTCTTTTTCTTACTTTCGCATACAAATAATGTAAGCATGAGTTATCACTGGAATTCCCGCACGGAATTATTGTTGGGCAACGAACGGATGAAATATTTGTCCCGCTGCCATATATTGGTAGTAGGGTTAGGCGGTGTAGGAGCTTACGCTGCGGAACAAATTTGCAGAGCCGGAGTCGGGAAAATGACCCTTGTAGATGCTGATACTATCAACGAAAGCAATTTAAACAGGCAACTTCCCGCGCTACACTCCACCTTGGGAAAATCCAAGGCAAAGGTAATGGGAGAACGATTGCTAGACATCAACCCGGAACTTGAACTAACAGTTATCAACGAGTTTTTACGTGATGAACGGACAGAAGAAGTTCTGTCTTCCGCCCGTTTTGATTTTATTGTCGATGCCATTGACTCTCTTAGCCCTAAGATATATTTGCTTTATAATGCTGTCCGTATGCGAATTCCGGTTATTTCATCAATGGGTGCGGGAGCAAAAGCCGACCCTTCCCAAGTAAGGATTGCGGATATCTCGAAAACAATGAATTGCGGACTAGCGAAAGCCGTGAGGAAACGTTTGAGACATAAAGGAATAAACAAAGGCATACCTGTCGTGTTTTCCACAGAAATACCTGATCACGAAGCAATCATAGAAGTAGAAGGTGAAGAATGCAAGCGCACAACAGCCGGCACGGTGTCTTACATGCCTGCCATATTTGGCTGCTTTTTAGCATCCTATGTTATACGCAATCTTTAAAATGATGATACAAACCAGAGGTATTACAAAAAGCTTCGGAAGCCTGCAAGTGCTAAAAGGCATTGACCTTGAGATTGGCAAAAGCGAAATAGTAGCTATTGTCGGGCCAAGCGGAGCAGGAAAAACAACGCTATTACAAATCATTGGAACATTGGATTCGCCGGACAGAGGAGAACTGATAATAAACGGAACAAAAACCGGACATTTGAAAGACAAAGAATTAGCCGCTTTCCGGAATCAAAATATTGGGTTCGTTTTCCAATTCCATCAATTATTACCTGAATTCACTGCTTTGGAAAATGTGATGATACCAGCCTTAATCGGAAGGATGAAGCCACCTTCAGCCGAGAGGAAAGCCAAAGACATTTTAAATTTCCTGAAACTTTCCGACAGGATGACACATAAACCAGCGGAGCTTTCCGGTGGGGAAAAACAACGGGTGGCAGTAGCCCGCGCATTAATTAATGAACCAGCTGTAGTCCTTGCCGACGAGCCTTCGGGAAGTTTAGATACAAAAAACAAGGAAGAATTACATGCTCTTTTCTTCGAGCTCAGAGATCAAATGAAACAAACATTCGTCATTGTCACTCATGATGAACAATTAGCAAAACATACAGACCGTATAATTCATATAAAAGACGGACTTGTAAAAGAATAAAACAAGACGATTATGACAAATAAAAACAGAGTTACTTTTGGAAGTAAATTAGGAGTAGTATTTGCAACAGTGGGTTCGGCCGTGGGTCTTGGCAATATCTGGAGGTTCCCGTATATGGTCGGCGAGAATGGAGGTGCGGCTTTTTTGCTTGTTTACATTGCCTGTATTTTGGCCTTAGGACTTCCGGTCATGCTGACCGAGTTTTTCATCGGACGAAACACCCAACGGAATGCAGCGGGAGCATTCAAATCTCTTGCTCCAAATTCGACGTGGAGTATCATTGGCTACAATGGCGTATTGGCTGCTTTCCTTATTCTGGGATTTTATGCTGTTGTGTCCGGATGGACATTGGAATATATCATCCAAGCGGTAACCGGTTCATTAAGCGGCAAGTCTACCACGGAATTTGCAGATGATTTCGCAAACTTTTCGTCTGATATCTACCGACCTATTTTTTGGACAATTGCATTTATTGCTTTGACACATTTCATTATCGTTTCAGGTGTAAAAAAAGGAATTGAACGTGCTTCAAAGATTATGATGCCGATGCTCTTCCTGATTCTCGTCATTTTATGTATCCGCTCCGTCATGTTGCCAAACGCCGGAAAAGGGCTTATCTTTTTATTCAAACCTGACTTCAGCAAAATATCTTCTTCCGTTATTTTAAGCGCAATGGGACAAGCATTTTTTTCACTCAGTATTGGAATGGGCTGTTTGATCACATATTCTTCGTATTTTTCCAAGACGACCAACCTGCAACGGACAGCTGTAGAAGTAACCATTCTTGACACATTAGTGGCATTGCTGGCGGGAATAATGATTTTCCCGGCTGTCTTTAGTTTTAATATTGAACCGACCGAAGGCGCCAGACTTGTTTTCATTACCCTTCCAAACGTATTCGGGCAGATGTTTTTAGGTGAAATATGGTCGTCTATTTTCTTTTTATTATTAGCTGTAGCAGCTTTGACCTCCACCATTTCACTCCACGAAGTAGCAACAGCTTATCTGTTGGAAGAACATAAAATGTCGCGTAAAAAAGCCGCAACCCTTGTTTCTGTCGGTGCATTAATTTTAGGAGTAATCAGTTCTCTCTCTATAGGAGTATGGAAAGAACACACGATTTTAGGTCTTACCTTCTTTGACTTCCTGGATTATATAACAGCTAAGATAATGCTTCCTTTCGGAGGGATGCTGATTTGCATCTTTATAGGAAGAAGGATTGACAAAAAAATATTAAAGGCCGAATTAACGAACCAAGGAACAATCACGTTTTCATTGTTCAACATCTACGCATTTTTTATGAAATATATTGCCCCGGTTGGCATCGGCCTTATTTTCCTTCATGAATTAGGAATTATCAACTGGCTGAAAAGCATATTCTAATTTGAATAAATAACCTTTAATAATGAGACCTTAACATGAAAAATTGGCGAGACTTATTCTATTTCTCAAAGGGAGAAAGGCTAGCTCTCTCCCTATTACTTATTCTTATTACAATTGCTTTCATTTTATTATTGCTTGTCGATGACAAAAAAGAAGAGGAAACAGCTTCCGAGCCACAATACATTGTCAATCCAACAAACGCACCCAGACAAACAGTTATCGACTCCACCCAAACGATATCACCAAATAAAAAGGAAATCATCACAAACAGGAAAAAAACATCCTTTGGAACCAACAAAAAGAGATCATTTAAGAAAAACAACGGCCGGACTTATATAAAAACGGAGAAATACCCTCCCGGTACAATCGTAGAATTAAATACGGCCGATACGCTCATTTTAAAAAAAGTACCGGGTATCGGAAGTGTCTTTGCCCGTCGCATCATCAAATACCGTGATCTACTGGGAGGTTTTTACACCGTTGAGCAATTGAAAGAAATATATGGCATGGACAAAGAACGATATGAAATTTTGAAAAACTGGTTCCATACCGACACTTCATTTATCGCGAAACTGCCTGTCAACCATTTGTCCTACGAACAATTATTGAGACATCCTTACCTAAACAAGGAACAAACGAATATTATCTGCCAATTACGAAAACAGAAGAGAAAACTAACCGGATGGGAAGACCTGTATTTGTTAGATGAATTTACGGAAACAGACAAACAACGGTTAAAGATTTACTTCCGGTTTTGAAAACGGCTTCATCCCCATTTTAAATCAGACATCTATTTCCCGGAACTCATCACGCCTGAATCGTCGTCGGCATTATTGATTCTCTTTTGTTCTGCTTTAAACGTTCTTCCAAAAGAGAAATTCCACGCTACGCGGACAGCAATCATCCGCGAGCTTTCTTTAATATAATTACTTCTGTGGTAAGAGGCGTACCGCGACCAGTTTCCGGTATCCTGTTTATAATTATCCACAAACGGATTATACATACTAAAAGCTATTGCAAGATTTTTATGCTTATAACTCAACATGGCATAATGTAAGTTTTCACCGCCATTCATTGTTTCGCCATAAAACCAATTCCAATTGGTCATGACGCCAAATCCTAATGAAACCTTCTTATACACGGCAGATATATCACCATTCATAAACCAGTTGGTATAGGTATGGTTATAGGTGTTTCCATTACTAATATAGTGGTTTACTCCGCCTGTTACAGATAATTGCAGAATATCCTTTACCGGACCGACACGAATCATCAACCGGCTTGCCAATCGTTGCCAGTTTTTCTGGTTATCCCATGTCTGGACAATTTTATGTCCTTCCAATCGTTTTTCATCCATAATTGCATCCGGCTGATATTCGTAAATATTCCAAAGGTTTCCATAAAAAACGCCCTTTTCTAATTCGTATGTCAACTCGGCTCGATAGCGTAAAAAAGGCCGGAGGTGAGGATTCCCTCTTTGTATTTGCACCGAATCAATCGTTACTTCCACATTACTTAAGTCAGACAGTTGGGGGCTTCCATTACTAATATCCGCTTTTAGACGTATGGACGATTTTCCCGGCAGAGCATATTGTAACACCAAGCGAGGGTTGAATGTATAATAGTTATATCCGCTATCGTCGCCATCCTGTCCAAAATGCGAACGAGTCACACCTACGCCTGCGGTATAATCCAGTTCTTGTACCCTACCTTTGAATTCTGAATACAAAAATGTTTCGGCCTGATTCATTTTCGTTAAATAATCAACACCATTTTTATATTCGTTATCAGAAGTAGCTTGCATATGCTTCAATCCTGCACTTAAACGGTTAATACCGAATTTTTTTTCATAAATGCCTTCTCCTATAAAAGAATATTTTTTCCCGACAACCAAACTATTTACATCGGTCAAGACTCTATTTTCCCGACTCTCCTGATACATCCGTTCGTTGTTGGTATAATTATACGTTCCTACAGCATTCAAGACGATTGTTTGGCCGTTTTTAAGATTGTGTTGATAATATAAGTCTAATGCCGGCCGATTTGTCTTGTTTGAAGACTTGTCAATCATATATACCGCATCAAACGGATTTGCGACATTATATAAAGAGCCTTTATAATCCATGTGTGGACTATTACTCCCATAATGGCGGACTGTGGCGCTGAACATTTTTTGTTCGTCTTGGTAACTATAGGTTCCATTTAGACTTTGCCAGTACATCTCGCCATGCCCCGGTTCCCCTATTTCCCTTCGTTGGAATGTAGTACCGTCGGCAAAAGTGAAGTTTTCTTCATTATCACGCCACATTTTATAAAAGTCACGATGGCTGATACCATAGTTTATTCCAAATTCCGACTTTTTATGATTCAATTTTGCATTCAGGCCATTGTTCCCCCACGCAATAAACGGGCTATTATCCAGATTAACACCAAAACTTCCCCCGGTCTCCGGCCGACGTACAATATAATCGAGTACCACCTCGGCATTACCGTACCGCAATCCCGGATTATCATAAAATTCCACACGGATGATATCTGCCGGTTGCAAAGCGATAATATCTTGTGCTTCAACTTTCACACCATTTATACGGTATTGCAATTCACCGCCTCCAGGTAAGCTCACTTCGTTAAAAAGAGGATTTACTTGCAATTTAGGAAGCATTAACTGTTGTAATAAATCCACCCCATTTGTAGATGCTTTTAACTGACGTTCAGAAGGATAAATAACTTTTTTGTCAATCCGGCTACTCATATTGGAAGCATTTACAGTCACATTCGACAATGAAATTAATTCTTCTTCCAATAGGATACTTTCTAATAAAATATCTTTGCCACTTTCATTTACAGGCAGGTATTTTGTTTTATAACCTAACGATGACACAACCAGCAGATAATTGCTCGGTTTGACATCCTGGATGGAAAAATGTCCGTTTGAATCTGTCGTGGTTCCTTTTACAAACATTGAGTCTGTTGTTTGTAAAACGATGTTTGCGAACACTGCCGGTTCACGATTTTTCGCGTCTCTTACAATTCCTCTTATATCAATATTTTGAGCAAAAGAGTTTTGAATCATACCGGCAAGCAGTATGAAAGTAAATATAAAATATTTCATAAATCGGTTCTTTTTTAAAATTTTGTTGCAGAAGGGCCTTTCTAAAAACATATCTATAAGACGACATATTTTGTCAGTAAGTTACACGCAAGTTTGAAAAAATATGTTAAATATTGCCTTGTATTTAGCAATTGGCCGAATTAATCGGCTTTTTTATTTGTTTTATTGTCATAATTGTTAATTTTGCCAAAACATTTAAAGGTCAAACGTTGTTTTCTATCATAGGATAGAAAGTTTATATTATTTGAAAAAACTAATACAGGCTTTATATAATTAATTGTAAAAGTGAATCACATACTTATGAAACGAATATCGAATTTTTATGTTCGTGGAATGTCCCAACAGCAAGCATTCCACTTCTTCAAAAGAACTCACAATCTGATGGAGAAAATATCTGATGCAAAGCTCCAACCGAAATTGCGAAATTTCTTAGACGCCATTACTACATTTGATGTTGCATTAAAATCAGTATCTAATGGACAATTGGCAGAAAAAATCTCCCTCGAGAACAACAACCGCAATAGCGCGTTCGAATTTATTCGTGAACAGACTGAATTATTACTTGCCGAAAACAGCGAATTGGGTAAGAAAATAAGCAGTGTCCTTTCGGAATTTATGGAATTACCACAAAAAACCGACGAAGAAAAAACTGAATTAATCCGGAGCCTTGTTGGCGAGCTTGAGCGAATCCACATTAGTGATGAATCTTCAGAAATAAAAATTTCTGATAGTATTTCGTTGCTTAAACGTTCTAATTGGGCATACAATCAATACTTGAAAGCTCAAAAAATCGAATTGACAGGCAAATGCCTTACATACGAAACCCTGGCGACAAGGAGGCGTACGGAAGACATTTATGCCGAGATAGTAGAATTTATAAACGCAATGCTTATTTACAACGGAGACGAAGAATACATTGACATCATCGACCAGATAAACCATGTAATCGACCAGACATACATGGAACGTTTGGAATTCAATCAGGCTGTCTATGCCTGATACATTCCTATTCGTAAATCAGGGTAGACAACGATTCGGAAGAAAAGATTTCATTGGCAATATCCAATAACTCTTCTGCTGTTATTTTTTCTATTTTCTCAAACACTTGAGGAATCGTTTCATAACGATTATGATGAAGGAAGCTTTTTCCCAACCCAAGGAAAAGGCTTTCTTTATTATCAGCAGACACACCTAATTGTCCGATGACTTGCTTTTTGGCTGCCGCCAACTGGGAAGTAGTCAGCTTTTCGTCACGCAATTTTTTCAATTCTTTATGGACAAGCCGGAGAGCTTTATCGGTATTTTTAGGGTCGGTCCCAAAATAAATAGCAGCTAACCCGGTATCGGTATACGTTGTAATATTGGATTCAACGCTATAGGCCAACCCGTGCTTTTCCCTCAACGCAACATTAAGACGGCTATTCATACCCGGACCACCTAAAAGGTTATTTAAGAGAAACAAAGCCATACGTCTGTTGTCAAACATGCTATACGACCTCCCTCCTATTATCACATGTGTTTGATGGGTGTCTTTATGTTTTCGCTTACTTATGGCAGGGATATATTCAGGTTTTTTCCGTCCGTTTGCAGGGGCAGGTGAATTAATATTTTCGATATTCTTTTCAACCAAGCGGATAATCTTCTTCATTTCGATCCTTCCCATAGAGAAAAAGACTATGTTTGCCGGAACATAATACCGTTTGATAAACGAACATCCCGATTCAGAATTGAATCGCAGCAAGGATGATTCGTCTCCCAAAATATTATGCCCCAAAGCATGCCCGTTGAATATCAAATTCTCAAATTCGTCGAAAATTAATTCGGAAGGACTGTCTTTATACGAATTGATCTCATCAAGGATTACATCCACTTCTTTTTCTATTTCCTGTTGTGGAAACCGGGAATGGAAAACAAGGTCAGCAAGTAATTCAAACGCCCGTTCATAATGCTCTTCCATAAAGATGGAATAGACAAACGTATCCTCTTTCGTAGTATAAGCATTCAATTCGCCTCCTACATTTTCCATACGGTTAAGAATATGCCAAGCCTTACGTTTTCCGGTTCCTTTAAACAACATATGTTCTACAAAATGGGCCAGTCCGAATTCGTCATTTCCTTCATCCCGGGTTCCCGCATTAATCGCAAATCCGCAATAAGATACAGGAGAATCGGACGGCAGATGTATGATTCGTAAACCATTTAAAAATGTATACGTATAATATTGCATAAATCTTTTTTAAATTGCATGAATCGGCAAAATTATAAAAAAACATGTTCGTTTACCTTATGTATATAATTTTATAAATACTTTTGCATAAACAAAAAAACAAGCTATAGTTAATAAACGCTTAATCGAAATGATAATAGACAATATCAAAGTTATCTTAAAACAAGAAGCAGAGGCTGTTCTTAATATTCCTGTCACGCCCGATTATGAAGATGCCGTAAATCTAATCATAGAATACGTACACAAACGAAAAGGAAAACTCATCACCAGCGGGATGGGGAAAGCCGGACAAATAGCAAGCAACATCGCAACAACATTCAGTTCTACGGGGACGCCTGCTTTTTTCCTTCATCCCAGTGAAGCCCAGCATGGCGACCTGGGTATCGTTCGTGAAGATGACATCATGCTTTTGATTTCCAATTCCGGGAAAACACGCGAACTGCTTGAGTTGACTGAGTTGACGAAAGGGTTAGTCCCCGACATGAAATTCATTGTCATCACCGGTTATTCGGATAGCGAATTGGCCAAAAGAGCGACTATTTGTTTACTGACAGGAGCTCCGAAAGAAGTATGTGCATTAGGATTAACACCCACCACATCCACTACTGTAATGACAGTTATCGGTGACATTTTGGTTGTAAACACGATGAAAAGGATTCATTTCACCAGCAAAGATTATACCAAGCGGCACCACGGCGGATATCTGGGTTCGAAAAGCCGCGAACAGAGCGAACACGAATAAACAATCGGAATATGAGGAAAGTGATTGGTATAGGCGAAACCATTCTGGATATTATTTTCAAGGATAACCAACCCTATAAGGCCGTCCCGGGCGGTTCTGTGTTCAATGGGTTTGTTTCCTTAGGGCGATTAGGTACACCACTCGTATTTATCAGCGAACTGGGTAATGACAAAGTAGGGGATATTATCAGCGAATTCATGGAGGAAAACCATATCTCAACTGATTATGTAGACAAATTCCCCGATGGGAAAAGCCCTATTTCATTAGCTTTCCTCAACGATAAACAAAATGCCGATTACCAGTTTTATAAAGATTATCCCAACCAACGGTTGGAAGTGCCCCTGCCCAAAATAGAAGAAGACGACATACTTATCTTCGGATCGTATTATTCCCTTAACCCCGTATTACGTGAACGTACCGTCGAATTCCTGGAATATGCCAAAGAAAGGAAAGCGATTATTTATTACGATCCGAATTTCAGGAATGCGCACGCACACGAGGCAGTCAAATTAAAACCAACTATATTGGAAAACTTCGAATACGCCGACATTACAAGGGCTTCAGATGAAGACATTTCCAATTTGTTTGGAAAGGGCAACATGAAGCTTATATACGATGAACACATCAGATTTTATTGTAAGAACTTTATTGCCACACAAGGTGCAAAAGGGGTAGACTTATTCACCAACACATTTCAAGAACACATAAACACGCCCAATATCACTCCGCTAAGCACGATAGGGGCAGGAGATTCTTTTAATGCGGGTATTATCTGGGGATTGTTAAAATATGAAATCAAACGAAACGACCTGCCTGTGTTGGATAAAGATATGTGGACAAAGATAATTGCCTGTGGAATTGACCTGGCGACAGAAGTTTGCCTGAGATACGACAATTATATCTCTTCTGAATTCGCCTTGCATTATGTAAAGCAGTCTTAAATAATATTAAGTGTACAACGGAAAATTTACGTTTTGTTTATCTTTGTAACTAAATCATAGGTAATTCCATTATGGTAATCAGATTTGGTTTGTTATTAATAAGCTTTGCCTCTTTGTCTGCGTGCATCTCGCATTCTCCCGAAATACAATCACTCTGCTTTCGTGACGATATAGGAAATTACATCATTAAATGGGAAACAACCCCCCAAATCGACGGGACAATCAAACTGTTTGTAAGCGATACCCCCGACCAATTCAATAAATCAAAGTCTGCCGGTTATGCAAATATCCAAGATGGAATTACCAAATATGTAACCGACGACAATATTACCCGCAAATACTTCATGCTGTCTTTTAATGACAAGTATTTCAAAACGGTCGCTTCCCGTCCGGTGGTGATGGACAGCATACAAAATTTTCGTGATTTAGGAGGATACGCTTCCACAGACAACGGCAAATCAATCCATTGGGGGAAAGTCTTTCGTTCAGGGAAAATCGGGGAAATAAGCGAGCGCGACTCTACCCGCCTGGATGGTTTGAAGATCAAAACCATTATTGACTTACGCACAAATGAAGAGGTAACGGCCTCGCCGATAGGATATAAAAATGCGAATATCGTCCACATCCCAATCCCAATCAAAAACATATCAGACCTGGTAAACCGGTTGGCCGAAGGACGTATCCGCAAAGGAGACGGGATACTATTCATGCAAGACTTATATCTCCAATATGTCACAGAGAATAAAGAAGAATTCTCCAAAGCCCTTTCAATTCTGGAAGATGAGAACAATTATCCTGTTATCATCCATTGCACGATAGGAAAAGACCGGATTGGCTTTATGACAGCTATGCTACTGTCCATATTGGATATCCCGGAAGAAACAATTTATCAGGATTACACTTCCACAAACGATTATTTGGATTTGAAACGCTACTCACATCTGGTGAGCCAATTAAATTACGACGGGCAGGAAGCGCTTACCGCAATGCTCACTGCAAACGAATCTTTTATTGATTTGGCGTTTGCTAAAATAAGAAAAGACTACGGTTCCATCGATAAATATCTGAAAAACGAACTCCACATATCTGAAAAACAACAAGAAAGAATAAAAGAAATACTTCTTTTGTAGATTGATTCCAAATTATTACATACCTTTGCACCTCTAATTATTTTATAGATAAAACATTACATTGAAAACATTTGAAGAATTAGGAGTTGCTGCACCGATATTGAAAGCAATTCAAGAAATGGGATATGAGTCTCCCATGCCCGTACAAGAGGAAGTGATTCCTTTTTTATTAGGAGAAGATAACGACGTTATAGCTTTAGCCCAAACCGGAACAGGTAAAACTGCCGCATTCGGTTTGCCTATTTTACAGAAGATTGATGTCGGAATACGCCAACCACAAGCATTAGTATTGTGCCCCACCCGTGAATTATGCCTGCAAATTGCCGACGACCTGAATGATTATTCTAAATATATTGACGGATTAAAAGTGCTTCCGGTATATGGAGGCTCCAGTATCGAGAGCCAAATCAAGGCATTGAAACGAGGTATTCATGTCGTAGTTGCCACTCCTGGCCGCCTGCTCGATTTAATGAACCGCAAGACAGTAAATTTAAGCCTGGTCAAGAATGTCATCCTCGACGAAGCAGATGAAATGCTCAACATGGGCTTTTCAGACAGTATTAACGCAATACTCGCAGAAGTTCCGCCAGCCCGTAATATGTTATTGTTTTCGGCCACCATGCCACAGGGAATTGCCAATATCACAAAAAAATACATGAACAATCCGAAAGAGATTATTATTGGCAGGAAAAACGAGGGTAACAAAAACATAAAGCACATATACTACATGGTACGCGCCCAGGATAAATACCTGGCGCTAAAACGTATCGCCGACTATTATCCAAACATCTACGGAATTATCTTTTGCCGTACCCGCAAAGAAACACAGGAAATTGCAGACAAGCTTATACAAGACGGCTACAATGCCGACTCGCTCCACGGCGAACTAAGCCAGGCACAACGTGATTATGTGATGCAAAAATTCCGCCTGCGGAATTTGCAGTTGTTGGTGGCAACCGACGTGGCGGCACGCGGATTGGACGTTGACGACCTGACACACATAATAAACTACGGTTTACCCGACGACGTGGAATCATACACACACCGAAGCGGACGCACCGGACGGGCGGGTAAGACAGGTATTTCTATCTCTATTTGTCATATAAAGGAAAAAGGAAAGATCCGTGAAATAGAACGCATCATCAACAAACAGTTTGAAAAGGGCGAGATGCCAAGCGGTAAAGATATCTGTGAAAAACAAATACTCAATTTAGTCGACCAGATAGAAAAAGTAAAAGTAGATGAAGATGAAATCGCCTCTTTGATGCCCTCTATCTTCCGCAAACTGGAATGGTTGGATAAGGAAGACATCATCAAACGTGTCGTTTCGTTGGAATTCAACCGAATGATAGATTACTATAAAGACGCCGACGAAATCGAAGTGGTAGATGAGCGTTCGGGAAGAGACAGGAAAGAATCCCAGTCGAAAGGCAACCGCCACAATCGTGGAGCAGCCGAAGAAGGATATATAAGATACTTCCTTAATTTCGGAAAATCAGACGGTATGTTCCCCAACCAGTTAATTGAACTGGTAAACAAATGCGTTCCGGGGAAAATTAGAATCGGGAAAATAGACTTATTGGACAACTTCTCATTCTTTGAAGTAGAGGAAGGAGCCGCCGATAAGGTAATGAAAAAGATGAACGGCTTTGAAATAGACGGGCGCCGCATTTCTGTGGAACTGGCTCAAGGCAAAAAGGGCGAAGGCAAAGGTTCGAAGAAAAAGGAAGGCCATTTTTTCGACCGCTTCGACAAACGGAACAAAAATTCAGATAAACCATGGCGACGTTCCCGCCAGTCAGGCAGGAAAAAATAAGCGGGTGAGGCCATGACGCGATTATTGTTGTTGGTATTTGTGTTAACTTTCAGTATGGTAAGTGCGGCTAAAACACCGGACTTCAATAAAAAAGATATTGTTGCACTGAAGTTAATACTGCTTTCCAAGAACAATAATCTTTGGGAAAAAGTAGTAAAACTTGAACGCGAAAAACCATTTACATTTGACAATCCTGTATGGGACGAAATACGTTGGTGGGCAGATGTTGACGGTTTAGTCTGGAAACAGATCGACGACAAAATCAAGTTGACCGCAATAAATTGGGGCGAAAAGGGGATTGTCGGACATTTGAAATTCGACGGATTTGATAACCTTTCCGCCCTCTCTTGTTACAATAACAACCTGGAAACATTGGAGGTGAGAAATCTAATCAACCTGGAACAGTTGTCTTGTTTCGGTGATAGCCTGGCTTCTTTAACGCTTCAAAATCTTCCGGCATTAAAAGAATTATATTGTTTTTCCAATCAACTGGACACATTAGGAGTTGGCAAACTGGCGGCATTACAGAAACTTTCCTGTTATAAAAATCAATTAAAATCATTAGATTGTAACCAACTATCAAACCTCGTCCATCTGGATTGTTCTACCAATAATTTAGCTGTTCTGGAAATTGCCGAAGCCATAAACCTCTCTTACCTTGATTGCTCTTTAAACAACCTGGATACACTCAAAATCAAACATCTAACACATTTAACACATCTTTCCTGCTATTCAAATAAGTTGACATCCTTGGATGTCGGGAAATTAACAAAACTAACCTATATAAATTGTTTTTTCAATAGCCTCTCATCCTTGAATATTGAGAATCTTCTTAATCTGACCTACCTGAGTTGTTGGGGAAACCGGATTCCTTTTGCCAAATTGCCCCGTCCGGACATTAAAGAATACCACTACGAATTCCAACGCATATTTATCCAAACACGAGCCGGAGCACGATTGGATTTGTCTGATTTATACATTAATAACGAAACTACGACCTACAAGTATGCCAATGTGATTCATTACCTGCGCCCGGACGGTGTTTTTATCGTACCGGCAATTATCGGGAGAAAAGGAACACTTGAAATACAAATGACAAACACGGCCTTTCCAAAATTCCTTGAAAACAACCTGCCGTTACTTCTCATTCTCTCCGAATAACATGATGCTCCCGCCTTAATTATAAAAACCGGACATCGAAAACTACAAGGCCTTGATTATCTGGACATGATTCATCATGCCATCGTAACATGGATTAACCGTTCAAAGATATTCGATCTATTTCCACAAAACAATTCATCTGGATGTTTTCCCGGTTTCATTGGGATGACCTTCCAAAATCATCTGGATGTTTTCCCCCATTCATCCAGATGAATTGACCTTTACTGAATTTAGTTTACAGTTTTGATTGTTATTACGTAACTTAGTTTACACAATTATAACTTAATCCTACGCTTGGTTTACACCTTACGTTTAAAGATAGAAAAACAGTTT
>JAIRRS010000161.1 GCA_031255855.1 Tannerellaceae bacterium | reverse complement strand
TAGCTCTTACTTTGATGGTGGCTACTGTGATGCAGGCTCAGGTAACTACATCCAGTATGAGTGGACGTGTTACAGATGCTGACGGAGCGGTAATCGGCGCAACGGTTGTTGCTACGCATACGCCTACGGGGACAGTGTATGGAGTGAGTACCAGAGCGGATGGGACATATAATTTGCCAAATCTACGTATAGGTGGACCTTATACTCTTGTAGTATCTTATATTGGGTATCATACGGAAACGTTCAGTAATATAAATCTTGCTTTGGGAGAAGATTTCGTTCTGAATATAACATTGAAAGAGGATACTCAATTATTGGAAGAAATTGTTGTTGTAGGAGAAAGAAATTCTATCATTTCTGGAAATAGAACAGGAGCCCAGGAGATTATTACCCGTGAAAAAATGGACAAGCTCCCAACGATAAATCGTTCGCTTTCAGATTTTACAAAATTAACTCCGATGAGTAGTGGAAGTAATTTTGGGGGAGTATCTTATCGTTTTAATAATGTTACTGTTGATGGAGCGTCATTTAATAATTCATTCGGATTGAGTTCATCTCTTGGGGCTTCCGGGACAGAACCCATCTCGTTAGAAGCATTGGAGCAGGTACAAGTAATGATAGCTCCTTATGATGTACGTAACGGTGGATTTACCGGTGCAGGAATTAACTCAGTAACAAAATCCGGTTCGAACGAGTTTCACGCGTCGGCTTATCGGTATGCAAAAAGTCCCTCTATGATGGGATATCGCATTAAAGATGAAGTTTTAAACATCCCCGAGTTTTCTAACCAGCAATATGGTGTCAGTCTTTCAGGAGCTATTATTAAAAATAAACTATTTTATTATATTAACGCCGAATTTGATCGTCAGGAAACTCCGATTACCTATACTACGTCTAATTCAGCTGTCGATGCTACTGTTCTACAAGATGTGTCGAATTTTCTTCAGGAAAATCTTAGTTATTCCCCGGGTAACTTCGATTTAACAAAACGAAACACGCAAGCTGACCGCATTACTACACGAGTAGACTGGAATATAAATTCAAAAAATGTATTAAGTTTAAAGTATTACTATCTAAAATCATTCAATACAAATAGTCCCTCTACTTCGGGATCTCCTCTGAATGGACGCGGGCCGAATGAATTTGCTATTCCTTATACATCGTCGTTTTATAGAGGAAACAATAACTTCAATATATTAATGGCCGATTTGAATACAATTATTAATGATAATATGAGTAATTATTTCAAAATAGGCTATTCAAGATTGCGTGATTTTCGTGATATGGATGGAGGTTTCTTCCCTCAGGTGGATATATTGGATGGGAACGGCCGGGCTTACACTACATTCGGCACCGAAGCAAACTCTTATAATAATCAGGTGGATACGGATATATGGCAGATCCAAAATAATTTTGTAATTAATATAGATAATCATCAGCTTACCTTTGGTACACAAAGCGATTACAGAGCTTTTAAAAATGGTTATGCTCAAAACTACCCGGGTGCATGGGTATTTGCTTCAGTAGATGATTTCAAATTTAATGTGTTGGCTACGAAAAGTTATTTATCACAAAATAATGGAAATATAACGGGTTTTGATATTCGAAATTTTGATCCTGCTACTTACGGTTTCGCCTCTACCGTAACAGGATTAGCTAATTCTACAGCATCGGGTGGTGCGGCAACGAATTATGTGCAAAAGTATGCTATTGGCGATCAATTTCCTTTTTCAGAGGTAAATGTATTCCAAATAGGGCTTTACGCACAGGATAGATGGAGGATAGCAGATAAATTGAATATTACGTTGGGTTTACGTGTGGATATTCCTGTTTTTGTGACAGATCTGCCTGAAAATGCAACTGTAGCAGGGGAGACATATCGGGATGGAATTAAAATTGATGTTGCCAAATATCCGGCAGCAAAGCCTCAATTTTCCCCTCGCTTAGGATTTAATTATAACCCCAAAGACGATGCATCGTTGCAATTACGTGGTGGTACGGGGTTGTTTTCTGGAACACCTCCTTATGTCTGGATTAGCAATCAGGCAGGCAACAACGGTGTATTGTTCGGAGATATTAATTATACAACAATAGATCAAAAAGCTTCTCTTGGTTTTACAGGAGACCTAAATACTTATAAACCGGCGTCCGGTACTGCTCCGAGAGCTGATATTGCCATCACGGATCCGGATTTTAAATATCCTAACTTGTGGAAAAGTAATGTCGCTGCGGATTATAGATTTCTGGACGGTTGGATAGCGACAATTGAATTTCTCTATTCTAAAGATTTGAACGCAATTTATCACGATAATATCGGATTGTTGGAAACAGATAAATTTGTAAAGGAAGGCTCTCAAAACTCACGCCCCATGTATAATAGGAGCTATTATAGTGATCAACCCGGAAATAATAAGGCTGCTAATAATGTTGTGATGTTACGCAACACGAATAAGGGTTATTCGCTGTACTCTACGTTTCAATTACAGAAAACTTTTCACAAAGGGTTGTTGAAAGGTTTGTATCTGAATGGGTCATATTCTTTGGGAACGGCAAGGAGTGTAACGGATGGGACATCTTCTGTTGCCACTTCAGCTTGGCGTTATCGTCCGGCAATTGACCCGAACGCAGAGGAATTAGGATATAGTGCAGGAGCATTCGATGGGAGGTTGTTATTATCCGCTTCATATACAATGGATTGGAGTAAAAATGCCGCCACGAATATAGGTTTAATCTATCAACGCTATCGTCCTTTCCGTTATTCTTATACTTATAACGGAGATGTTAACGGTGATTATCGGGGAGAGAATGATTTGATTTATATTCCTAAAGATGCGAATGACATCAATATCGTATTGGAGCGCAGAAATGGCAATTTGGTTGATGACAGGACGGTTAACCAAGTATGGGAGCAGATAGATGAGTTTATCAGTCAAGATCCCTATTTGAGTAAACGTAGGGGACAGTTCGCCGAACGTAACGGTGCCGTAGCCCCATTCGCAAATCAACTAGATTTAAATATCTATCATGATATCAGATTTATACAGAGAGATGGACGTTCGCATACCTTGCGTTTCAGTTTTGATATAGAAAACTTCTTAAACCTTTTGAATAGGAACTGGGGTGTGCAACAAACAACGGTACTTGGAAATCAACAATACCAGTTTTTGAAAGTCACACAAACGCCTTCAGCAGCCAATAACTATGAAGCTGGGTTTACCATGCCGTTAAATAATAACGATGTGGTTAGTGAAACATTCAAAGATTATATCGGTAATAGTTCTCGTTGGCAGATGCAGTTTGGAATAAAATATTTCTTCTAAGCAGGACAAATGTAAATCAATAAAAAAGCCCACGAATAGTGGGCTTTTTTATTGATAGTATCGCATCTCATATAGTTCATGCTTTCTATAGAGTATAGAATCATTCAAGTTTCGTAAGTGAAAAGAGAGAGATTTTTAAGAAATCTATCCATGTAAATTTCAAAAACAATTGTTATATTTACATGGGTTGAAACATAAAATCGATCGCATGATATAAATAATTGTGATTATTAATGAGAATCAGACAACCAACAAAATGTGAATCAACAAAAGAGGGTGGTGTATCGTGTATGATTAATGGTTTGAAAGAGAAGTAAGCGGGTAAC
>JAIRRS010000056.1 GCA_031255855.1 Tannerellaceae bacterium | reverse complement strand
AGTTAAGCCCGGTCACGCCGATGGTACTGCATTTATGTGGGAGAGTAGGTAGCTGCCAGTTTTTTTAAAGTAGAAGGAGTCTGACCAATCATTGGTCAGACTCCTTTTTGTTTGTTGGGGGAGGGGAGGAGTACTTTTATTTCTTGCAATTGCCAGACAGGAAAGATACCAACATCCAGACTGTCTTTTCCTGTTCTTTGAGGTAGTCGCTCATTAACGCAACCGTGGATTCATCACTTACACCGGAAGCTTCCGATAGTAATTTACGTTCGGCTGCTATCAATACGCTTAATGAATCTAAAATGTTGCTAACAGCTTCTTCTCCACATGAAACGTTTGATACTTCTTTAATCCTGGCTTTTTTCAGGTATTCGCTGAATTTGTTTTCAGGAACGCCACCCAACATCAGGATACGTTCGGCAACTTCGTCAACTTTTTCAGCAGCGTCGTCATACATCTCTTCGAACTTCCCATGCAACATATAAAAACCATGTCCTTTGATATTCCAGTGGAATCCGCGGAGATTGGTATAAAACACCTGGAAATCGGCCAATAATTGTTGCAAACCGTTTACTACGTCACCTGCTCCTGAAGCATCCAAATGAAGATAATCTAATGTTTTCATAATTTAAATTTTATTTGTTATTACTAATTTATTATTACTCTTTGTTCTTTCTAACGTTACAAAGATACAGCAAGTAATAATTGATGTCAAACAGATAATTTCTATCCCTGATAGATTGATTCAATTACTTCGAATTGCTTTAGGTAAGGTTTCGGCGCGGGTCGCGCTTATATCTTGCGGAAGCCATACGAGCATTTCGCCTTTTCCACGATGTGCCCAGGCATAGTATGGAATTAGAGACAGGATAATATCTTTGGCTTGTATGCGTCCGGTATCGTCGTAGCTGAGCGCTTGCGCTTTTGTTTGTATGCGGTTGATTCCGTTTAAAAGGTCAGGCTGGTTGTTGACAGCGAACTCCGGTTTGAGGTTCAGCAGTACGCTTCGTACGCTGAAGTCGTTGTCCGGCCATTCGGCACAATACACTATGGGGCCTCGTTCAACAGCTATCCTGCCTCTGTCGGCTTCTACCTCTTCGTTGGCTTTTACTGTCCGGGGTTCCATATCGAAATGAACTTCTACAAAATCGCCCTTTTTCCATTGGCGGGAAATGGTGAAATATCCTTTATCCAACTCATTTCGCACCTCTTCACCATTTACCCTAACTTTAAAATCCAACTGCTTATTATCCGAATAGGTGTACAGGTCGCCGGGAACTACCTGCCCCCTTAACCAGCCGGGAACACGGAACTTCAACGAAAACGGTTGTTTCCCATGAGGGTTGACATCTATACGGATATCACCAGACCAAGGATAGTTGGTTGTTTGCGAGAGCGTCAGTTTCTTTCCTTTAACATCTAATACGGACGTGTTACTCATAAAAAGATTCACATACACCTCGTCGTCGCGCGTAGCATATACGTATCCAGGCAGGGAAGGAATGAAACGGGATATATTGGAAGGACAACAAGCACAGCCAAACCAAGGCTGTCTTTGATGCTGACCTTCCGATTCCAACGGGTTCGGATAAAAGAAGCCTCCGCCATCCAACGATACCCCCGAAATCAACCCATTATATAATGTACGTTCCAATACGTCGTAATATTTGGATTCGCCATGCAAAAGGAAGAGTCGATGGTTCCAATACACATTGCCAATAGCGGCACACGTCTCGCAATAGGCCGTCATATTCGGCAACTCATAATCCTTTCCGAATGCTTCACCCTGATTAGTTGCGCCTATCCCGCCTGTGATGTATAATTTCTTTGTCGCCACATTATCCCAAATCTTACCAATAGCATGGATATACCCCGTGTCTCCCGTCAAAGCGGCAACGTCTGCCATTCCCGAATACATATAGGCAGCGCGTACGGCATGACCCACAGCTTCGCCTTGCTCCAGCACAGGTTCATGCGCCTGGCTATAGAGGTCCTTCCGGGTCGTATATCCCCGTTTGTCAAGGAAGAACTTGGCTAAATCCAAGTACTTTTTCTCGCCGGTTACCAGATACAGTTTGGCTAATGCCATTTCCGCGATTTGGTGTCCCGGAACCAAGACTAACTGCCCGGGCTTGTCTCCTATTTCGCGTTCCACGCAATCGGCATATTTGATAGCTATGTCCAGAAAGTTTTTTTTCCCTGTCGCCTGATAATGGGCAATGGCGCCCTCTATCATATGCCCCAGGTTATAGAATTCATGGCTCAGTTCTTCTACTTTTTCCCACCGTTTGTTTCCGGCCCATTCGTGCGGATGTTCAGGATTCATCGTACGGGCCGTATATAAATAACCATCCGGCTCTTGCGCTGCGGCAATGATAGCAAGTACACTGTCAATATACTTTTCGAGTTTTTTGTCGGGATATGTTTGTATGGAATAGCTTGCCCCTTCTATAGTTTTATACACATCCGTATCGTCGAACGAGAAGCCTTCCACTTTATACGTTGGGCTGGGATTGGCAGCTTTCACAAAGTTTTCGTAGCGTCCGGTTTCTTCGCATTTACTGAATGCCAACGGAATGGTCACCTCCCGGCTGGCTTTCAGCCGTTGTCCCCAAAAGTTGTCGGTCACTTTTACTGATGTAAAAGGCACGGGATTAATCGGATAACCGCTATTCTTCACCTGCCCGTTACTGACGCTACATACACAAGCAAGCAATAAAATTAAAATCTTCTTCATGGTCCTATTCATTTATTTTCCATTCTATCACTCCGCCCGAATATCCTTTCCGCGTAACGTCTGCCACCTGCGGGCCTTTTTCTTCCGGTGCACGCTCGCCTTCCGGACGTTGAAGCTGGGCGACAAGCTTCAACTCCGTAGTAGTCACGGGGTCGAATGTCACTTTGTTATACTGGTTAATGGCTGTTCCATAAGGGGAAGCATTTTTAACTTCCGTCCATGTATTACCGTCTTTATACAACAGTTTCCACGACTCAGGCTCTTTATAAATAACATCATAATGTTCGAAAGCCAGCCAATAGACTTCGACGCCGGAAACCGTTTCCGGCTTGTCAAATTGGTAACCAATAGATTCTTCCGTGCCGGATTTGAGCCACCAGTAATGATACGGCGTATTGATATCTGCCGACGACGACGGTTCGAATTGGTCGTTGAAGCCCCAGCCACCTATCATCGTGGCTTTGGAGGCAAGAGTAGGTTCCGGTTGGACAATTGCCCGTTCGGCATTTTCGGGTATCCATACTACCAATTGGGATTTTCCCCGGTTATTCCATGCACTGTAAGGGATTGCTTTGAAAGTGAACGGCTTTTTAGTCTGTTCAAAGTTGTCCAATCCTTTTTCTACCGTAAAAGCGTCGCCCGACAACACCACGATTCCGTTTAACAAATCGGGATTATAATGCGCCTCAACCGTTGTTTCACGCGGAATGACAATATCAAATACATAACCTTTCGGCTGGTCTACACCCTCCAAAGCATACACAATAGGGCCGCGCTCCATCGACAACAACCCCTTGTCGTAAGATACCTGCCGACTAGCCATCATCCTTCTTACAGGCATTTCCAACGATAGCCCGACTTTGTCGCCCGCTTTCCATTCCCGCTCTATAACGGCATATCCGTTTTGAAGCGTTTGTTTAACAACCTTGCCGTTTACAGCAATCTTAACGCTGGGTTTCGTATGATCAATATAACTGTATAAACCGGATGACACCGGATTGTCCGTTGTCCAGCCCGGTATACGAAGCATCAGAGAGAAACGGGTGGAAGCGGCAGGATTTACCGTTATGTCCACAGAGCCATCCCATGGATAGCGGGTTTGTTGAAGTAGGGAAACTTCTGTATCTTTCCATTTTACTGTAGCATTCCCTTCGGCATACAGGTTGACGAAAATGCCAGTTGGATTGGTTGCATACGCATACCCGGGAACAGAGGCCATGAAACGCGTAACATTTCCCGGACAACAGGCACAACCGAACCATTCTTCGCGCTCGTGTACTCCATCAGATGCCATCGGATTATCATAAAAGAACTTGTCGCCACTAAGCGATACGCCTGCAATCACTCCATTGTATAAAGCCCTTTCCACCACATCGGCATATTGGGATGCCCCGGTGGCCAGAAACATCCGATGATTCCAATAAACATTCGCGATGGAAGCGCATGTCTCGCAATAATTATTGAAGTTATTCAGTTCGTAATCGGGGCCAAAGCCTTCGCCTTGCGGACGCGAACCTATCCCGCCGATGATGTACAGTTTTTTTCCGGCCATATTATCCCATACCCGTTTTACGGCATTTAGAAGTTCTTGATCTTCCTGCAATACAGCCACATCGGTTACACCTGAATAAAAATAACCTGCCCGTACGGCATGACCTACTATCTCGTCTTGCTCAAGTACCGGTTTATGGTCTTGGCTGTAAATACCCGGTTTTCTCCCGTTGGATAAACGTCCGGCTTCATCCACAAAGTAACGCGCTTGGTCTAAGTACTTTTGTTCGCCTGTAACATTATATAATTTAACCAGAGCCATTTCAATTATGGGATGTCCCGAAGGATATTTTATTTGCCCTTCTCCCAGTCCGAACACCTCACACACCAAGTCGGCATTTTTAAGAGCCACGTCCAACAAACTCCGTTTTCCAGTTGCTTTATAATGTGCAACCGCGGCTTCGTACAAATGTCCGCTATTGTAGAGTTCGTGACTGTTTATTTTTTCCCACCGCGAACTTCCCCACCAGCCCGACAGGCGCTCACACTTATTGGTTACACAAGTGGTTAGATACCCGTCCGGTTCCTGCGCAGCCGCAATCAAGGTTATCACACTATCCAGATAAGCATCCAGTTTAGGGTCGTATTTCACGGCCAATGAATAAGACGCCCCTTCGATAATTTTATATGGGTCGGTATCGTCAAAAGAAAAATCGCCCTTATGTTCTCCTTTGATTAAACCTCCGGCTAAGGCAAAATTATCGAACCTCCCGTTGATTTCACACTGGTGGAAAGCCGAAGGTATCGAAACCAACCGGTTTGTTTCGATGCGTGGCGCCCAGAAATCGTCTGTGAAGTGAACATCGGTAAACGGTACTTCCCGGATAGGAGTAAATGCCGTCTCTTCATGTTTGATATTGCAAGTTGTCAAAACTCCTGCCATAAACAAAGCAGTCAATGTGTTTCTCATGTATAAAGACAAATTAGGTGTCCTATAATAGTAGAAATGAATTTTTTAACTCAGATTGCAAATATGGGTGTTTAAAATACATCTACAAAATTTTCAAAGCACATTTATTCAATAAATTCACCTGCTTCTGAAGTCTGGGGTTTCTTTTGTACAAAAACATGTACTTTGAAAGTGTTCATTTATTAATATTCTGACTAAATTTAGAACATAAGATGTAGGCTTTCTTACACTTTTTCTTTAATTTTGCCTCCTCATGGAATATTATATCTAACAACACTTTAGATGTTTACGATGATGAAAAGATATTGTACAGGTTTTGCTATATCATTCTTATTTGCAACCATTTGTACGGCAGCTCAAAATATATATTTCTCTCCCGGAATAATGCAACCGTTCATTTCTGCCGACACGGTTCCTGTAATTGAGTTCGACGAATCCAGCTTAAGCAAAATCAATGACATCCAAAAACAATTTGTAAAACAAAACAATACATACTCAAGACCCACGCAGGTAAACACAAGCCTGCTGCGCTTTGTTAACGAGAAGGAGGTCAAACTTTCAGACGAAGCCATGTATTGGGCGCGGATGATTTGGGATGCGTCAAGAGCTTTCGACGAACGGATAACATTCAGGGATACCATCATTTTCGACCCTATTTTTCTTACACCGATATTCAGGGGAAATGTATTACCCGACGACCTGGTTTTGTACGACAAAGAAATTGTAAAGTCTAAAAGCCCATATGATTTCATGTACCAACCGGATACGACACTATTCCAGTTGTTTTTGCGAAAGAAGAAAACAAATGAAGAAACAGCCTTATACCTTGAAAACAATTTCCCGCAATTATTCCGATACTCTAAAAGGAATTTACCTAGCGAATCGCTTATAACAAGGCATATAAGAAAAGACATAACAGATGGCATGCCTGTGCTTATTGAATCGGATATTAGTTTTGAAGATGTAGGAGCTCCCGTCAAGTTTGTCCCCGACAGGAAGTATTGGAGATCCGGATTTGAAAGCGTGCTTCAATTTTCCCAAAACTACGTTTCCGAAAACTGGCATAAAGGAGGTAGCAGCAACCTAAATATCTATAGCAAAAATTATATGCGCTATGACTACAACAAGGACAAAGTACAGGTAACGAACGAAGCCGAAATCACGGCTAATATATACAATGCCCCCAAAGACACGCTGCGCAATTATAAAATAGGTAACGATATTGTCAAGCTGCATAGTAACTTTGGATACAAGGCATTTAACAATTGGTTTTATACGCTTGATACCGAATTTACCACCCAATTATATACCAATCACGAAGAGAATAGCAACAAAATATACGCAGCATTCTTATCTCCTTTTACCATCAATACGGGTATTGGTATGAAATACGACCTTGAAAAACAATATACTCAACGCCATAAAAAGCTGAAATTAAGTATCAATGTCGCTCCCCTTGCTTATACCTATAAATATAGTTTGAAAAAAAGTCCGAATATGGATTTGGAACGTCATAAATTCGATTTGAAGAAAAATCCCGTCGAAGGAGAAAATAAGTTTAAACATGTGCAACATATTTTTGGACCGTCTGTCCGTGCCGATATGGTTATGACGTTCAACAGGAATGTATCATGGCAGTCGCGTTTTTACTTTAAAACGAACTTTGAAGAGAACCTTATTGAATTTGAAAACACTCTGATATTGGCTATAACACGCCACTTTTCCACCCGTATCTATCTTTATCCGCGATATGACGATAAGAAAACGGAAGGAGGGAATAACCCAAGTAGTTTCCAATTGAACCAATTGTTAAGCTTTGGCTTTAATTACAAATGGTAAGTTAATTAATATTTTCGCCTAAATATTATTCGGAATTAATGACATTATTTCCAAATAATAGTTACTTTTGCCTCGGTTTTGCTATGTCGAGATTACAAACATGAAGGATACAACAAATCATAGCGGGGTGGTAGAGAAAATAGACGGCCATTCTGTTTACGTCAAAATTGTTCAACAATCAGCATGTGCAGAATGCCACGCTCAATCTATGTGTATGGCCGCTGATAAAAAAGAAAAAATCATAGAAATCCCAGATTACTCCGGAACATTCCATTTAAATGAATCGGTTATGGTATGCGGGCAAACTTCTATGGGTCTTCAGGCAGTATTCATCGCCTTTGTTATTCCACTGTTACTTGTTGTCTGTACCATTGTGCTTAGTACATCTATAAATTGGAGCGAAAGCGTCAGCGCCTTAACTGGGCTTGTATTGTTGTTGCCCTATTATGGCATCTTGTATCTTTTTCGCGACAAACTAAAAAAACAATTCATTTTCACTTTAAAGAAAACGGAAAACTAACTCACAATTAGCATGATTTTAATCGCCATTATTTCCTTAGGAGGAATCGGAATTGCAGGTGCGGGACTTCTTTATGCCGCGTCTAAGAAATTTGAAGTTTACGAAGATCCCCGTATTGCGCAAGTCCAAGAAGTTTTGCCGGCAGCCAATTGTGGAGGTTGCGGATATCCGGGTTGTTCGGCATTTGCCGACGCTTGTGTGAAAGCAGACGCATTGGATAATCTCCTTTGTCCCGTGGGCGGATCAGACGTAATGAGCAAAGTCGCTACCATATTGGGGAGAGAAGCTATTTCATCAGACCCGATGATAGCCGTAGTACGTTGTGGAGGCACATGCGAAGCGCGCCCCCGTATAAACCAGTATGACGGTGCCAAGAATTGCGCGATTGCATCCTCGCTTTATGGAGGGGAAACGGGCTGTTCCTACGGATGTTTGGGTTATGGCGATTGTGTGGCGACTTGTCCTTTTGATGCCATACATATTAATCAGGAAACGATGTTGCCCGAAGTGATAGACGAAAAGTGCACCGCCTGTGGAGCTTGTGTGAAGGCCTGCCCGAAAACGATTATTGAATTACGGAAAAGAGGGCCGAAGTCTCGCCGCATCTATGTTAGCTGCGTCAATAAAGACAAAGGTGGTATTGCGCGGAAAGCATGCGCCAACGCATGCATCGGCTGTAGCACATGCCAGAAGGAATGTCCATTTGAGGCAATTACCCTTGAAAACAATCTGGCGTATATCGACCACACGAAGTGCAGACTGTGCCGCAAATGTGTTCCTGTATGCCCTACGAACGCCATCCTGGAGCCGAACTTCCCTCCACGAAAGGAGAAAGTGGCTGAAGAAAGCAAAGAAAATAAAGAAGAAACAACTAAATAATGAATCAAACGTATGCTAAGGACATTTAAAATCGGAGGTATACATCCGCCTGAAAACAAATTGTCTGCCGGTAAAAATATACGTCCGCTGGCTATTCCCAAGCAGGTTGTCATACCATTGGCGCAACATATTGGAGCTCCGGCACAGGCAGCAGTCAAGAAGGGTGATATCGTAAAGACGGGTACACTGATCGGTAAGGCAGGAGGTTTTGTATCGGCGAACATCCATTCGTCTGTTTCAGGAAAAGTAAACAAAATAGACAACACTATTGATTCAAGCGGTTATAAACGCCCCGCTATATATATAGATGTAGAAGGTGATGAATGGGAAGAATCCATCGACCGTAGCGACAAGTTGATAAAAGAGTGCGCCTTGTCGCCAAAAGAAATCATAGATAAAATAACGGAAGCCGGTATTGTAGGTATGGGAGGGGCAACATTCCCTACCCAGGTAAAACTGATGCCTCCCCCAGGTAATAAAGCAGAGTTGTTGATAATCAATGCCGCAGAATGTGAACCATACCTTACTTCCGACCATTCCCTGATGATGGAAAAAGGAGAAGAGATTATGGTTGGTGTTTCCATTCTGATGAAGGCGATTGAAGTCGGCCGGGCAATTATCGGAATCGAGATAAACAAACCGGATGCCATTGCTTACTTGTCGAGCCTGGCAAAAGGATTCGGCGGTATAAACGTGATGCCCTTGAAATCAAGATATCCACAGGGAGGTGAAAAACAATTGATTGACGCCGTAATCCGCAGACAGGTGAAAAGCGGAACGCTTCCCATATCAGTAGGCGCTGTTGTGCAGAATGTTGGAACAGCCTTTGCCGTGTATGAAGCTGTTCAAAAGAACAAACCTCTTATCGAACGGGTTGTTACCGTAACAGGGAAAAGTGTTTCCGATCCTTCAAACCTATTAGTCCGTATCGGAACCCCAATCAGTGATTTGATTGATGCCGCAGGCGGTATCCCGGAGGATACAGGAAAAATCATTGGCGGCGGCCCCATGATGGGGAAAGCCCTTGCCAGCACAGACGTTTCCGTAACGAAAGGAAGTTCTGGTATCCTGATTCTCACGGCAAAAGAAGCGACGCGTAAACCGATGTACGACTGTATCCGTTGTGCCAAATGTGTGAATGTTTGCCCGATGGGTCTGAATCCGACCCTTTTGATGGATGCCACAGATTTCCAAGACTGGGACTTGGCTGAAAAGAACAACATTGCTGATTGCATCGAATGTGGCTCTTGCAGTTATACCTGCCCCGCCAATCGTGTATTATTGGATTATATACGTTTAGGTAAGGGGAAAGTAATGGGCATTATACGTGCCAGAAAGTCTTAAACAGAAGTATTGTATGGAAAATAAACTAATTATATCCCCTTCACCGCATATTCACGGCGGCGATAGTATACAGAAAAATATGACTGGTGTGCTGATCGCCTTAGCGCCGGCTCTCGTGGTCTCCCTCTACTTTTTTGGATTGGGAGCTTTGATTGTCACACTGGTATCAGTCGCGTCTTGTGTTATCATCGAATACCTAATTCAACGATTCTTGTTGAAAAAAGAGCCAACCCTTTGGGATGGTTCGGCAATTCTTACCGGCGTACTTCTGGCCTTCAATTTACCATCTAACCTGCCAATCTGGATTATTGCCATTGGGGCGTTGGCTGCTATTGGCATTGGCAAAATGTCGTTCGGAGGATTAGGAAAAAATATCTTCAACCCCGCATTAGTCGGACGTGTATTCCTGCTGATATCTTTTCCTGCACAAATGACGACCTGGCCTGTTCCCGATCCCCTGTCCATGCATTATACGGATGTGCAAACAGGAGCTACCGTTTTGTCCCTCATCAAAGGAAGCGCTACCACGGTAATACCTTCCAACACAGATATGTTGCTGGGGAATATGGGAGGAAGCTTAGGAGAAGTAAGTGCCATTGCCCTATTAATAGGACTTGGATACATGTTAGTTCGTGGAATAATAACCTGGCATATCCCGGTGAGCATATTAGGAACAGTAATGATATTTACCGGTATCATGCATGGCATCGCGCCCTATACATATGCAAATCCTTTCATTCACGTTTTATCAGGAGGTTTGATGCTGGGAGCTATCTTCATGGCTACTGATTATGTGACATCGCCTATGAGTAAAGCCGGGATGATTGTTTATGGAGTCGGCATCGGCTTACTAACTTCCGTTATTCGTATGTTCGGTTCGTATCCGGAAGGCGTTTCCTTTGCTATCCTGATTATGAATGCGCTCACGCCGCTTATTAACAATTATATCAAACCTAAACACTTCGGAGGGAAATAAGTATGGAAAAACTGAAATCATCATTACCAAACATGCTCCTTTCGTTGACCATTATATGCATGTCAGCCGGAGCTATCCTGGCTGGTGTCAATAAGGTTACTTCCGAGCCTATCGCCCTATCTAAAGCAGCAGCATTGGAAAAAGCCATTAAAGAAGTAACACCCGAATTCGACAACAATCCGATAAAAGATGCCTATAAAGCTGTAACCTCCGACGGAGATTCCCTGCTTATTTACCCCGCGAACAAAGACGGAAAGCAGGTAGGTGTGGCAGTAGACAGCAATACCAAAATGGGCTTTGGCGGCGAAATCAAAGTAATTGTAGGATTTGATGCAGAAGGTACATTGATAAACTATTCTGTTTTGCAACACGCAGAAACACCCGGATTGGGTTCAAAAATGCAAGAATGGTTCAGAACAGATAAAAACAACCAGAATATATTGGGCAAATCATTAACTAACGGCAACCTGACAGTAAGCAAAGACGGCGGAGATGTTGATGCCATTACAGCATCAACCATAACCAGTCGTGCGTTTCTGAATGCTATCAATCGCGCTTACAGCGCATATAAAGGAACTGATAGCAGAACAGGTGCAACAGATTCAACTACCGGAGCAACTGTTGTTGATACAGAACAGAAAGGAGGCGATAATGAGTAAGATAAAAATATTGACAAATGGTATTATTAAAGAAAACCCGATCTTTGTTTTATTATTGGGTATGTGTCCTACCTTGGGGACAACTTCTTCTGCAATCAACGGTTTAGGGATGGGACTTGCAACCACTTTTGTACTCGTATGTTCCAACATGGCCATCTCAGCTTTGAAGAACTTAATACCCGACCAGGTTCGTATTCCCGGATATATTGTTGTTATCGCAACATTCGTCACGGTAGTACAGATGTGCATGGAAGCATTTGTCCCGGCGCTTTATGCCAGTCTCGGATTATTCATTCCTTTGATTGTTGTAAACTGTATTGTATTAGGACGTGCTGAAGCATTTGCGGCAAAAAATGGAATCATCAGTTCGTCGTTCGATGGTTTGGGCATGGGGTTAGGATTCTCTTTCGCGCTTACATTGTTGGGTACTGTACGCGAATTATTGGGGACCGGAAAGTTCTTTGGTTTTTCCATCATGCCGGAAGAATATGGTTCACTCATTTTCGTATTGGCTCCGGGAGCTTTTATCGTCTTGGGCTTCCTGATTGCTATAGTAAATAAACTACGTAAGGTATAATGAACATAATATGGAATATATATTGATATTTATAGCCGCTGTTTTTGTCAATAACATAGTATTGGCACAATTTCTGGGTATTTGTCCTTTTTTAGGAGTATCAAAGAAAATCGAGACAGCCTTAGGTATGGGGGCGGCCGTTACATTTGTATTGACAATCGCAACCATCGTTACTTTTCTTGTGCAAAAATACGTACTGGATGCTTTTGGCCTGGGCTTTATGCAGACCATTACATTCATCCTCATTATTGCAGCTTTGGTTCAGATGGTAGAAATCGTTTTAAAGAAAGTCTCTCCGGCGCTTTACCAAGCATTAGGAGTATTCCTTCCTTTGATTACTACCAACTGCTGTATTTTGGGAGTTGCAATTTTGGTAATACAAAAAGAATATAATTTGTTGGAAACCATCGTTTTTTCAATCTCTACAGCTATTGGGTTTGCCTTGGCATTGATTATCTTTGCAGGTATCCGCGAACAATTAGCCATGACACGTGTCCCTGAAGGAATGAAAGGTACCCCCATCGCGCTTATCACTGCCGGACTGTTGGCCATGGCTTTTATGGGTTTTTCCGGTATTGTATGAAACTTTATATCTAAACAGGAATAAAACAATGAAGAAAAAAATTTTAGTAACAGGAGGAACCGGATATATCGGTTCACATACAGTAGTCGAACTTCAGGTTGCCGGTTACGAAGTAATTATTGTCGACAACCTTTCCAATTCTATCCGCGAGGTTATCGATGGAATAGAGAAAATATCCGGCATTCGTCCGGCATTTTATGAAGTAGATTGCAATGACAAACCAAGTCTGCAAAACATTTTTATTGAGCATAGAGGAATAAAAGGTATCATCCATTTCGCTGCAAGCAAGGCGGTCGGCGAATCTGTCCACAAGCCGTTGGAATACTATCGTAACAACATTGTCACACTCCTGAATCTGCTGGAGCTAATGCCCGAATATAATGTTGAAGGGATTGTATTCTCTTCTTCCTGTACCGTTTATGGACAGCCAGACATTCTTCCGGTAACAGAGGATGCACCTATCAAACCGGCATTATCGCCTTATGGCAACACGAAACAAATTAACGAAGAAATTATCCGTGACACCATTCATGCCGGGCTTCCGTTCAAGAGTATTATCCTCCGTTATTTCAATCCTATCGGAGCACACCCGAGTGCAGAGATTGGCGAGTTACCTAATGGTGTACCACAGAACTTAGTTCCGTTTGTAACACAAACAGCTATGGGAATCCGCCAGGAGTTAAGTGTTTTCGGCGACGATTACGATACCCCAGATGGCTCATGTATTCGTGACTATATTAATGTTGTCGACTTAGCAAAGGCACATGTTATCTCCATAGACCGTATGCTTGAAAACAAATCAGACGACAAATTAGAAATATTCAACCTGGGAACCGGCCGGGGCGTATCCGTATTAGAACTAATCAATGCTTTTGAAAAAAGTACCGGTGTAAAAGTCCCTTACAAAATAGTAGGACGACGTGAAGGCGATATCGAAAAAGTTTGGGCAAATCCTGAATACGCCAACAAAATATTGGGTTGGACAGCTAAAGAAACCGTCGAAGAAACTTTAGTTACAGCTTGGAATTGGCAAAAAAGACTCCGCGAACGCGGAATACAATAATAACGATTTATGGTAAACGGTTAACGATTAATTAGAGAAACAAAACATTAGTCATTAACCGTTTATCGTTAACCGTTAATCATTGTAGAAATCAAGCCATGCGTAGTTCATGCTTCCGGTTTCTTTCGTATGCAAAGTTAATATATGACGGCCTCTCTCCAAATGGACTTCTGCCAAGTTGTTTATCAAATTCCAAATATGAGGGCTGGTGGTAGATGGTATACCTAAAGTTCCGGTTACGTCTTTGCCGTCTATTGACAGTGAAATAGCTCCATCTTTTGCTGCCGAGCAAAGGAGTTGTATCTTATATGTACCTGTCTTCCTCACCAAAACAGTGTAATTGACCCATTCTCCCGGATCTGTCCATCCAATATAAAGCAATCCTAATGGAGGATTGAAGGTATTCTTAGGTGTATAATCCATTTCTTCTTTTGTATAAGAAATGTCAACTCCTTCGTTCATCCGGAATTCATTTAAATATCTACCGTCTGCAGGATTGTACTTTCCACTACCCAGATTGCTTTCGGATGTCTCATGATACGAAATGCCTTCACCTCCTGTGTCGTAATAGGCGCAATACACTTTACCGGGAATTCGCTGGGGAATAGGAATCAATGCTGCTTCACAAGGTTTTCCTTTATAGTCTTTACTATCAACAGGATTTTGGGCTTGTAAACAAGGGTAAGCCATCAATGCCAATGTGAAGGCAAATAGCTGTTTTTTCATTAATGTTTTCATGGGTCATGTAGATTAGAATTAATGTATGACAAATTTAGCACTAAATATCAAACGAAATAAGCACAGATAAGAAAAATATATCTGTGCTTATAAAAACTATTATACCAAATATTCGTCAGCTCAGCTTATGGACAACTAAGCCCGAACGCAATTTGGGCTCAAACCAGGTAGTTTTTGGCGGCATAATATTTCCAGTATCGGCAATATCAATCAATTGTTTCATAGAAACAGGATACAAGGACAAGGCAACTTTCATTTCACCATTATCTACCCTGCGTTTTAATTCGGCTAAACCACGGATACCGCCTACGAAATCAATCCGTTTATCTGAGCGTAAATCTTTTATGCCCAATATTTCATCCAATATCAGGTTTGACGAGATGGTTACATCCAGCACACCAATCGGGTCGTAGTCATTATATGTCCCCGGTTTGGCTGTAAGCGAATACCATTTGCCGTTTAAGTAAAGGGCAAAGTTGTGTAATACTTTTGGTGTGTATATCTCTGTTCCTTTTTCTTCAACAATAAAATTTTTGTCGAGTTTTGTCAGGAATTCTTCATCAGACAGGCCGTTCAGGTCTTTTACCACCCGGTTGTAATCTATGATCGTCAATTGATTGGCAGGGAAACATACAGCCATGAAATAGTTATATTCTTCGTCGCCTTTATGATTTGGGTTTTGCCCGGCTTTTTCAGCACCTACCAAAGCCGCCGCTGCCGAACGATGATGACCGTCTGCTATATATAAGGCGGGTATTTGGGCAAACACTTCGGTTATATGCGCGATATCCTTGTCTTCGTCTATCAACCAAAAGGTATGTCCAAAACCGTCAGACTTGGCTACGAAATCATATTCGGGAGTTCTCCCTGTATATTTCTTTACGATAGCATCTAACTCTGGATTATCCGGATAAGCAAAGAATACCGGTTCGATATTGGCATCGTTTACACGGACATGCTTCATGCGATCTTCTTCCTTATCGCGTCGGGTAAGTTCATGTTTTTTTATCTTGCCTGTCATGTAATCATCCACATAGGCGCATATAACCAAACCGTATTGTGTACGCCCGTTCATGGTTTGGGCATAGACATAATACATCTCTTTTTCGTCCTGAACTAACCAGCCTTTATCCTGGAATTTCTGGAAATTTTTGGCTGCTTTCTCATAGACTTTCTGTTCGTGTTCATCAGTACCCGCCGGAAAATCTATTTCCGGTTTAATAATATGATAAAGTGATTTCTCGTTATCTCCGGCTTCTTCCCTTGCCTCTTCCGAATTCAATACGTCATACGGACGAGAAGCTACTTGTTCTATTAATTCTTTTGGCGGACGTAATCCTTTAAAAGGTTTTATTATCATGTTATTTATGTTTTCAATTATTTGTTAACACGGAACTGCTCGTTTCCATTTTGGATAAAATCAACGATTTGTCTGGCGGCGGCGATACCTGCATTAATGTTTGCTTCAGCTGTTTGGGCGCCCATTTTCTTTGGGGTCGCATAGTAACGATCCGGATATTTGGCTGCCAACTCTGCATCAATTGTCGGTTTGATGTCGCTGATGTATTTGAAATCCGGACGTTCTTCGAACATCTTCGTGAGTCCGGCCTCATCCATCACTTCTTTGCGGGCAGTATTGACTACCATGGCGCCTTTGGGCATAGAGTTCATCAGTTCAAAATTGATGGAACCTTTCGTCTCTGCCGTTGCCGGAATATGAAGCGATACAATTTGGCAGGTTTTGAACAACTCTTCCGTAGAAGAAACCGCTTTCACACCATCGTTTTCGATAACAGTTTTCGGTGTATAGGCATCGTATGCATACAGTTCCATATCGAAACCTCCGGCAATACGGGCTACATTCCGTCCCACATTTCCGTAAGCCAAGATTCCCAATTTCTTTCCTTTTAATTCCGTACCCGACGCTCCGTTGAAGAAACCACGGGATCCGTACACCAACATGCCGAAAACCAGCTCTGCTACGGCATTGGAGTTTTGTCCTGGTGTATTCATAACTACCACATTATGTGCTGTGGCTGCTTCCAGGTCTACATTATCGTAACCAGCACCGGCACGTACTACTATTTTTAGTTGTTTTGCCGCATCCAGTACTTCCTTGCTTATAATATCGCTACGGATTATAATCGCGTCTACTTCTTTTACGGCTTCAAGCAACTGTTCTTTTTCGGTATATTTTTCCAATAATACCAATTTCATTCCCGCGCCTTCCACTACTTCGCGGATACCTTTCACGGCTATCGCCGCGAAAGGTTTATCTGTTGCAACTAATATTTTAGTCATGATATTAGTGTTGTTTTTCAAATTCTTTCATGCAAGCCACCAATGCTTCCACACTGCTCTTAGGCATGGCATTGTATAATGAAGCGCGGAACCCGCCTACCGAACGGTGTCCTTTGATACCTACCATCCCGGCCGCAGTAGCAAATGATGAGAAATCAGCTTCCAACTCTTTATATTCGTCATTCATCACGAAACATACATTCATAATGGATCGGTCTTCTACGGCTACAGTCCCTTTGAACAGTTTGTTGCGGTCTATCTCATCGTATAATATGGCTGCCTTTTCCAGGTTTTTCTTTTCCATCGCTTTTACTCCACCTTGTTCTTTATACCATTTCAATGTTTGAAGAGCGGCAAAAATAGGGAATACAGGAGGTGTATTGAACATAGATTCTTTTTTGATATGCGTACGATAGTCGAGCATCGTAGGGATTGGACGCTCTACTCTTCCCAGAGCATCTTCACGTACAATGATTAGCGTAACCCCTGCCGGAGCCAGGTTCTTTTGTGCTCCTGCATAAATAACATCGTATTTGGAAACATCTACCGGGCGTGAGAATATATCAGACGACATATCGCATACCATACGCATTTTCATGTCTGGATCATAACGTATTTCCGTCCCGAAGATGGTGTTGTTGGAAGTGAAGTGGAAGTAATCCGAATCTTCCGCTACTTTATAATCTTTAGGAATATAGGTATAATTGGCTTCTTTTGAAGAGGCTACAACATCTACTTCGCCAAACAACCGAGCCTCTTTAATAGCATTCGATGCCCATGTGCCTGTATCCAGGTAAGAAGCCTTTTTTCCTAACAAATTATAAGGAATCATACAGAATTGCAAACTGGCGCCACCACCTAAAAACACGACTTCGTAACCGGCCGGAACTTCCAATAATTCTTTCACCATAGCCCGTGCCTCGTCTGACACTGCTACAAATTCTTTACCTCTATGGGAAACCTCAAGGATGGATAATCCCGTACCGGCGAAATTTTCTACTGCCGCAGCAGAATTCTTGATTGTGTACTCACTCAAAATAGAAGGGCCTGCAGAAAAATTATGCTTTTTCATACCTATAACTTTTAATAATGTTAATATATTGTTTTCTAATATCGATCTCCCCATAAACGCTTCATCTGGCCAATAAGCTTTTGTTCCGCTGGATTGGGTTGCCCCACCCAAAACTGTTCATTTGAAAGTTCTGGTGGCAGAAAATCTTGTTTCACAAAGTTGTTTTCATAATTATGAGCATATTTGTAATCTTTTCCATAATCCAGTTCTTTCATTAATTGGGTCGGCGCATTTCTTAAATGCAACGGAACAGGCAGATTCCCTGTTTTGCGTACAGCCTCGATAGCCGTGTCTATTGCCATATATGCTGAATTGCTTTTCGGGCAGGTTGCCAGGTAAACTGTTGTTTCGGCCAATATGATACGCCCTTCCGGCCAACCAATCTTACGCAAAGCTTCGAAACAGGCATTCGCTAATAACAAGGCATTCGGATTCGCCAATCCTATGTCCTCGGCAGCGGAAATAACCAGGCGGCGAGCAATAAATTCTGGGTCTTCCCCTCCTTCCACCATACGCGCGAGCCAATAAATGGCGGCATCGGGGTCGCTTCCCCTAATTGATTTGATGAAAGCCGATATGACGTCGTAGTGCATTTCTCCGCCTTTATCATAGGCAGCCGGATTCTCCTGTAAACGTTCCACCACTTTTTCATCGGTTATTTCTATGGCATTATTCCCTTCTTCTGCGCCGACCACGAGTTCCAGGATATTCAATAGTTTGCGTGCGTCTCCCCCTGAGTAGCGTAGTATGGCGTCTGTTTCCGTTAAAATAATCTCTTTCTCTTTTAGCAATACGTCTTCTTTTATCGCCTTGTTTAACAATTTCAGCAAGTCTTCCTTGTCGAGCGATTTCAATACATATACCTGGCAGCGCGACAAAAGTGGACGAATCACTTCAAAAGAAGGATTCTCGGTGGTTGCTCCCACCAGTGTTACAATTCCTGTTTCAACAGCTCCAAGTAATGAATCTTGCTGTGATTTGCTAAAGCGATGAATCTCGTCGATAAACAGAATAGGCGAAACTGTATTGAAAAAGCGATTGCTTTTTGCTTTTTCTATTACATCTCTCACATCCTTCACTCCTGAACTAATGGCGCTTAAGGTATAAAACGGGGCTTCCAGTTTATTCGATATAATCTGTGCCAACGTTGTTTTCCCAACGCCAGGAGGTCCCCAAAGTATAAAAGAGGGAACCCGCCCCGCGTCAATCATTTTTCGTAATACTGCCCCTTGTCCGACTAAATGTTTTTGTCCTATATAGTCATCCAGCGTTTTCGGACGCATCCTTTCTGCTAAAGGTTGGTTCATCATGATGCAAATGTGGGATTTTTTATTTATTCTGCAAAGAATATTTTAAAGAAAAATCAGACAGAATAGATGTTAAATAGCAGTTTTGTTTGACATATAGTCAAAAATAAACGCCACAAACATCGTGTTTCATGTATGTAATCTTACGTTTTGATAGTTTATTCAACGATAGGATGAAACCCTAATGCACGTACATAACTTTCGTTTATCGAGCAATTTCCGAACTTGCAAAGTTCGGCAAAATCCAATAAAGCTTTCCGTACGATTGCCTGGTCGGGGCGGACATCCCGTATCTCTTTGTAAGTTCCCCGGGAAGCTTCAGCAAAAGCCACAATCAAGTTCCAATTGTCCGGATCGTTTACTGATACGAACGACGAGCCTTTCATTTTCTTATATGGCCAGAATGTCCAACCGATGTTATTATCCTCCATCACTTTGCAGAAACTTGTCATCCACTGGTCGGTGTTGTGTCCTATTTCACCCATGTACATCGGGCGGTTTACTTTGTCTCTAAACTCGATAAAACTGCGGATAGCATCGGCTGTAGGTTCACCTCCGTAACGGTGGCAGGTATACATTATATTATGGTCGAAAGAAGCATCAGGATCCAGCGGCTTGAAGTTGCTGTTCCATTGCGAGCCTCCCAGCAGGATAATATGATTCGGGTCTACCTCACGGATAGCTCGAACCGTTCGTTTATACAGCGGTTCGAGCTTACTGTTCAATTCTTCCATTGTGTCGAAATACGGTGCAATGGGTTCGTTTATAAGTTCGTACCCCAAAATAATCGATTCATTTTTATAATAGTCGGCTATCTTTACCCAGATATCAATGAATTTTTGCTGCGATTTTTCGCTTTCAAACAGCCAGGGATATCCATAACTATCGTCTATATTATCGCCTGTTTGTCCACCCGGTGCATCATGCATATCCAGAATAAGGTACAAACCGGTCTCGCGACACCAGCTTACCAACGAATCCACACGCTGGAATCCATCTTGGGCAACAGTCAGCCCCATATAGTCTTCATCCGTAAATAATTTATAATGAAACGGCAGGCGGACAGTATTGCAACCTATCGACTTCAGGTAAGTAATATCGTCTTTTGTCACATAATTGTCCTTATACAATTGCCAGAATTCATCTACAAAATCAGGCCCTACCATTTCGCAGAACGCCTGATTAATAGCCTTTACCGAATTTGTGCGACTAAATTGGAACATGTACCCTTCGGGATTCAACCAATTCCCTAAATTCGTACCGCGAATAAAGAATTTATCGCCTTCGGGAGTAATCAAGTCGGGACCGTTAACAGCCATAAAAGCTTCTATAGGAAGCCGTTTACTTTCCTGTTCTTTCTGCTTACATCCTCCTAAAGCGAAGCAAAGAACGGATAATAGGATGATAGATTTTCTACACATAAAAGATTAGAATTAGTTGGTATATACTACTCGTTTTAAAACTTTGACAAAGATAGCGGAATCATGCAAAAAATCCGCTTTCCTTAGTCAAAACAAAATGCAAAAATCGTTTTGTAAACGAAAGGTCAGGATTTGAAAAACAGCAGGATTTATGCAGCAAATAAACTATCTTTGCCGGCATAATGCGAAGATTGTTATTACATACATGTTGTGCCCCCTGCTCCGCTGCAATCATCGAATGGCTGCTAGCTAATGATATCCGTCCGATAGTATTCTATTATAATCCGAATATTTATCCGAGGGAAGAATATGAAATACGAAAGTCTGAATGTACCCGGTATGCCCAATCGAAAGGCATTGAAATTATAGACGGTGACTATGACTACAACCACTGGCGGGAGTCTATATCAGGACTGGAAAACGAACCCGAAAGAGGAAAACGCTGCCTGCAATGCTTTAAAATGCGGCTTTGGGCAACTGCTTGTTTGGCAAACAACTATGGCTTCGAACAGTTCGCCACAACATTGGCCTCTTCCAGGTGGAAACGCCTCGACCAGATTGCCGAGGCTGGACATTGGGCCGCTTCTCAATTCGGGAATGTCATGTTTTGGGAAAAGAATTGGCGTAAAGACGGATTAAGCGAACGCCGTCTCATATTGCTGAAAGAAAATGATTTCTACAATCAAAAATACTGTGGCTGCGAATATAGCCTCAACGTCGGCCAACATTAAATCGACTCAAGGAATCGAATTAACGCTGTCCTGTCTTCCTTGGACATCTTACGGAAATTCTCTTTGGGTTGCTTTGCTTCTCCGCCATGCCAAAGAATAGCTTCTTCGTAATTGCGGGCACGTAAATCGTGCAACATATCCCCATGACCGGAAACCACTTTCATCAAACCTCGTCCCCACAATGGTGTCGTACGGCAAATCTTGGCACGTCCAGGTTCTTTCATGTCGAGGTCATGACGCAACAAATCGGTATACGGGTATATCTTCTGATTTGATATGGCAGGCAACGGTTTATAATTGTTGCGGGTAGTCCACGAAGGACGGTGGCATGCCGTACAACCATTGTTATAGAATAACGCACGCCCCTTTTGAACCGTTTCATCATCCAGATTACGGGCAGCAGGAACAGCCAGTCCACGATGCCATACCATAAAGGCTTCATAATCTTCTTGTGTCATTTCAGGTGTCAGCGCTTTCGACATCAAATCGTCAAAGATTTGCTTCGCTGCTTGTCCAAGAGTCGCTTGTACATCTTTATCTTCCGACATTACCCGGGCATATTCTTCCGTGATATAGTTATATGTGCGACCTGGACGGGTCACATTCGTAATGTTCCATAACGCATTCGCTCCCGGACCATTATCCAATGTAGCACGCGTGCAGAGGTATGTAAACCTTCCGGGATGTTTACCGGGATAGTACGGATTCAATCCTGTTTCGTCAATGTCATTCCCAATGACTCCCTGGCAATAGCCACGAGCCTGTTGGGTTTGATGTTCGGCACGTAAATCCTCGTCCGAAATCGCGTCCAGCAATCCGGTACCATAGATGCCGATGGTAGCTTCGATACTGGCGGCATGTTTGCTCATGTCAAAATCTTTAAACAATATGGCATCCTGGCTTACTGCAACCGTGGGATAAATAAGTGTCCCTTCATATGACGTTCCGGCGCTATACGGCGTGCCGTCTGCATATTTATTGCCATGTTCGTCCACATATTGATGCCAGGTTAATTGTATTCCGTGTTCGTCTATGGGCGCTTTAAACGGCCCAACGGCGCGAGTTTGTGTCATACCCGTAAAATATTGGGAAGCCAAAGGGAGCCCCGGTTTCGACGGGTCATAAATCATCAACAGATAACTGTTCTTGCTGTCATTCGTGTCAAATGTTTCCACACGCTGTCCGCGTCCTCCATAACTCGGATGACAGGCTATGCACGACTTCCGGATATATACAGGACCCAGTCCGGAGTATCCCATTCCTTCATTCGTAACAAAACTTTTGTCAGACAAACGTTCTCCACGCATAAATTGCTGAAACAATGCAGGATCTTGGTCAATAGCAGGCATGGCTTGTTTGTATGCTTTTGAAGACGAAACAAATACAGTTCCCATCTTGCCTCCGGTGTAATACTCTTCACTCAATTCCACTTCATCAGGAATTTTCCCTTTGTCGATATCGTCGTCACAAGCTGTTATAACAGATAAAGACATTACAACTAAAAATAAACTACTAAATTTTTTCATAAAACACTATATAAATGATTAATGGCCAACAATGATTAATTGTTGCTCTTTTCACAATGAATCCTCCATCATCAGCCATTAATCGTTGACTGCCATAAAACTATTATTTCATCAATTCCTTAATCTTCTCAAAAGAAATACCCACTTCCATACAAGCTGCAACAGCCGCGCTTACTGCCTGGTCTTTGCTGGTATCGCCGTTTTTCTTAGCTTCTACCACCTTGTAAAAAGAGAGCTGGCCTCCGCCAATCGCTTCGATTTTCCTGATACAATCGTCTATTTTGTCTTTGATTTCCGTATCCAGGTCGGCATTTTTCTCTTTTACAAATGTGCTTAACGACACACTACTGCGTGATCCTTCAATGCCTGAACCTCCCAGATAAGCGTTCTTGATGCTGTGTATATTGTTTGTATAATCGTCAAGTGAATGCCAGCTGTACCATGATTCCACATCTTCCACGCGACCGCTATTGTAGGGAGCTTCAATCTTGGTTGCGCCAACCTCGTCTGCAATATCCTTCACACCGTCAATAATCTCCTGCGCAGCGCTTTCCCACGACGAATAGCTTTCAGCGGTTGAAAGTTTGACGCCGAAATTCTTTATCCGGCTATTCTGTTCTTCAAGGAAGCTTACCACCTCATCATTTTCACGGTAAACAGCTTTAATTGCATCACTTACATTCTCTTCTCCTGCCCAAGCCACATACGCCAGCACACAGTCCCACACCAACGCGTCGGTGGCAGCCGTCAGATAATTCAATTCTCCTGTCGTCAAATCAGCTACCGGACGAGATTTCCCTTCGCGGTAAAGCAGATACTCCGTCACGTGAAACCCGATAACTTCGTCTTCCAATTCTTCCCAAGCCCTCGCGCCAGTCAGCTTCCCTTCGGAATTATTTATTTCTTTTTTGATCTCTTCCAGTTCCAATGGCCACGAGTCAATATGTGCGTCAACATTCAGGTAATCTTCACTCACAGGGCCAAAAAGGAATGCTTCACTAAGCTCCCACTCAACGCGCGCCTTCATCCATGCGTCCGAAGCTGCCTTCATGGTTGCGTCTGTCGCATTTGCCTTAAGCGCTTCGTTAGCGCTACGCATCTCCAATGCCGCTTCCGCCAATGCCTTGTACGTTGGAATCACTGTTGTTCTTACATAGTTTTCCAGTATTTCCTTGTATAATTTGTCATTGTTTTCATCATCGTCGATAATATCTCCGTCGTCGTCATTCCCACAAGAGGGTAAACCTACGGCCATAACAGCGATGGCCACTACATACATCCATTTCAATAAATACTTTTTCATAACATGTTGTATTATTAATAAAATCTCATTTCAATACCCAAACAATCCCGAATACCCTACACCCAGGGAAATCGTCGGTTCACCATTATATGGCGTTTTGAATTTCCGCATAGCATATTCCGCCTTAACGACCAAACCTTTCATTGGAAAATAGTTAATCCCTCCACTAATAATTCTCTTCTCTGTCCAACTTTTCGGGGTGATTTTCGTAGATGTTTCATACATTGAATCATAGAAACCATAATGACCATATACGTAGAATTTGTCGCCTTTATTTTTGCGATCAGGAAAAAAAGACAGGATATCATACCCCGCTTCTACATACCAAGCCAATGCTCCCGATCCAACATCCGTGCCCGGAGAAGGGCTTGCATTGGGCATCTTCTTATTAATCATTGATATCTTATACGAATCATCCAGATGACCATAAACCACATTTGCCCTGGCTAATACATGATGGTCGTCATACACGGCATCAAAAGCGCCGATACTTACAGCCCCGTCTACATCCTTATAACGGTCTTGCTTTAAGCTGTTCCCGGCGCTATACCCATAATATCCGCTCAATCCCAAACGCAGCCCCTTTACCGAATAATTATCTATACGGAAAGCCCCGGCATAACGGTTAGCAATTTTGAATTCATAAGGAGTCACCGACCCGCCGTTTATCCAATTGGCGTTATTGAAACGTTCGGCGTCTAAACCCGCGATAAACATGGCTTCATAACGCCAATGCGGGATTTGCCCCCAAAAGCTAAGCCCGGTTTCATGCCAGGTACAAGGCAAAATCATAGCTTCCTCTTCCGGGCGCAAAACAGAAAAGAACTCCGTAGGCATATGGTACATATTGGTAAGCCCGACTGGAACAATCACATGCCCAACACGCAAATGAGCCGTATTGGCAAAACGCTTTTCAATCCAAAACTGCTCCAAGGCCACTTCTCCTCCCTTTTCAATCTCGGTTTCATATTCCCCGGTTTCGGAGTTTTCAATTTCATAAGTAGTCCCCGTACCGCCATGTTCAAACTCAATCTCGGTAGACATTTTCCAGCCTTTCCCAAAATCATAACTCATATATAACACCACATGTGGTAAATCGAAACGTCCATGATTCCCATCCGTATGTCTTTCAGGATATTTATACCGCTCAATATTATCGGAATAAAACATACGCTGGAAAACCGCCTCTCCATAACCTCCCAATTGGAACCGCCGTTTTGCAACAACAAGACTCCCCGTTTCATCAACTTTCGATTCGTCGGCATATTGAGCAGACACCCCAGGCGAGAAACAAGCAAAAAACAAGACAATCAATAAAGCGAGACTGAAAATTTTCCTCATTATTAAGCAGATATAGGTTATTAATCACAATGTCACAATAGACGATGCAAAAATATTTTTGTGCCTTTGATAACACAATACCTACTTATGGGCATTCTTTATACACAAAATACCTACATATTGTTACAGGATTCTCACTTTATGTGTCCGGCAGTTTGCTTTTTTCCCGGAGTTTTTTACTACATTTGTCGTATTTCATTGAATATTAAACTATCATCTCTCTATTTATGAATAAAACTATCACCCTTTTCTGTCTGTTGTTACCACTTATTTGCACAACAGCTTGTACCCGGGAAAACAAAGGCGTCATTGCTCCGGGAGCCATACCAGAGAAAGTAGCCGATGGCTTCAGTTTCACCGAAGGACCTGCCGTCGACAAAAACGGCAACGTCTATTTTACCGACCAACCCAACGATCGTATCTGGAAATGGTCTTCCGATAACGGCACAGTCTCCATCTTCCTCGAAAATACCGGCCGGGCCAACGGCATGTATTTCGATAAAAACGGCAACCTGCTTTCCTGTTCCGATATGGACAACGAAATCTGGAGTATTTCCCCGGATGGCGGCCACACAGTAGTAGCAGCCGATTATGAAGGGAAAAAGCTAAACGGCCCCAACGACTTATGGATACATCCAAACGGCAATGTTTACTTTACCGACCCGCTTTACAAGCGCGAATACTGGACACGCGACCCCGAAATGCAACAAGACGGGCAACACCTCTACTACATTCCCCTGTCGTCCGGCCGTAAAAACATCATTCGTATAGACAACCAACTGGAGCAACCCAATGGAATAATCGGGTCGCCCGACGGGAAACTACTATACGTAGCCGACATCAGAGCCGGCAAAACCTACGTTTACGACATAGCCCCCGACGGCTCATTAAGCGGAAAAAAACTATTCGCACCCATGGGATCCGACGGAATGACAATGGATGAAAGAGGAAACATATACCTCACCGGAAAAGGAATAACAGTATTCAATCCACAAGGCGAACAAATCGAACATATCCCGGTAGAAGCCAGATGGACAGCGAACGTGTGCTTCGGTGGAAAAGATATGAAAACACTTCTCATCACAGCTTCACAATATCTATACACCCTGAAAATGAACGTTAAAGGAATACGGTAACGGTAGACGCCTACCTGCCAACCACCCACGATTTAAATTCGGCAGCCCTGTTCTTGCTGATATAAATCCGCTCAGGTGTCTCAATATCCAGCGTGATTAGAAGTCGGCTGTCGAACCAAACCGTAATATTCCTCACGCTATCCCGCGCAATAATAAATTGCTTGTTCGCCCGCGTAAAATCACACGGGTTCAGCGACGTCATCACCTGATCAAGCGTTTTATTATAAGGGTAAGAAGCGCCGTCTTTCATATAAATAGTAGTCGTCTTATCCGTCGTATAAAAACAAGAAATATCACAAACATTTATCGGCAACAATTTATCCTTATGAGGAACCAGCAACCGGTCATTATAATTATTGGAAGATACCGGAGACAACCGCGTAAGCCGCGACAAATATTGCGCAACTTCCCTCTCCGACCATTTGCTAAACTTAACCAAAGCACGCCTTAATTCCTCCGTTTTAATAGGCTTCAAAAGGTAATCAATACAGTTCACCCTGAAAGCCTCAATAGCATATTCATCATAAGCCGTCGTAAAGATTATCGGAACCTCTATCGTAATACTTTCAAAAATAGAAAAAGCCGATCCATCTGATAAATGGATATCCATCAATATCAAATCCGGCAACATATTCCCCCTTAGCCAATGAATCGTCTGGATGATACTCTCCGTATTACCGATTATCTCAACAGACGGATCTATCTCAGCAAGAATATCCACAATATTCTCATAAGCGGCCGTCTCATCTTCAACAATTAAAATCCTCATAAAATACTATATCAAGGGTAAATACACACGAAATACATCCCCGTCATTTTCAATCCTTATTTTCCTGTTCATCAACAACAAAAAACGATTCTCAAGATTCCTAATCCCCGTACCATTCGTAACAGAACAAGTCAACTTCGGATAAACAGGGTTACATACCACTAATTCCCTATCTTCATTCATACAGATATCCACCTTCATCACATGCTCACTATCAATCGTATTATGAACAACAATATTGTCAATCAACGGAAGAAGAGACAACACCGGCAATTTCAAGTTCAAATAACACTCCTTCACATCAATATGAAACGCCAACTTATTAGCAAAACGAACCTCCATCATATAACGGAACGATTCCACAAACGCAAGCTCCTCGTCCAACACCACCAATCCCCTCTTTTCGCTCTGCAGGATATAACGGAAAACATCCGACATTTTATTAACATATGCCATCGTATTTTCATCATTCTTTTTCCGGATCAAAGCAGAAAGCCCATTAAGCGAATTAAAAAGAAAATGAGGATTTATCTGGTTTGTCAAAGCATCATAACGACTCTGCAAATTCTCCATCCTCAGTCGTTCGATTTCCTGCTCCTTCTTCACCTGCACATGGTACATTTGGAACACATGTCCCACAAAAGTACACACAATAAAAACAACAAAAAACTGGAAAATCAATACACTCCCAAAACAATCAGCCCTCTTGCAAGAAAAAAAAGAGATAAAACTATACAAAACATACGCGCCGGCAGCCATAAAAAAAGTTTGCGCAACCCGTTTCCCCAAAAGATAACCCTGCATCTTCTCCAGATTATACTTAGCCAAAATCCAGATCAATATTACAAAATAAATATACCGGAAAAAGAAGAATGCCAAATGCTCCGGATATTCCGATGCATCCAAGAAACTCAATTCCCATGAAAGCGAAGAAATATTAGGATATACAATAAATATACCCCCCGCCAAACCAATCAGCAGAAGCCTGAAAGAAGTATATTTTCCAATCAAATCCATCATCGTAGCTATCCCAATACCACCCTGTTTACTCAGCAAACAAAAATAAACAAAAATACGCATTAAAGAAAGACAAAGACAAAAAAGCAGCTAAACTCCCCCGTCTAACTGCTATCCTTTTCCGTGATCAGGCTGGGATTAGTAATATAACCTTATTCTATTTAGTGGATTGAAAATAACGAATGATACGTAATTGCTGCTCTAGGGTTCGTTGGATATTTCGGGTAGCAAACTCTTTATCCATCGCCTGCTCCAGGGTGACCACACCTGGCTGTATTGGAAGCGCCGACAGAAAACCCAACCGGTTCAAGGATTCGGTATCTTCTATCGAACCCCCGATCGCGATAACCGGAATACCTTGTCTCTTCCCGGATTCCAGTATACCGGCAGGAGTTTTTCCCATACCGGTCTGCCGATCCATCCGCCCTTCTCCGGTGATAATCAGGTCGGCGCCACGTATCTGCTCATCGAAGTGCAGAGCATCTAATACCATTTGGATACCTGGCTTCAGTGTGGCATACAGGAAAGCGATGAAGCCGCCACCCAATCCCCCGGCTGCACCCGCACCGGGTATGGAATCAATGTCGATCTGTTTGGTTTCCCAGATCACATGGGCGAAGTGTTTCAGACCTTCGTCCAGTTGCCTGATCATGGCATCATCGGCTCCTTTCTGCCGGGCATAGATAAAAGCAGCTCCGTTTGTTCCCGAAAAGGGATTGTTGACATCACAGGCTACAGTGAAGGAGGACTCACGAAGCTGAGGAATCACCTGCGAACAGTCGATCGCATGAATCCGGCTGAGAATCCGGCCTCCCACTCCCAGTTCGTTTCTTTCCTTATCCAGAAAACGAAATCCAAGCGCTTGCAACATACCGGTGCCGGCATCGTTGGTGGCGCTTCCCCCAATGCCTATCAGGAACCGGCGGCATCCGCGATTGAGAGCGTCTTTGATCAGTTCGCCAGTGCCATAGGTTGATGTCAGCATGGGGTTACGCATGCCGATGGGGACTAAGGTGAGCCCACTGGCGGCAGCCATTTCGATAATGGCCGTCTGGCCGTCGCCCGATATACCGTAACCGACCCGGACGGGAAACATCAACGGATCGTTTACCGTGCAGAAGACGATCTTTCCCTGCATGGCAGCTGCTAACGCTTCTACTGTACCTTCGCCCCCATCGGCAACAGGTATTTTGACTACTTCGCAATCCGGAAATACTTTCTGAATGGCTATTTCGGCATTTCCAGCCACTTCGACGGATGAAACAGAGCCTTTGAACGAATCGGAGGCAACGACAATTTTCTTCATACGTTTGTCTGTTAAAAAATATCCTCGTAAAAATACGTTATTTCATCGAAAATTTTATTATTATCAAGGCAAACGCATTTAAAAATTGAAAAATTGATTTCTGTATTCTTGATTGAGTTACAGCCTTTGCTCTTTTCTTCTTGTAGCTTGCCTTGTCAGCCTTGTTGTATTGCTTGAAAAATTCATCTGGATATTTTCCCGGTTTCATTGGGATGATCTTCTAAAATCATTGGGATGTTTTTCCCCATTCATCCAGATGAATTTTAAGCATTCGGGTTGATTGTGAAATAATGAAGTAAAAGTAACATGATTTTATAAATAAGTGCTATCTTTGTGAATGGCTAATTAAAAAACTTATGAATACTCTACCTTTGTTTATTTTGTTAATTTATGCTTTGTATGAGGGACTTCTCCATGCTTTTGAAGCCGACCACATACTGGCTGTTACGAATATCGTGTCACAACGCAATAAAATTTTTCCTGCGTTAAAAGATGGGATTTTTTGGGGGTTAGGACATACGTCCACGATTTTTCTGATTGGAATTATCATGATTTTGTTCAAGGTAAACATCCCCGACAGTTCGTTCTCCTATTTTGAAGCTACCGTGGGGTTGATGCTGATACTGGTGGCATCGTATCGACTTTACGTTTTTTTCAAAAAAGAATATTCAGGAACCGTACACACGCATGGGCATGAACATGCTGGAGAAAACGGTATGCCCCATATCCATGTACATTTCAGGAATGAAAATCTTCATAAAGCTTCTTACGGCATCGGTCTGGTTCATGGCCTGGCGGGAAGTGGCGCTCTGGTAGTACTGGTAATGACTCAGATTAAAACGTTGACAAGCAGCCTGTTGTATTTGGCGATATTCGGAGTTGGCTCAATAATAGGGATGACACTTGTCGCGGGAGTATTCAGTGTACCGTTTTCTAAAAAACTGATTAATTCGAGATGGATACGTACAACCTTGGTACTAGTGTCATCGGTTTTGTGTTTTGCCTACGGTTGTTACGTGGTTTATAACAATTTGACAAATGGATAAATTAGAAAATTTAAGACGTACGATTGCTTCTTATGGAAAACTCTGTGTTGCCTGTTCGGGTGGTGTTGATTCGTCGTTTTTAGTACATGTTGCATACGAAATGTTAGGCGATGATGTACTGGCAGTTTTGATAGATTCGCCTGTTTTGGCACGTCGCGACAAGAACAATGCGATTGCCTTGCTTGAGAAGCAGGGTATACCATACGAAGTGGTAGAGGAAAATCCGTTTGCCTCTGCCGAATTTACTGAAAACAGCCGTATGCGCTGTTATTTTTGCAAGAGAAACAATTATACGCTGATACTGGAAGTCGCTCATAAACATGGTATCACATACGTTGCCGACGGACAAAATGCCGACGATGCACAGTCGCAATACCGTCCCGGACTGAAAGCCGGACGTGAAACAGGTGTCGTAAGTCCTTTGATTGATTGCGGACTGACAAAGGATGACATTCGTCGTTACAGCAGAATAATGGGGGTTGAAACATGGGATAAACCTGCCAATGCCTGCCTGTCGTCACGAATTCCGTATGGTTTTGAAATCACAAAAGAGCGGCTATCCATAATAGAAGCGGCTGAAGAAACATTACGCAGCCGTGGAATGGAAGGCTGTCGGGTACGTTGGCATGGAGAAATCGCCCGCATTGAAGCGCCGCGCAGTTACTTTGACGCTATACTCGGTACACCGACAATAACTGAAGAAATCAAAACATTAGGATTCAAATATGTAACGCTCGATTTGGAAGGATTTCGTAGCGGCAGCATGAACTAAAGGATTATCAAACATGGAAATACGAAAACTGCTCGAAGAACTGAAAGTTGGAAGAATATCCATTGACGACGCGGAGCGTAAACTGAAAATTGCTCCTTTTGACGACCTTGGCTATGCGTTGATAGACCATCATCGCCGAATACGCAACGGCTGTCCCGAAGTGATTTACTGTGCAGGCAAGCAGACGGAACAAATCATCGGTATAATGAAAAATATGCTGGATTCGGAAAGTAATGTGCTTGCAACTCGCATTGACCCCGATACAGCAAAGGCAGTGCTATCGCTTTATCCTGACACCGTGTGGAACGGTTCGGCACGAACGGTTACTATTTGTCGGCAACCGATAGAGAAGAGCGGAGGCGGAAAGATATTAGTCATTACCGCAGGTACGTCCGACATTCCGGTTGCAGATGAAGCCGTTGTAACAGCCAAATTTCTCGGTAATGATGTCGAACGGCTGGTGGATGTGGGCGTAGCTGGTCTTCACCGTTTGCTTGCTAAGTTGGACGTAATCGCTTCGGCAAATGTGATTATAGTCATAGCCGGCATGGAGGGTACGCTGGCAAGCGTAATTGGCGGCTTGACCGACAAACCTGTAATTGCCGTACCCACAAGCATAGGTTACGGTGCCAGTTTCAGCGGAATATCAGCGCTTCTGGCAATGCTTAATTCATGCGCCAACGGAGTGTCAGTGGTCAATATTGACAACGGTTTCGGTGCAGCATACATCGCAAGCAGCATAAATAAAATAAATTGCGTAAAACAATGAAAATATTATACTTCGATTGTTTTTCAGGGATTAGCGGAGATATGACCCTTTCTGCATTTATTGATCTTGGCGTCAAGCCTGAGCAACTTGTCGGCGAATTGAAAAAACTTCCTTTAAAGGGATGGGAATTACGTGTGTCGGATGTTTCAAAACACGGTATAAAAGCGAAACACGTAGATGTAATAACGGATGAAAAGTCGCATGTGCACAAAGGAATACATCTATTCCGTCATCACCTCCACAGCCACGAACATCGTACGATGGCGGATATTGCCGCGCTCATAGCCGGGAGCGAGATTTCTGCGAAAGCAAAAGACCTGGCTGAAAAGATTTTCATGCGTCTGGCCGTCGCGGAAGCAAAAGTACATGACACGACACCCGATAAAGTTCATTTTCACGAAGTTGGCGCCGTTGATTCTATAATTGATATTGTCGGTGCGGCGATTTGTATTGATATTCTCAGACCAGACAGGATATATGCATCCATTTTACACGACGGATACGGTTTTGTTAACTGTCAGCATGGCAAAATCCCCGTACCCGTGCCAGCAGTCGTCGAAGTTTTGGCAGCAAGAGAAGTCCGCGTCAAACAATTAGATATCGAAGGCGAAATGATGACACCGACAGGCGCCGCTATCGTTGCCGAACTTGCCGAAAATTTCGGCTCGATGCCTGAAATGAAAGTTCTTAAAACAGGCTATGGTGCAGGAACAAAAGAATTCCCTGTTCCGAATCTGCTGCGCCTTTTTATGGGCGAAACATCCCATGACAGGCATGATGGTTACAATCATACTTGTACCGTCGTTGAAACGAATATAGACGACACGACACCAGAAATACTTGGTTATGTGATGGAAAAGCTTTTTGATGCTGGTGCAAGAGATGTCTTTTTCACACCGATATACATGAAAAAATGCCGTCCGGCAACACGTATCAACATCATGTGTGACGACGACAAAGTCCTCGCTATGGAACATATCCTTTTTACGGAAACATCCACAATCGGTGTACGTAAATATCTGGTTTGGCGTACATGCCTGCCCCGCAGAGCTGTAACAATAGCCACTCCCTATGGCGAAGTACAAGCCAAGGAGTCTATCTATGGCGACACACGACGCGTATCAATTGAGTTCGACGACGCGCACAGACTGGCAAAAGAAAAAGGTGTTCCTTTGAAAGAGATATTGTTCTACGTATCAACGCCTAACGGTATACAGTAGCGAGCGCCCTCATTCGTAATCATCTCTACTTTAATATTGTACAGATTTTCGATATGGGTACAGGTAACATTATCTGCAAACTCATAAGCCAATACGTTGCCATCCTTGAGCATCAGGAGACGGCTTGCATATCGGATTGCAAGATTAATGTCATGCAATGACATTATGATCGTTAACCCATTAAAAGATAGTATTTTCAGTAAATTCATTATCTCCAATTGATGACGCAAATCCAGATTGGCTGTAGGTTCATCGAGAAGAAGTATTTTTGTTTGCTGGGCAAGTGCACGCGCAATCATTACTGTTTGTTGTTGTCCGCCACTCAATTCATTCACATATCTCATGGAAAGATGTTCAATACCAAGTTGATGAAGCACATCGGCCACTTTACCGTAATCATCCCCGGACGGCTTCCAGCGTATGTATGGCTTCCTGCCGGCAAGCACCGTATCAAATACGAGGCTCTGCAAATCACCCTTTTCTGTTTGAGGGATGTAAGCCACAGTTTGCGCAAACTGGTTTACCGGATAATCCCCGGACGGCTTTCCATCTATCAGTATTGTGCCTGATTTTACATTGAAAATACCGGCAATACACTTTATCAGTGTACTTTTCCCGGAACCGTTGGGACCAATTATGACTAAAAAATCCCCAGTCCCGACTTGTGCACTTACATCATGCAAAACGGCATATTTTCCGTAACTAAAGTCCAAATGTCTGATAGTTATCATTTCATTGTTACCGTCTCCTTTTTCTACCTGCTCAACGCCTACCATCTTGTCACACAAGTTCATATTTTATTATGTATGTTCATGTTCAAATGTTAAATCCTTTGCAAAGGTAGCACTTTTTTATTATTTTGTGTTACTATTATACGAAAGATAACATATCTTTACGGCATAGTAACACGTGTTTTATATTTTGTAATACGATTAGCAATTCTTAAACAATTATGCATTTTAAAAGATTAAAAACAAGCGTATTTATATCGGCATTAAGCATGACGGCTCTGTCTATATCTGCACAGGAAGTGTCAGATAGCGTAAGTCTTGATGAAGTGGTAGTAGTAGCCACCAAAACAATGCGAAACCTGAATGAAGTTCCGGCGCGGATTTCCGTTATCGGTAGCAGTCAGATTGAAACTACCCCTACACGTATGGTTGACGACCTGTTGCGTTACTTACCCGGTGTGAATGTAAACAGGGCGTCGGGTATTTATTCTTCAAACCCTTCCGTTACGATTCGAGGATTGTCGGGCGACGAACAATCGCGTACATTAGTATTAATGAACGGCGTTCCAATTAATGCATCTGATGGGGGGAGCGTCAATTGGAACAAAATCAATCAGTACGATGTGGAACGTATAGAAGTATTCAAAGGCCCCGGTTCTTCATTGTATGGCAGCAATGCAATGGGAGGAGTGATTAATATCATTACAAAAACGCCTCAAAAAGCTCAGGAAGTATTCGGAAGTATCAGTTATGGCACATATAATACTGTCAGAGAAGACTTGAGCATAAGAATGCGGAGCGCGAAAGGATTTTATGGCTCCGTCAGCCAGAATTACACAAAGAGCGACGGATATATGAATATTCCAAAAGAGAATCAAACTCCGACAGATATTAAACGCAATTACGAAGCTGTTGACGTTTCGGCTCGCGCCGGATTCGACGAAAGCGATTGGTTTAAATGGGAACTTCAATATGATATATACCGAGACAGACGCGGCGAAGGTACCCGCATCCATATTCCTTTGGGAAACTACCGGCGATTTGATACCAACCTGTTGCGCGGAACGCTCAAAGGCGGCGATGAAAAAACAAAGTACGACTTGAGCCTGTATTACCAGATGGTTAACTACACCGACCTGAACGAAAGTGTTACAGGAAACGGCAGTTACAGGCGATATGACGTGGACTCGTATCGGAAAGACTGGGGTGCCATATTTAGCCTGACCAACCAGTTGAGTGCACAGAATACGCTGACCGGAGGATTGGAATACAAAAACGGCAGCATAAAAGGAGGCGATTATTATCAGACGGCGCCATACGATACGGTTTACAATAAAGGTATTTTGCAAACGTATGCAGCGTACCTACAAGATGAACATGCCTTTTTAGACAATAAAATCAGAGTAATAGCCGGAGTGCGCTACGACCGCGTGGCATTTTCGGACGGATACTACCTTTCTACATCACCTTGGGGCGAATTACCCCAATTAAAAGACCATACATGGTCGGAACTGTCGCCGAGAATAGGTATGCGGTTTAATTTTATTAAAGAGTTGAGCGCATATCTTTTGTATTCTCACGGCTTCAGAGCCTCTATTCTGGACGACCTTACACGAACAGGTTACATGTGGATAGGACCTAAATATGCGAATCCGAATCTTGGCCCGGAATCAATTAACAATTACGAAATTGGGGCAGATTTGCTTTTGACCTCAATGTTTAAGTTCTCGGCTACGGGATATTATGCAAAAGGAAGTGATTTCCTTTATTACGTAGATTCGGGCGACGAACTTTCACCCGGTCGTCCAATCTATCGCAGGGAAAACGTTACTGGCGTAACGCTCAAAGGCGCCGAAGCCGAAGTCAGTTACATGCCGTTGCACAACCTTCGGTTGATGGCTACTTACACATTCAGCCATTCAACGATAGATAAATTTGATAAGCGTCCCGACCTCGAAAACAAGTTCCTTACGTATGTTCCCAAGCACAGAGTATCGGTGTCGCTTTTCTTGCAAAATAAAATCGTGAACATTAATTTACGCGGATTGTATAAAAGCCGGCAGTTTTCGGACGATGCAAATACCGAAGATAATATTATCGACGCCTATACAACGTTCG